>NZ_RBWE01000001.1:2517419-2623229 GCF_003627965.1 Desulfofundulus salinus | reverse complement strand
CGTGCCGGGGTAAAATATTTTTGCCACTGCCCTAAAACGGCCTATTCATCTCTACTTCCGAACATCGCAATTGGCTCACTTACAAGACAGCCGCCAGGTTGGGGCCCGTGAACCCGGCCCCACTTGCGAAACGAGAAATTTTTGGTAAAATATCTGTATACCGTGTTCAAAAAGGGACACTTCCCCATAAGTGTGGCGAGTACCCAAAAGCAAGGTGAATGAAGGTCATGTACGGTTTCAGCCGCAGTGACGGCATGTGTTTTGCCTGCAGCCCCCAAAATCCCATCGGCCTGCACCTGGAGTTTTCCCTTGAGGGCGATGTTTGCCGGACCACCTTTACCGCCGGGGAAGAACACCAGGGCTGGGACGGCCTGTTGCATGGCGGTTTGATTGCCACGCTGCTGGACGAGGCCATGGCCCAGTGGCTCTGGCGCCGGGGCGTTGCGGCCATGACGGCGGAAATGCTCACCCGTTTCAGCCACCCGGTGCCCGTGGGCGTGCCGGTGACCGTGGAGGCATGGAAGGTGGGCGGTAAAGGGCGGCTATGGGAGCTTTCCGCCCGCCTCATCCTTCCCGACGGCAGGGTGGCCGCCCGGGCTACGGCCAGGTTTCTGACTATAAAAGAAGGGAGTCTTCAAACGTGACGCGGGACGAAGCCTATACTCTTCTCACCAGGCATTTGAAAACACGCAACCTGGTAAAGCATTCCCTGGCCGTGGAAGCGGTCATGCGCGGCCTGGCCAGGCATTTCGGCCAGGACGAGGATATCTGGGGCCTGGCCGGGTTGCTCCACGACATCGACTACGACTGGACGAAGGACGAGCCCGCCCGGCACAGCATGGAAGGGGCGGACCTTCTGGCCCGGGAGGGTTTGCCGGAGGAAATAGTCTACGCCGTCCGGGCCCACAATGAAGTCCACGGCCTGCCCCGGCAGAGCCTGCTGGACAAAGCCCTTTACGCCAGTGACCCCCTGACCGGGCTGATTGTGGCCGGAGCCCTGATCAAGCCGGAAAAGAAGCTCTCCGCCATAGACGTCCCCTTCCTCCTCAACCGCTTTCATGAAAAATCCTTTGCCCGGGGGGCGAACAGGGAACAAATTAAAAGCTGCTCCGAAATGGGGCTCTCCCTGGAGGAGTTCATGGAAATCGGGCTTAAGTCCATGCAGGGGATCGCCGGGGAAATGGGGCTATAAAAGATGCCGGCCGGCAGGTTCTTTCTGCCGGCTTTTTTCCCATGCGTCCGGTTGCCCCCAGGGCCTTCGGGCCAGAAAATGGAATTGCCTGTTGACATTTGTGTATAGACTGCTATAATAAGTATAGGCTGTTGTGATAAGTATAGGTATTTAAAGAAGTTACTTAGCCCAGCCGCCTGAAGGTAGGGCTTTATTTATCAGCAGGGGAGGTGGTCATGGTGGGAAAGGTGGTCACGGTAAACAGGAAGGCCCGCCATGACTATCACATCCTGGAAACCTACGAAGCCGGCATCGCCCTGACCGGCACCGAGGTCAAATCCCTGCGGGCAGGGCGGGCCAACCTGCAGGACAGCTTCGCCCGCGTTGAAAACGCCGAACTGTTCCTGTATAATATGCACATCAGCCCTTACGACCAGGGCAACCGCTTCAACCACGAGCCCAAGCGGACGCGCAAGCTCCTGATGCATAAAAAGGAGATCCTGCGCCTGCTGGGCAAGAGCCGGGAAAAGGGCCTGGCCCTGATCCCGCTAAAGGTGTACTTCAACGACCGGGGCAAGGCCAAGGTGGAACTGGCTCTGGCCCGCGGCAAGAAGGTGTACGACAAGCGGGAAGACATGGCCGCCCGGGACGCAAAGCGGGAAATGGAGCGGGCCCTGCGGGGGAAGATGTAATATGTGACATGGGGGCGAAAGGTTTCGACGGGGGAAGCGGTGGCAGGAGAAGCGAGCCGGGGTTCCATCAGCCCGTAAAACGGTGGAAAAACAATAACTGCCAACGAAGAATACGCTCTGGCTGCTTAATTTAGCGGCCACATCCTACCCGGGTCCGGCCCGTGACGCGGGATAGGGTGTCAGACTAACGGGCTTGCCGCCGGGACGGTTCTCGGAGGCCCGGCGGGACATCAAAACGAGATAGCCCCTGCGGAGGCTGGCTGTGGCCGCCAAAGGGGCGAAAGCTAAAACACAGCCTGCGCTCGGAGAAACTCCTGTGGCTGTTCTTCCGGACGGTGGGTTCGAATCCCCCCGCCTCCACCACCGGTAACCAAAGTGATCTTGAGTATCACTTCTATCTCCTCTTCATAAACAACCATTGTTTCGGCAAACTGTTGGGCGAGGGGCTTTAAGTGCTCTTCGTCTTCTCTGTTTTTAAAGGGCTCGTAGATCCTGTCCAGGTAGCGCTCCACGTCATATCACGCTCAACCTGAACAACCCCAGGGACAACCTGACCGCCGCCGAGGTGCAGAACGCGATGGATCAGATCATCGCCAGGAACGTCTTTTTGACCTCCGGCGGCGCTTTGGTGAGCAAGGTAAGCGCACAGACCGCACGACCAAACGTGCTCTTCGAGGAGGCCTCTTAAAAAACCAATGGCGGCCGGGTTGGTGGGGATACCACCCTTTATTTTTTGTACGGGAAGTGTCAATGGTGGAGGAAATTTTCAAGCTGGTGGCGAACTACGGGTTTCCAATGGTGGTTGCCGGCTACCTTCTTGTGCGCCTGGAGCCACTGTTCAAAGAACTGCAGAAGTCCATCACCCTGCTGACCTCTGTTGGTGGCAAGGCAGTCAGACGTTGACGTGGACCAGATACGGCAGATCGTGGAGGGCGGTCGCTGATGCCGGTTCCTGGCGGCTGTGGGTTGAACGTGACAGAACTGCAGCGGGAACTGGCCGCCGCAGGCTTCGACCCCGGGCCGGTTGACGGCATCTTCGGCCTGCTCACCCGGCGGGCGGTGGAGGCGCCGCAGCGCTACTGCGGCCTGTAAGTGGACGGCATCGCCGGTCCGCTCACCGTGGTGGCGCTCGGGCCGCTCCTGCCTCACCCGGCACCTTGAACAGCCAGTACCTGCTGGGTAACGCGGCAGACATTGTCGTGTCGGGTGCCGTCCCGGGGAGTGTAAGCTGTCGCCGAAGAACTGGGTGGCCGGGGGGAGGCCGGTATGTGGGGTTTAATCATGTGGATGTCCGACCAGGGGGGCCGGCGAGGGGGACCGGGCGCGCAGTTTAAAGCTTTCATTAACCCGACCTGCTATTCATAGAATCAGGCAAGAGGCCTGATTTTTTGTTCCCTGTTAGCCCGTTGCCTGTGAGATAGTGTAAAATAGAATCAAGGTTTCTAGTCCAGAAAATAAAAGGAAAAAAGAGTTGAACATATGGAGGAAATTTGCAAGCCGGTGGCGAAATTTAAGTTTCCAATTCTGGTAAGCATCGGCTGCCTGCAGGACGAAAACTGCCGGGTAAAATGATTCAAAAATTCGATAATCCATCGAATGTCTGGTGGTTACCGTTCAGATAAAGATAAATACGGATCTTAAACAAATGCAGCAGGCCGTTGAGGACAGCTGCTTCATGCCGTTATACTGTGCTGCGAGATGCATACCGGTCGGAGCCAGTAGGGTGGTGGTAAAATGGTTGATACATTTCCCGGGCAGTCGCGGCAGCCACCTGCGATTAATAACGGCCGATGAATAACCTCAAACTGCCAGTAAGCCTGGTTTTCTGGATCAATCAATGATTTTGGCGTAAATAATTTCATTACGATAAACAGAAAGGTGAGTAAAATGACCGGTATTAGAGAAGAAATTCTGAAAAACTTACGGATTGATCTGGTGGGTCCCGGTGATATAGAGGAACAAATCAAGGATCCGCCAACCATTCACTACTTAACCGGGATTTTATATCCCGACCAGACACCAATCAACCCAATGGAAGACGATAGCAGGGCAGAAACCACAGGTCAATCTGAAGAACTGGATGATGTAAATGATTTTGAACAGGCGCCGCTGGCAATGGCCTTTATGCCTTCATCCATCGGCTTAACTGTTATGGTGAAAAAAGATACAGAGCTTGTAAAATGTTATGTATCATACGGAGTGTATGATCAGATTGACCCGGATAGTGGCTGGAAGCGAACTCCTGTTGCGGAAGTCATTGATATTCCGGTTGGCCATGATAACAGTGACTCAAGAAACTTAGCCAGGGGTGGCCGGCTTAAATGGATATGTCGCAGTGGTAACGAAGAACGCTTTTTGACAGTGTTTCTGTTCAACGGCAATCGCCGGCCCGGAGAGAAGGAAATGCTTGACAGATTCTGCCTGTTTCAACCGGAAATTCACCTTCAAGGACATGGTTCTCAACCTGTATTTGTCGAGCGTTCCCTGGAAAACAATTCCTCAGACCCGGATATCGAAACATTCAGCCTTCTCTACCGGAATAAAATGGAGTTTGGTGTTGGACATGGCTGTGCAGTTGGCTGGAGTGGCGTTGAGGGTCGGCTGGCCTGCAGGGTCTTTACAGAAATCATTCCCACCTTTGAATTGCCGAAGGTTGAGCACCTGGAACTGAGGGATTTGCGTTGTCTGGATATGATGTTTCTGGCCCGCTGCTCCGATCCGGAAGAGCTCATTTCTGAACTGGAGGAGTTACCGCGGGCTTATGAGAACTGGATAACGGCAAAAGAAAAAGAGGTTGCTGATCTGAAGGACTCGCAGAAACCGGTAGCCAGAGAGCATCTGGCACGGTGCCGGGATGTACTGGGGCGCATCCGGGGCGGTATTGCTTTGCTACATAATTGCCGGGTGAGAAAGGCATTCCAGTTTGCCAATGAAGCGATGCTTTACCAGCTTTCTTATGGCAGGTGGGCAGCAGAGTACAGGCGAACCGGCAGGCGGAAAACATCAGCACCAGATCTGAACGGTCGATGGCGTCCCTTTCAGCTGGCTTTTATACTGCTTAACCTGAAGGGTATTGTTAACCCTGCGGATGATGAACGTGAGCTGGTTGACTTACTCTGGTTTCCTACCGGTGGTGGTAAAACGGAGGCTTATCTGGGACTGGCAGCCTTTACCATTGCCTGGCGACGGCTGACCGGGGCAGGGCTAAACGGGTCAGGTACGGCAGTCTTAATGCGTTACACCCTGCGTCTTTTAACCATACAACAGTTTCAGCGGGCGGCTGCTCTGATGTGCGCCTGTGAGGTTCTGCGCCGCAGGGACCCTGGAACCTGGGGTACAACTCCCTTCAGTATAGGGCTCTGGGTGGGGCAGTCAAGTACACCAAATGATGTAAAAGATGCAGAGAAAGCACTGAACGATATAAGATCTGGTATAAAAATAAACTCCAGGAATCCGGTTCAACTTCATGCCTGTCCCTGGTGCGGGGAAAAACTAACCGCATCTAACTATCGGATTAATCATAAAATTAACAGCCTGCTTATACACTGCCCTCGGGAGGAATGTGAGTTTCACGGAAATGTCAACGATGTGAACAGAGCGATTCCCGTCTATACAGTGGATGAAGATATTTATACACGAACACCTTCGATTGTCATAGGCACTGTTGACAAGATGGCCCGGGTACCCTGGAAACCCCGGGCGGGAGCCATTTTGGGTAAAGTAGACCGATATTCTTCCATCCGGGGTTTTCTCACGCCTGCTGACAGGGATCCCCATAAACCTGGTAATGGAGCCACAATTACTGCTGTTGATGGCCTGGCACCTCCGGACCTGATTATCCAGGACGAATTGCATCTTATATCTGGACCACTGGGAACGATGGTGGGATTGTATGAGGCGATGGTGGATGAACTCTGCACAACTGAAGTTGATGGTCGGCCGGTACGTCCCAAAGTGGTAGCATCCACTGCCACTATCCGCCGGGCCGGTGACCAGATAGGCCGGGTCTTTGCAAGAGCTGTACGTCAGTTTCCACCGCCGGGACTGACGGCGGAAGATAACTTCTTTTCGTTTGAAAAACCGGCAGAAACAACACCGGGCAGACTTTATGCCGGTGTATGTGCCAGAGAACGAAGCATGAAAACAACCGTGGTCAGGGTTTATGCTTCACTTCTGCATTCCCTGTGGAAGATGAAACAGAGTGGCCTGTACAAACCCGAAGAACTGGACCCATACTGGACTCTTGTGGGTTATTTTAATAGTCTGCGGGAACTTGGTGGTGCAGTTCGACTGGTGGAAGATGACATACCGGACCGTATCAGTCTCCTCGCAGGGGGTGAGGAGTATGCCCGTCCTCTAACACAGGTGGAATTAACAAGCCGGTGCAAAGCGGATGAAATTCCTGAGATTCTTTCGGCACTGGAAAAAGATGCAACCAGCGATCCCATTGATGTTCTGCTTGCTACCAATATGATTTCCGTGGGTGTGGATGTTGATCGCCTGGGTTTAATGGTAGTAAACGGACAGCCCAAGGGAACTTCAGAGTACATTCAGGCCACCAGCCGGGTGGGCCGGCGGTACCCCGGACTTGTGGTAACTTTATACAACCCTCATAGACCCAGGGATATGTCTCACTATGAGCGATTTATCAGCTATCATACCATGCTCTACCGGTTTGTGGAGGCCACCAGTGTTACTCCCTTCTCACCCAGGGCGGTTGATCGCGGGCTAACCGGTGTGGTCATCGGGCTTGCCAGAACCCTTGCCCCGGATCTTGCGCCAAATAATGGTGCCGGACAATTTGATCGGTTCGGGAAGCACCGCCCTCTGGTAGACCGGATTAAACAGAGCCTGCTGACACGAGTTGAAAATGTCGAACCAGCCGAACGGGACCGTTTTGAACTGGAGCTGGAGCGCGTCTTTGACTGGTGGGAACGGAGGCGTCTTGAGGAGAGCGACCTGCGCTATTTACAACCAAACATGGGTAGACTGGCGGCTTCTGTGGCACCGCTTATCCGGCATTATGATCAGAATGTGGAAGGGGCCAGAGCTATTCCGGAGTCTCTGAGGGAAGTGGAAAAGGAATGTGGTCTTTTTTACAGGCGTATTTAGTGTTATACATCTCAAGATTATAAAAGCGGTAAGCAGGAGGAGATATAGTGACGGAAATACCGGGGAAAATCAGGCCCAGTCAGTTAATTTCTACCTTCGGTCCGGGAGCAATTGTGGATCTGCCAGATGATTCGGTGATGATCATCGGTATAGATGAATGGCCCTACGGGGACGTCATTTTAGAGCCCAGACTGCAAAAGATACTGGGGGTTATGGAGTTTTATGCCCCGAAAAATGAAGGTAAATTTGATGTGCCCTGTATTTCTTTTCCCACCTACCGGGTATGTGTCAAATGCCATCGCCTGAGCAACAGGTTTCCTGTGACAGGTCAGAATAGATTGCCACGTTGCAACTGTGGGGGTAAAACCCACCCGGCCAGATTAATTGTGGCCTGCGACCGGGGACATATTGAAGATTTTCCCTGGATTTTGTGGGCTCATCAGGATGGGAAGGTATGTTCTCAGCCGGAACTTTACCTTAATGGTACCTGGACCACCGGCTCCCTGAAGGGTCTGGTGGTTAAATGCAAAACCTGTGGTTTGGAACATGACCTGGGGGGTGCTACCGGGGCCTCACATGTATTTTCCCGGTGTAACGGCAGACGTCCCTGGCTGGGGCGGGATTGTGACGAAAGCGATTGCGATAGCAAACCACGGGGTCTGTTAAGAGGTGCTTCCAATGTTTATTTTCCGGTGGTGGTCAGTGCTGTTTCCATTCCCCCCTGGACTGACCCCCGGATGCAGAGACTGGAAAAAAAGTGGTCAGATATTGAGAATTGGCTTGAAGAGGGTGTCACATTGGATCAGATTGCCCGGGTTTACTTTAAGGGAATGTCCATCGAGGAAGTTGAACAAATAATTGGGATGCGTAAAAATGCCAGTATTTCCACTGATCTGAAATGGGATGAATGGCTGAAGCTTTCCACCTGCAATAATGAGAATGATGAGAACTTCACCGCCAGTCCTGGTGAGGTTCCTGTAAGATACAGTGATTTTATAGAAAAAATTGTGCTGATCAGCCGCCTGCGGGAGGTACGGGTACTGCGGGGTTTTACCAGGATTGAGCCCCCGGGGGAGGACAGTGAGGCCTCCTTTGCCTGGCTCAGCCGGGAAAGAACTGATTGGCTTCCTGCAGTGGAAACCCGGGGGGAAGGTATTTTCATTATACTGGATAAACAGCGTATCGAACGATGGGAAAATATCGACAAAGTGCAGGAGAGGGTTAAAGTTCTTAATAAGAACTATAACCGCTGGTTAAGGGAAAGACAGAAGAATGATTATAAATGGGTTGAAATAACTCCGCGTTTTGTGTTTTTACATACCCTGGCCCATCTGCTGATCCGGCAGCTATCACTGGAGTGTGGTTATTCCAGCTCTTCCTTAAGAGAACGTATATACGCTGATAATGAGATGAGGGGTATTTTAATTTATACTGCTACCCCTGATTCAGATGGCAGTCTGGGCGGCCTTGTTATGCAGGGAGAACCGGAGAGGTTTGCCGGTATAATGGATGGTTTACTGGAAGATGTCGTCGTGTGTTCTTCTGATCCCCTCTGTGCCGAACATGACCCCGCAGCAACGGGTAGTTTCAATGCTGCTGCCTGTCATGCCTGCACTTTAATTTCCGAGACTTCCTGTGAGAAATCCAACCGTCTGCTGGACCGGGCACTGGTTATGGATCTACCGATGGTAACCGGTTATGGCTTCTTCAGTATGGAATGAAGGGTTGAGCGGTTTGCGAAAGGAAACGCTTGAATCCCTGGATTTATTGTTACGCATTCTCCCTGCACAAAAAATCAAGTTGCTGGCAGATGCGCTTGAAAAGGGCCGGTTGCACCACCACTCTCCTTCAGTGTCTGTTGCCAGTGAACTGGATATTTCCGGTCAGGCACTGGGTGCTGCAGTCAGATTTCTCCGCTCGGCATCTGACTCCCTGGTGCTCTGCACTGCTCTGCGTACCGCCAGTTATTTTTTGAATGTGGCCAACAGAGAGAAGGAAAGGGTGGATCTTGTCTGGACAGGTCCGGTAAATATATCCATACCGGCACGTTCCACCAGGGAAATATTGTGTGAAATGGCGGAGCGGGCCACCCGGTCCATCGACCTGGTTGGTTATTCTCTGACATCAGGTTGTGAAAGCATAATTGAAGCACTGGCAAGAGCCCGCCGGCGCGGAGTTCAGCGTATCAGAATTCTTGCTGATCGCCTGGAACAGCGTTTACCTGTTCTCAATGCCATGTGGCCGGAGGACGTTACCCCGCCCGAATATTTCACCAGACCGGAGGATTCCAGCGATCCGATGACCTCGCTGCATGCCAAGCTGATGCTTGTTGATGATAGGGATCTGCTGGTAACTTCCGCAAATCTTACCTATCACGGGCTAGGTGCAAATATAGAGGTGGGTCTGCGGGTAACAGGAAAAACAGGCCAGAAGGTTGCGGAATTACTTAACTCTCTGATAGGTCGTGGAGAGGTTCGGAAGATTACCGCCCAGGGTGAAGACCATGAACTATGACAAACTTGCCGATAAAATAGAAGAACTACTTCTTGAACGGGGGCCATTGAATATTAAGGAATTGCAGAAGCTGCTGGGACGGGGTATTACAGATTTTGAAATAAACATGGTCCTGAAGAAAGGGGAGGGTCAACGCTGGCAGAAGCATGGTAGTTGCTGGCTGGTTGACCCGGGTTTTCCGGATGAAACTGTAGAGAGGATGGCTCGTCGTCTGGCTGAATCCGGGAAACATAAGCAGGCAGCACAGTATTATGAAATCATGTCCATGCGATATCCTGACAACCGCTTTTACCTGGTTGAATGGAGCCGGCAACTGGCTCTCGCCGGCAGTGCCAGGGCGGCTGAGGCCAGCTGGTTTCTGGATGATAAGAACCAGGAAATGGCAGTAGAGTTGCAAAATCATCCGGCTTACTCCACCAGGAATGGTATTGTCCTGCAGGTTGCCTATGCATCTCTTAAGGATACGCAGGGGATGGTGATCAGTTTGAGCTGCCTGGGGAGTGATGGTGTTCAGGTTGACAGATTGATCGATAACGGAGCAACCCGCAACCCCCATAAAGCTGCTGCCACCCGTCTGCATACGGCCAATGATATGATTCTGACCACTCAGGAAGCAGTTAAATTACTGCTGGATGTGGCTGGCAATGGATTTCTCGTGGTCTGGTCCCCGGAGGAGAAAAGAGCGGTGGTCAGGCTGTTTGAGGATCAGGGGCTACCCCTCCCTTTCAGGATAATCAATCTTTCGTTACTCATGCGACTGATGTATCCGGGTAATGATTGCAGCACGCCGGACGATTACCTGGCTGGCCTGGATGCCGGAGCCGGTACAGGATTGGAAGTACTGGTCAGACTGGCAGAGATGATTCAACTTCAACAGTGTCTTGACAGGGTTAGCCTGGTTGATGAAGGGTGGCTGGAACTGGCTCTGGCACCCCACTGCAGAAAACATTTGCTGAATAACTACTCCGGGGATGTTACAGATGGGCTGGGATTTGAAACATCAGGCAGTCTTAAGTTCCTGCGGAGTGTGGTGCAGAATTATGAACATCGTCCGCAACAGCAGGCTTTAATCAATGAAATTTATCAGGGTTTACAGGGGGGGACTGTTCTAATTCAGGCTGCCACAGGAACGGGAAAAACATTGGCCATTATAGTTGCTGCTTTAATGCACATTCAGAATGCACAACAAAAAGTGGTTTTATCCACCAGTACCGTGGTACTGCAAAAGCGATTTTATAATACATTGTGTACCATCGTTACCGTAAAAAAACTAACTGTTCAGGTGGTTTTCCTGGCAGGCCGGAGCCATTATCTGTGCAAACGCCGGGTAAATCAATACCTGGAACATGGTGGGCCGTGGAGAGAGTTATTGAAATATTGGGAAAATGTAACAGACACTGGCCTGGCGTCAGAAGTGGAGGCCATATTCATGAGTGCCGGTGAGACCGGTGGAGAAGTTTTATTGAAAGAATGCTCTGTGCAATATAACGAGTGTGAAAGCTGTACTCTTGAACAATGTTTCCACAGGCAGGCGCGTCTAAAGGCTGAAGATGCCGGGATTGTTGTTACCAATCATGCCGTACTACCCTTTCTACAGTCAGATAACTCAGCTCTGATTGTGGATGAGGCCCATGCCCTGGAGGATGCCTTTACTTCCTCCAGTACCAGCGTGATCAGCTTTTTTTATGGAGATGCAGTGTTCCCGGAGATAAACAGAATCATGGAGCAATTTGCCCGGGTGCAGAATATACCGGAGGGCGATTCTGTTCCTGTAAACGGGTTTTTAAAAACCACCCCGGAATTCATACGACTGGTCTCCCTCCTCAGGGACCGGAAATTTGACGAAAAGAAAACCCGGGCCGGAGGGGTTATGAACCTCCTCAATGGCCGGCTGGACAGATATGCTGTATGGTTTGTTAAGGGAGCACAGGAAATTCAGCTACATGTTGCTCCCCTTGAAGTGAAGAGGGAAGCCAGCCTCTGTCTCAAGAATTTTTCCGCCCGCGTACTTCTGTCCGCAACACTGTCGACCGGGGATAAGGGCCAGTATGTGGCTGAACGCCTGGGTCTGGGTAGTGACTATCATTACGCCGAGTACGATTCACCTTTCGACCTGGCCCGGCAGGCGACTCTCTGTATACCCATCGAACTGCCATTGGCCAGCGGGGAGTATGAGAGGGAATACCGGCAGGAGGCAGCGGGTATGATTATCCAGCTGGCTGCCACCGCCGGGGGGCGAACAATGGTGATTTTTAACAGTCGCAGTCGTTTGCTGTTAATGAAGGAAGCCTGCCTTCCTCTTGCCAGCAGTGCCGGTCTGGAGATTCTGGTCCAGGAAGAAGGACTTTCCCGGGAGGCCATAATCCGAAAGTTCAAAGATGAGCGAGGCGTGATTATTTTCGGCCTGCGTTCCTTTGCCGAAGGGGTGGACTTTCCTGGTGACCAGTTGCAGTGTTTAATTATCGAAACACTCCCATTTGCGGGGGTGGATGAACCTCTGGTGGCCGGCCGCATGGCCCTTTACGGTGAGGATAAATGGTTTGAAAAATATTACTTACCTCTGGCTGTTCTGCGCTTTGCCCAGGCCTGCGGTCGACTGATCCGCACCAGAAACGACAAGGGAATAATTGTGGTGCTGGATAAACGTCTGGCCTTTATGGATTATGCAGAGCATTTTAAGGAGGTAATTCACCCGATACCGGTTCAGGTTGAACCGTTTCAGGACATTGTGGGTAGGCTTAACAGGCTTATCGCACCCAACAGGGAGATACCTGCAGAAGGGGTAAAGGAAGATGTGAGTTTACTGCCCCGTTCCTGTTTAAAGGATGAGGAATATGTAATCTATCGACCGGAAATAATGGCCATGCTTTACCGGATGGGGTACAGCGGATTCAGACCTGTTCAGGAGAAAGTTGTTCGCCGAATTCTGACAGGGAAAAATGTGATGGTGCTGATGCATACCGGCTCAGGCAAATCTCTTTGCTTTCAATTACCGGCCCTGATGCGACCCGGTCTCACTCTGGTGGTGACCCCGGTGGTTGCACTGATGAAAGATCAGGTGGATCATCTAAGGGAAAAGGGAATTGACTGTGCAGATTATCTTTCATATACCCAGAGTAAGGCCAGAAGGGAGGAGGTATTGTATCGTCTGCTGGAAGGGCAAATCAGGCTACTTTACGTTTCGCCTGAACGCCTTGCCGACGAATCATTTCGCAGGATCCTGAAGCAACAGAAGATAGTTCAACTGGTGGTGGATGAGGCTCATTGTGTGTGGCAGTGGGGCCACTCCTTCCGTCCGGAATTTTTGCGTATCAGGGACTGGCTGGCCGGGTTTGGCCAGATTCCTGTTGCGGCCTTTACGGCCACAGCACCTCCAGCGGTACTGGAGGACATATGCCATCACCTGGGCATTAAACGGGGTGAAGCCATTGTATACCTGGCAGTAAGAAAGAATTTATATTTCGGGGTGGTTAATTTTTCCCGCTTTGAACGGGATGAAATGATTGCCCACAAGTTACAGCTGCTGCTGGCGATGCTGGCAGCGGATAGGCGGCCCACCATTGTGTATGCAGCTTCCCGCCACCGTTCCCGGGTGGTATATAACCACCTGATGGCCTGCGGGATCAGGGCGGCTCTTTATACCGGAGAATTGACCGGTGAAGAAAGGACCCTTGCCCAGGAGCTTTTCTTCAGCCGGCAGGTAGATGTGATGGTTGCCACCAGTGCCTTTGGCATGGGTATTGACCGGCCTGACGTGCGGCGGGTGATTCACTTTGAGATGCCCCCCACCCTGGAGGCTTATTATCAGGAGGCGGGCCGGGCGGGCAGGGATGGGGAACCTGCCGATTGCCTGCTTTTTTATCACAAGGATGATATCAGAATACAAAGGTCATTGCTGGAAAAGAGCGTTATCAAGCAGAATGATGTAAAGGCTTTTGCTTATGAATTGAATAATATTACCTGGCGGCACTCAGGAATTGTGACAGAAGATGAGCTGGCCAGCAGACTGAAAAACAGAACAGACGTTAATATCAACATTTTGTTTTACCACTTTGAACGCATGGGCTGGTTGAAAAGAACTGTATTGCCCCGTACAGTGCTCATATCCCGCGTGGACCGGGCAAAGGCGCCAGTTCTTTTCAGCTATATGAAGGATTTGCCGGTGGAGGTATCTGTGCAGGAAATCGCCCGGGAGCTGGGCCAGACGGTACAGGATACCGTAAAAATACTGACTGGATTGATGGAGCAGGGTGTTGTGCACTGGCTGGCGCGGGACCGGCAGTTACATTTGGAATATACAGGTCCCTATCCTGCAGAAGCAGCCAGGGAATTTGATTACGAGCCTGTGGAAAAGTTCAGACAGCTGGCCGAGGAAGGACTGACCAGGATGGTTGAGTACGCAGAGGGGAGTTGTTGCCGGGTAGCAGCTATTCAGGAGCACATGGGGGCCCCTGTGGAAGATACTTGCGGCAACTGTGATTACTGTCTGGGGCAGAACCTGGTTAAACAACTGGCTGCTGCCCGTTTTGCGGGAGAGTTGTGGAATGATGAGGAACAAGTGCTCCGGTTGATATCAGATACAGGGGGGAGATTTACAAAGGAAACATACATCAGGTATCTGACCATAACCCACGGGGGTTGGTCTGATGAGGAACGTGAATATCTGGTATCTCACCCGGCGTATGGTAGTCTGGCCTATCTTGGTTATAAAAAGGTATCGGAACTGATTGAGGACATGATTAAGGCGGGGAAATTACAGGAAAAGGGTGGGAGATTGTTACCGGTGGCTTCTGACCGGGAGAAGGTGGCAGGTGCGGGTGAATGAAGCTGGAGATGTTTGGTCATGATGTGGGGCAGAAATGCCTGTTCCAGTGTTTCAAATGGCCGGATGGCCTGGAACTGCATGGTGATTTAGAAGTTTTCTGGAGGGGTGCCTGCCCTGTGGCCATTTTTCCCCTGACGGTAGCCGATTACCTGGAAGGCGTATTGCACCTTCATGATTTCCCTGTACATTTTATCCAGAGTGATACCGGTGTTTTTCGTATCTTTGTTCACGGAGAGATCTGTGCTGTTGCCCGGATGGCAGCGAATGAACCGGTGCTGACGGGATTGCATAATGTCTGGAAAAGCCTGGGTGCCCGGTACGGAGATGTGCTTGAAATGCAGTTTAGTAAGCCGGAGATTATCCACTTTTTCCATACCGGGTTATACGACTCCAGTATAGGGGAAATAGCTGTTGAAATACTGGGAGAGACTTTTCTGGAACAGATACGGAACAGAGAAAGTAATGAATGTGAAAAAAAGAATGAAGAAGTTAACTGTAAATTTGACGAACTGATTGATCGAAAAGAAGAGACTAAACCTGAAATTGAGCAAATGAGGGCGGAAATCCGCCGATTGCGAACTGAAGTGGCGTTGTTAAAGCATGAACTTTCAAAACGCCGCACTCCAACGGGTAACAAAAGCAGCGCAAACTATGGCTTTTCACCGGTTAAAGGAAAAATGGTTATTGAGACTGACTGGCAGCAGAAAGCCCGGGACTACCTGACCCTGAGAATTAATAATGATAACACCATCCATGACGGGATTGTAAATGTACTATCTTATTTTAGTGGAGAAGTTGTGCCTGAAAAAGAGCTGATGAAAATTATGGAGCGGGAATTGCACGCAAGTAGTGAGAGCGTTAGTGCTGTGTTGCATGCCTTCCCATATTTTGTTAAGGAGGACGCTGGCTGGCGGTTTGATCCGGAAATTCACAGAAGATTAATGACGATCCTTTCCAGCAGTCAATCTTTTAATCACGAGAAGCTTCAGGTGAATGAGTCCCAAACAGGGGAGAAGCCACAACCGCTGGAGTTGCCCCTGACGCTGGAAGCCTTTTTCGAGGGTATGGTACAGCAGCTCAAGCAGCGGGGGACACGGAAGGCGCTGTTGTCAACGCTAGACCGCATTAATGATGATGTTATCAGGGAACTGGATAGCATTGCATCAGATCTGATCGCCGAAGAATTTCCCGTTTTCTGGTTACATGTGGCGGAATATTTTGTTTCCCGTGGTTGTTATTCATTTGCCACAAGGTTTTATTCAATCAGTGAAGAAGCCAGAAAGAACCCGGCCTGTCAGCTAGCAGTTTTATTTAACATGGTTACCGGAGAGCGTAACATTTATCAGGCTGTGACATTTTTAGAAAGGATACTGACGGCAGACCTCATGCAATTTTTGCAGCTTTGCGATACGGGTATCCTGGAGGATTTGCTTAAAGTTTCCATCATCCTGGGTTATGAATCAGAAATGCTGAAAGTTTTGGGGGAACAGGTTAAGAAATTAACATCATCAAATGTTGTGAAAGTTTTCCTGAAGTGTGCTGAAGTAGGACAGATTGAAGAAGAGGATCTTTCAGGGTTACCCGAGAATTCTCCGCTGGATATGATATTTATTGATGCTTTACGGATGTATTTACCGGTTGATGCGGCACAGAATTTCACAGAGGTTTTGACAGAGAAAGCAATGTACAGCACAGCAGATGCATTGTCCTGCGCGCGGAATATTCTCTTATCCTGTGTGTTTGAGGGGCCTGTGAATATTGAAGGCATCCCGGAAATTAAGGAAACCCCAAAAATGTTTATTAGTTCTGTACCGGTGTTGCATAACCGTATTACAGCCAGGAACCTTCGTTTAAAAAAGAAGATTTCCCAGTCTCAAGCTGAGGCCGTTCTTGAGACGGGGAGGGCGCTTGGTTTTCTGGAGAGAGGTACAGAATATTATACCCTGACGGAGGCAGGTCTGAAGTTACAGCAGGCAGAGGAAAAAGGTAAGTGGCTGATTCTGTTATCCAGTATGGTACGGCATGCGATATTCCAAAAATGCATTAATAAATTACTAAAAGATGGGGAAATTTCTGCTGAGGATGTGATGATTCTTTCAGATGGTACGGTTCCCGGCAGAAGTTTTGAGTTTAAATTGCAATATATCTGGTTAAGGGATGTTCTTATGGAGCTTGAATTAATAGAGGAAGATGAAGAAGTATTGAAGTTAAAGTTTAGCAAGGGCGTTGGTGATGGGAACTGGCTTTTTGATCCGGTTAATTGCAGTGTATAACCTCAGGGCCAGGATGAAGTGCAGCCCGGACCACTGGTCCTGGTCTACTTTTTTACCCGGGTTTCTCAAAATATCTTCAGTTCAGCTCATGGTGGAGGATATTTGTGGGTAATTTTAACCTTGTACCTGAAAAAATGGAAATTGGTGAGGTAAGAAAAGCACTTATATCATGGGGAAAAGTCAATTTCCGGCAATTTCCGTGGCGTTTGACCAGAAATCCGTATTATATTTTGATAGCTGAGGTTTTGCTTCACAGAACAAGAGCTTTACAGGTTGTACCTGTATACGAGCGGTTTATTTTACGCTTTCCCGATGTGGCGACCCTTTCCAGGGCAGGAAAGGAAGAATTATACAATTTACTGCATTCACTCGGACTTTTCTGGCGCATAGAAGCGCTTTACCATCTGGCCAGAATAGTGGTAAGGGATTTTAGCGGGCAGATACCTGTTGAAAAGCACCTGTTGCTTTCATTACCGGGCGTGAGTGATTATATAGCAGGTGCAGTAAGGTGTTTTGCCTGGGATCTTCCGGAAGTTTTGATGGATACCAATACAGTAAGAATAACGGGACGCCTGTTTGGTCTGCCAGTGCGGGATTCATCCAGGCGCAGCCGGAAATTTGCGGAGCTATTAGCATCTCTTATGGATCGTGATCGTCCCCGGGATTTTTATTTTGCTCTTCTGGATCTGGCAGATAAAATATGTGTTGCAAAAAACCAGCCAGCATGCCATCAATGCCCCGTTCTGGTCTGGTGCGCTCATGCTGCCCGTAATACTTTTCAACGATAACAAGACCTGGTATAATGCAAAAAAAGCAATTTTCTTTAACCAGGGAGGTACTGTTAATCTTGATGGCCAGTTATCCTCGCATGTACAAAATTGAAAGGCTGGCCAGAGGTGAGCAACCACGTGTGCTGGATTTATTTTCCGGATGCGGTGGTTTGTCGCTGGGATTTCATTCTGCGGGTTTTCAGATTATCGGCAACGTTGAAATAGATCCTCTCGCGGCCCGTACTTATGCACGAAATTTTCACGCCTCCGGAGGAAAAGAGCAACAGGAACTTCATGCCAGGCCCAGAGATATCACATGCCTGGAACCCGAAGATTGTTTGAGGGAACTTTATCCGAATGAGGAACCAGCTTTGCTCGTTGATGTTATAGTGGGCGGACCACCATGTCAGGCTTTTGCCAGGATTGGAAGGGCTAAACTTCGTGAGGTGGCTGGGCATCCTCATGCTTTCAAGATGGACCCCCGTGCTACTCTTTATCTGCGATTTCTGCACTATGTCAGGATACTCCAGCCTGTTGCCATTCTGATGGAAAATGTGCCTGATATTCTGAATTATGCCGGTCGCAATATTCCTCAGGAAATCTGCAATATCCTGGAGAAACTCGGGTATGTCTGTTCTTATACATTGCTAAATGCGGTACATTATGGCGTTCCCCAGATGAGAGAGCGGATGTTTCTTATTGGTCTGGCCAGGGAATTAGATGTTGAACCAGAATTTCCATCTGCCACGCACTGGATCGATCTGCCGGCAGGATATGAGATGACACGAAGGGCATTAAAACAGGTGGCCAGGGGTAATAATTACGTGGAACCGCCAGCGGGAAATTTTTGTTTAAAAAACGCCGTTACTGTTCGGGAAGCTATTGGAGATCTTCCTGTTATAACAGCTCACCTGGAGGGGAAGCTTGGGCTGGGGCCCAAACCATTAACAGTTTATATGCCGTATCCTGACAATGTTGATGTTTCCGAGTATGCCCGACTTATGCGAAACTGGCCCGGGTTTGAAAGTTCGGGTGGAATTTACGACCACGTTATCCGGTATCTACCACGCGACTACCCAATCTTTAAACGAATGAAACCGGGTGAGGAATATCCGGAAGCTTACTGTCGTGCGCTGGAAATATTTAAGGAAAAACTTGAACAACTGCGCAGAGCAGGCGAAGTGATTGAAGAGGGGTCAGAACGCTACAGATGGCTAATGGCAACAACAGTGCCACCTTATGATCCAGAAAAGTTTCCAAATAAATGGCGCAAGCTGGAACCTGATATGCCGGCTCGTACATTGACAGCGCATATAAGCAAAGACACCTATTCTCATATTCATTATGATAGCATGCAGGCACGGACAATTTCGGTCAGGGAAGCAGCACGGTTACAATCTTTCCCGGATGGTTTTCGCTTTGAAGGCACAATGAATCCAGCTTTCCGTCAGATCGGAAATGCTGTTCCACCTCTTCTTGCAAAGGCAATTGCCGGTACCATACTGGCATGTTTACAAAAGTCTGGCTGCAGGACTGAATATACAGCAGCTTCCCACGGTGCTCATGCTGGTGGAACGCAACGAGCTGGAACAGCAGCTTTTTAACAACCTATCCGCCTGCGGCCTGGGCCTAATGAACGAGTGGGTTCCCCTGGCAAACAACGTTGAAAAATTAAAGTATCCCGGTCACCGGGGCTTTTCTTTTTGACGGCAGGAAAATATGCCTGCCCTGGGGAAACTGAAAGCAAAAACGGGGGAGATAGGATGAGTGATGAGCATGTCACCCTGTCCGAGGAGTTAAAAGAGTGGCTTTTAAATGATCCTTACCCCAAACTTCCCGGAGATCAACCTCAGTATGCGCGCCCAGCTCCGCCACAGGTACATCTCCTCCAATGAAACTGTTATCCGGAATTTATAGCTTTATGGCCGGCACACCTTGCAGGGCTGGTAGCCGGCGTTTACTGCTTCTTCCCGCGTCTTAAACTCTACGCGGTTCCTCGGGCTTATTTTCTGAGCCCACTGGCAGTCCGGGTAGTGGAACTTTTTCGAGGTGGAGTTACCTATGTGTTTCCCTGCGTTGCCGGCTTTACCACCAGGGGAGGGCACGGGGGCCGGTGCCGGTGTGGTTACGACCGCACCCCAGAGGCCCTTTTCCGCTTCCCGCGCTTCCTGCTGGAGCTTAGCGAAAAGATCTGCGTACTTCACGTTGGGCGGGACGGTCATCACCTGGGCGCAGCCTTGAAGGAGCAGTTCGGCGTTGAACATTTTGGTCCGTACTACGGCCTCGCCGTCGTCCTTCGGTGGGGAGAGCCAGACGTAGACCAGAAGGCGGCCGTACTTGTCCCGCTCAGTCACGTCTTTTTCCAGCCACACCTTGCGCCCATCCAAGCGGCTTTTGGTATAAGCTGCAGCCTCTTTGCCATAGGGCTCGATCTCTTTAGTTGATTCGGGGGTATCTACACCGATGAAGCGGACCTTTTCCTCCCGACCATCGGCAAGACGACATGGACCGTGTCTCCGTCCACCACATATGTTACGGTGGCCGCCAGCAGGCCCGGCAGCGAGTCCTTCTCCGGAGCGCCGGGGCCCCTATCCGGGCTGCCGCCCGGGTCTTGTAATTTTGCTTCTGCAGGTGTGCTCACCGCATGCCGGTCCGGGGGATTCCCGGCGGGCACAGCGGCACCCTCCACTGCACCCTGCACCTGCTGGGGTGGGCTTCCCGGGGTCTCCTGCGGCACCGCCAGTTGCGCACATCCCACAACAATGAGCAGAAACCCCAGCACTAACCCAATCGGGCATATGTACTTATTAAACTTTAGCACCCGTTTTCCCTCCCGTTTTCCTTTAGCTGGAAACCTCGATTTTATTTTACACTATCGGACCGTCAGGAACAAAAAAAATTCAGGCCTCTCGCCTGATTCTGTAGCTTTTCTTTTTAACGGCATGAAATATGTTGGGCGGGACGTTATTACCTGGGCGTAGCCGTACAGGACCTGTTCGGCGTTGAACATCCTGGCACGCACTTCCTCCTCGCCGACTTCCTGCGATGGGGAAAGCCAGACGCAGGCCAGGAGGTGGCCGCACGTCTTACAATAATAGCTATGCCTGCGGCTTAATTGTCTCCACAGCACTGGACTATACAAAGGAGTTTGAAGAAGAGCTGGAAAAGGTAAGGGCCGAATTCGAATTCAATAGACCGGTGAAAGTCCTGCTCGGGAAGGACATTGCTTACGCGCTGGTCTTAGACCACATGGCCAGGCAAGCGGAAGCCCGTTAGGGGCTGGCGGCAGGAAAGTGGGGCGGGGCTCCCCCGCGTAGTACGGGCGCCGGGCCTTTGCTTAAGTGTACAGGGGCGGGCGCTGCGTTACTGACGACATTTAGCTTTATCCGGGGGCGGGGTGTTCTGCAAGCACATCGCGTTTACGGCTATGGCTGGAGCTGGCCGCTGCGGCCCAGGCCCGCAGCGAGCACCGGCAGCTGGAGCAGCGGGGTTAGTCCCTGCCGCTCCTCTTTTTTTTCTTCCGGAGGCTGTGAGTAGCTCGTACCCCGCAGCTGCGGGACGGATTACGCGGTGCCAGGCGGCAGCCCGGCTGTAACCTGGTTTTCAGTGGCAGATCCCGTTGCCGTTGCTGGGGGATAGTTGCACCGGTGTCCCGTCGACGGTGCTGCCGTGTTTACGTGAAAGGTTGCCACAGGCCACCGGGCCGCCCTTTGGGGTCAATTCCTTCAGGGTCCAGCCCGGTCGCCTGTGGCTTTTATTTACTGTGCATGCCGGATTTTTCGGGTCTACGTGCATGTCGGCCGGAAGGCCGGCCCGGCTTTGGGGTCGAGCTCTGGGGTCAACCGGCCCTCCGGCGAGGGGTGGCCGCTGCCCGCCCTGGTGGGTGGCCGGCAGCTGCCGCCCGGGCTTCGCCCGGAAAGGCTCTGTGGTTAGGAGGGGTCGCCACCCAGGATTTTTCCCTTGCGGAAAGTTTTGCTTCGCTTTATAATGTGATTGGGTAGAATGGTCCTATTGAAGCTTGTTGTTATTCCGTTATGGCCGTTGACTGGTGGCAGTAGTTTTTTAGTTCAAGCCTTTCCGCTGTGGATTTGATATGGTACGGCCCGCCTCCACCACCGGTAACCAAAGTGATCTTGAGTATCACTTCTATCTCCTCTTCATAAACAACCATTGTTTCGACAAACTGTTGGGCGAGGGACTTCAGCTGCTCCCCGCCCTCTTTGTTTTTAAAGCGGCTGTACAGCTCGTCCAGGTAAGCCTCAACTTCCTTCCTGCCGATATTTAGTTCTTCTTGACAGTCAAGCCTCTTCACTTCCTTTTTTTATCCTGAATAGGCGGGAAGTTGCAGGGGGAGAAGCTTACTTTTTTAAGCGATTCCTATTTATGGTTCGAATTAAAAAGGAAAAGCAAATAAACCTGTCGAAAATACAGGTCAGCAACTGACATGAAGGAGGCGGTTTTTATTGATTATATCAGATATACACAATAGACACGATCAGAATCTGGATCACCCTGCTTTGAGTTACTATGACAAGATAATTAGTTATGCCGAACTTGAAAATAATATCGAACAGTACGCCAGGTTTTTTTTTAGCCGGGGGGTGAAGCAGGGGGAGCGGGTGGCCTTAGCCCTACCCAACTGCCCGGAATTTATCTATTCCTACCTGGGGATAGCCCGCGCGGGGGGCATTGTGTTGCCTTTAAACCTTCTTCAGACGCCCCAGGAATTATTATACATCCTGCGGGATTCCGGCGCCCGTTTTCTCGTTACCAGTCCGGCAATTGGCCTTCAGCTCAAACAGTTGCCCGGCCTGCCCCTGACCCTGTTCATCCTGGATGAAGAAACACAAAAAGAAATTATGACGGCTCCGCCGGTCTGCTTTCCGGAGGTAAAAAGTGACGAGGTCTGTACCTTCCTCTATACATCGGGCACCACCGGGCAGTCCAAGGCGGTTATGTTGACCCATGACAACCTGCTGGGCAACGTCAGGTCCTTGGACGAAGCCTCGGACTTCGGGCGGGACGATAACTTTTTGGCGGTGTTGCCCATGTTCCATAGTTTCGGCTGGACGGTGTGTGTGCTGCTGCCGCTGTACCTCGGCTGTACCATTACCATTCTGGATAATTTCAGGCCCAAAGAAATGCTACAGGTGCTGTCGGAAAAAGGAATAACCGTATTTTGTGGGGTTCCCAGCATGTTCACGGTACTGTTGAAACTGCGCCAGAAAGCATCTTTCCCCAGGTTGAAGTTTGTCATCTCCGGGGGTGACTCCATCTCAGAGGAAAACATGCTGGCCTTTGAAAAAAAATTTAACTTTCCCATTGTAGAGGGATACGGCCTTTCCGAAGCCTCTCCGGTGGTTTGTCTGAACCCCTTGTACGGAGTCCGCAAGATCAAGTCCATCGGGCTCCCCCTGCCCGGTGTCGAGGTCAAGGTGGTGGACGAAGAAGACCGGGAGTTGCCCGCCGGCGAGATTGGAGAACTGGTTGTCAGGGGGCCCAACGTTATGAAGGGCTACTACAACAGGGAGGAAGAAACCAGGGAAGTGCTGCGGGGAGGTTGGCTGCACACCGGTGACCTGGCTTACCGGGACCAGGACGGCTATTTCTATATTGCGGGAAGGAAAAAAGAACTGATCATAACCGCAGGGTTTAACGTGTACCCCAGGGAGGTGGAGGAAGCCCTGGCGTCGCACCCTTCGGTGGCGGAAGCTGCGGTGATTGGCGTCCCTCATCCGCTCAAGGGAGAGGTGGTAAAGGCATTCGTCGTGCCGGAGGAAGGACGCATGCCGGATAAGCAGGAACTGTTACAATACTTAAAAGGACGCCTGGCCATTTATAAGATACCGGAAGAATACGTGATCACCAGCGACCTCCCCCGGGGAATGGGTGGTAAAGTAATGAAGCGTTTTCTAAAATAAGCTTTTAATATAAATTTTTTCTATCCTTAATGGTAAGTTAGGCCGGCTATAAAGCCGGCCTTAATAAAAACACCAGGTGATGGGAGTTATTAACCATATGCTGCAGTCCCTGCAACCATTGCAGCTACTGTCTTTCCGGTCGGGAAAACCTCTGCGCCGAAGTCCGCTTAACCGGCTACCAGATGGACGGTGACTTTGCGGAATACACCGTAGCGGACCAGTGGTTCTGCCTATTATAGACAACGACCGACTTTTTACCCTTGTCCAGATCCTTTCCCGCTACCGGTTGGGATTAAAAGACGTGGGGAAACTGAAAACAAAAACGGGGGAGATAGGATGAGTGATGAGCATGTCACCCTGTCCGGGGAGTTAAAAGAGTGGCTTTTAAATGATCCTTTCCCCAGGTTACTGGGGGTGGAAATAGTGGAGCTTAAGCCCGGTTATTCCCGGGTCAGGCTGAAGGTGACGGAGCAGATGACCAATATCCACGGCATCACCCACGGCGGGGTCATTTTTACCGTGGCCGATGTAGCCTTTGGTACCGCCAGTAATTCCCGGGGCGTGCCCGCCGTGGGTATAAATATGAACATCAGCTATTTAAAGAAAAGTACTCCCGGGGATGAACTGGTGGCCACCGCCCGGGAGGAAAATTTAACCCGCCATACGGGGCTGTACCGGATCACCGTGGAGAACCAGCGGGGGGAACTGGTGGCCGTGGCTTCGGGCCTGGTCTACCGGCAAAACCGGCAAAAGGAAACCTGAACCCTGGTCTCTTCATACAAGGAGGAGGCGTGCTTCCCCTATGCCACTTAAGCATTATGCTGGAAAAACCCTGAGTTGTAAAGATTGTCAAAGAACAAATTTGAAACTTTTTTGAGAGGCCGCAAACCTAAAAAATTTTGTGCTGCGGCATTCTGGAAAAGGAATAGCCCGGAAATGGAGCGAATGGTGACCAGGCGGGGTGGGCGGGTCATCCGGGCTAAAAACTGCATTGAGATGCTGCTGGGAGAACGGCTGGCCGAGCTGGATGCCGGGGGCCGCAACTTTTATTTGACCGCAGGCTGGCTGGAGAACTGGCGCAGGATATTTATAGAAGGTTTGAAATGGGACGAGATTGACGCCCGGCAGAATTTCGGTTACTTTGACCGTACCCTGCTGCTGGACGCCGGGATCATACCTGTTGATGACGAGAAAATCCTCGAGTTCTTTGATTACACCCAGGTGCCCGTTGAAATACTGCCGATAGATTTGGAACATTTCCGCAGGGAAGTGGAAAAGCTTCTGGAAGAGGGGAAATCTCTACCTGCGTTCGGAATACGCTGCGGGTAACAAAAGGGAAATTTAAACAATATTCCGGTTATTGTTGCCGGATCCTCAGGGATTGGTGGCCAAACATACGGGGGCAGGCCGCCCCCTCCTGCCCGGTATCCCATGGTACCGGCCGGGGGAAGACACCGGCTCGACCAGCATGGTTCTTTCCGGTTTTGCTTCCGGGCCGGCCCGGATTACGCCAGCCGGCGTTTTTCCCGCCAGGCCCGCACGTAGCTCAAATGTGAAGGATTTTAAGGGGAGAGGGAGAAGGGATATGCGGGGGCCGGGCGTACTTTCTGGATGCCCAGGGCCTTTTCCAGAGCGGTCCGGTTACGCCGGGAATGGATAAAAGCCTGCGGGAACAAGGCCAGCCGGGAAAAGTATGCAGGATCCGTGTCCGGGGTGAAATTTTCGCCGGGAAGCGGTGCCAACCTGGTTGTGGACGGTGGCATGACCCGGAATATCGATGCCGGTATTTGCGTAATGGATTTGTTATGTTTCTGCATTTTTGCCGGAAATAACAGGGGGGAATGAATGAGTGAAATATCTGGTAAGCGCATGCCTGGCCGGGCATTCCTGTTCCTACGATGGATTGCCCCGGACCTGTGCGGTGGTGGAAAGACTGGTCAGGGAAGGCCGGGCAGTACCGGTATGCCCGGAGTGCCTGGGCGGGTTGCCCGTACCGCGCCCGGCGTCGGAAATACAGGGCGGTACGGGAGTGGACGTGCTGGAGGGGCGGGCGCGGGTGGTCAATTGCAAGGGGGAGGATGTTACCGGGGCTTTTATCCGGGGAGCCCGGGCTGTACTGGAGATCGCCAGGAACCACGGCATACGGGCTGCCATTCTTAAGGCCCGGAGCCCTTCCTGCGGGTACGACCGGATTTACGACGGGTCGTTTAGCGGGAAAGTCAAAACAGGTCATGGCGTAACTGCGGCATTACTGGTGGAATCGGGTTTTCAAATATTTACAGAGGAAGATGTGGAAAAGGAATGGCCGGCGCACGGGGCGGATTGGCCGGGAGAAAATGTGATTGTATGACTAAATTTTGCCTGGAGGATAACCATGCCTTGTGTACAGCCCGGAGAGCAAGTCATACTTGAGGTGGAAGACCTCAGCCACAGCGGCGAGGGAGTGGGCCGCTGGCAGGGGCAGGTGGTGTTTGTGCCCCTGGCCGTGCCCGGCGACCGGGTACGGGCAACGGTGGTGGAGGTTAGGAAGAAATACCTGCGGGCACGGCTGGAGGAAGTGCTACTCCCCGGCCCCGCTCGCTGCCGCCCCCGCTGCCCTTCTTTTGCCCGTTGCGGCGGCTGTCACGTCCAGCACCTGCCCTACGACTACCAGTTGCAGTACAAAGCCAAGCTGGTGCGGGACAGCCTGGAGCGCATCGGCAAATTAACCGGGGTAAAAGTTTTGCCCGTTCTGGGAATGGACAACCCCTGGCATTACCGGAACAAGGTAAGGTTTCACGTGGCACACCGGGCTGGGAGGCTGGCCCTGGGCCTTTATGCCCCCGGTTCCCACGTCCTGGGGCACTGGATGGCACGGGATGCCGTATGCCACATCGTGGACGGGGAACTTAATAACCTGGCCCTCATGATTGAATGTTTATTGAATAAATATCGGGAGAGTCTCCTGGACGGCTCAAAAACCCTTCTGTCTTATGTAACTTTGCGCAAAGCCGTGGCGACGGGAGAAACCATGGTGGTGCTGGCCACCACCAAAGACCGCTGGCCCCGGCAGGAGGAACTGGCCGGCGAGCTGGCCCGCATTGGCCGGGTAACGACGGTCGTCCAGCAAACGGCCGTCCTTCCGGACAGGGAGGTTGACGTTGGACATACAAGGACTCTTTACGGCAAGGGATACATAACTGATCGCCTGGGCGACCTCGTCTTTCGCCTTTCCGCCACTTCCTTTTACCAGGTCAACCCGGTGCAGACCCGGGTCTTATACGAAAAGGTCAGGGAGTACGCCGGGCTTACCGGGCTGGAGAGGGTGATGGATGCCTACTGTGGGGTGGGTACCATTGCCCTTTTCCTGGCCCGGCAGGCCAGGGAAGTGCTGGGTGTGGAGGTGTCGCCCCGGGCCGTGGCCGATGCCCGGCAAAATGCCCGGCTCAACAACCTGAACAACGTCTCCTTTGTCCGGGGAGCGGTGGAAAAACTCCTGCCCCGGCTCTTTGACCGGGGCGGCGGCCCCGATGTGCTGGTCCTGGATCCTCCCCGGCGGGGGTGCCACCGCTCCGTCCTGGAAGCCCTGGCCCGCTGCCCGGTGCCGCGGGTGGTCTACGTTTCCTGCGACCCGGGGACCCTGGCCCGGGACCTGGGCTTCCTGGCCGGGCACGGCTACCGGGTGGTGGAAGTCCAGCCGGTGGACATGTTTCCGCAGACCCACCATGTGGAGTGCGTCTGCCTTCTGGAGCAGGCAAACGTTGACCTGGAGGAAGAATAATGTTCAGTTAAATGGTATACTGCGGCACAGGCCCGGAAGAAGTCGTACTTTAAACGGTTGATTGTTGGGAAACAAACTTACAGGGGGATTCGTTATGTATAAACCTCGAGTACTGGCAGTTTTGCTTGTTACCTTAATGTTGCTGGCGGCTGGTTGTGCCGGGCGTACCCCGGATACCGGCCAAACTCCGGATACGGACGGTAAAGTGCAAAAGCCGCCCGCCCAAAGCCAGTCTGTTTCCCCCGTTGAACCGGGTGAAAAGAAGGGGCCTGCCGGCCTGGTGGCCGCCACCGTAACCCGGGTGGTGGACGGGGATACCCTGGTCGTGCGCCTTAAGGACGGGAAGAGCGAGACGGTACGTCTGATCGGCGTGAACACTCCCGAGTCAACCAGGGAGGTGGAGCCCTACGGTAAAGAAGCCTCCGCCTACACCAGGAGCCGTTTGGACGGCCAGCGCATCTGGCTGGAGAGGGATGTGCAGGAAAGGGATCATTACGGGCGCATCCTGGCCTATGTCTGGCTTGAGCCTCCCGGCGGGGTTGACCCGGCGGAAGATGTAATTCGCAGCCACATGTTCAACGCCGAACTGCTGCTCAAAGGCTATGCCCAGGTGATGACGGTCCCGCCCAATGTGAAATACGCGGACCTTTTCGTGCAGCTGCAGCGGGAAGCCCGGGAAAAGAAGCGGGGTCTGTGGGGCCTGGAGGTTAAGGATAGGGAGCCCTATTACGTCGGCAATGCTCGTAGCAAGAAATTCCACCGCCCTGACTGCGAATATGGCCGGCAGACGGCTCCGGACAACCGGGTGAGGTTTGCCACCCGGGAAGAGGCCCTGGATGCAGGGTATGAACCCTGTAATGCCTGCAAGCCTTAGAGAAATTCCTGAACCTGTAATTTTAATTGTGGCAGGAGTTTAGGGCAATCAAGGCGAAAGTATCAAAAATCAAACTTTTATGAAAAAGGGAGGATTTTCATGAAGATCTTAGCAATTAATGGCAGCCACCGCAAGGGGAAGAACACCGCCGTCATGCTGCAGGCGGTTCTGGACGAAGCCGCCAGGGCCGGCGCGGAGACGGAACTGGTGGAACTTGTCGATTACAACATTAAGCCATGTCTGGCCTGCAACCGTTGCCTGGGTAAAACGGAATGTTCCATCAAAGACGATGATATGGGCGTGCTGGCCGAAAAAATGCTGGCGGCCGACGGGATTGTGCTTGGTTCCCCCGTGTACTGGGCCAATGTGACCGGCCTGATGAAAAATTTTATCGACCGTACCCGCTGGATGCACATGGCCAGGAACCTGCTTCACGGCAAGGTGGGGGGAGCGGTTACCCACGCCGGCCTGCGGAACGGGGGGCAGGAGCACGCCCAGGTCATCATGGAACGTTTCCTGGTTGCCCAGGGGCTTATTTTGGTCGATACCCGCGACCAGGAAAGCGGCATTTACAACGGTGGAGCCATGGGAACCATGTTTAACAATCTGGAAGAAGGTAAAATTTCCTGGAAACGGGGTGTGCACGAGGATTTGCTGGCCCTGGAGGAATGCCGCCGTTTGGGGCGCAATATGGTAGAGATGATTAAACGTCTTGGGCGGGCTTAAGAAAGGTTTGGAAACAACCTGGAACGTTGCGCGCTGAGCAGTCGGAAAGTTTGGAATCAACCTGGAACGTCATATGCCATGGTGGCGCGTTCCAGCCCCTTATGGTAACTTAAAGAAAAACCGGTCACCCTTTCAGCTGACCGGTTAAAAGAATGACTTGCGAAAAGGACGGTTACGTCCTTTAGAAAATGATTACCAGGATGCCGGCAATGAATACCAGCACGCCCAGGAAGGCTATAATTATACCGAGTATCAACTCGACAGCGGGATTGAAACGCTTGGTTTCAAGATCCGGCATGTGTGATTCCTCCTTTTTTTAGTTTTGTTGTTATATTATGTTTTCTCTAGACAAATGTTACCAATAGGGGCTCATTTATGCAAAAAATAGTCATCCCCCGGTAACCGGGGGATGTTTTTCACTAACATTGCTCCTGCTTGGCAAAGATCTTTCCGCAGCGGCAGCCGTAAGTAACCAGGTGGCAGTTCCGGCGCTCCTGTACGCTTAATATGCGCACCCTGCTGGAAAGGCCGTACAGTTTTTCGCCGCACTGGGGGCAGACCGTACCGGTGACATACTTGCGCGCCCGCACCACCGAGTACCCCGGCATACGGGTGGCTTCCACCACATAATCGGGAAAAGAGAACTTGGAGATGCGGTAGCGATCCAGCACCGCCCGGATGGTCTTAAGCATGGTGTCCCGGGCGCGTCCGGTCTGGCTGGTGAGAAAAACGTGGATGGCGGTTTGGATCACCTGCTGGTCTTCCGTGCTGGGGAAGGGATAGATTTTGGCTGACATCACACACACACCTGCTCTTTGAGTTCCGGTCTTCAGGGCAGGCCGGGTTGTCCACAGTGGGGGCAAAAAATTTGGGCCCGGAATTCCTGCCTCACCAGATTATTATTTCCAATTTAGTGCCCGCAAATAACCTGTTCGGAGCCGGAGTCGGCGCGGCGGGCCCGCTCCAGAACCTGCCGTACTGCTTCTATGTGCCGGCAGCGGAAGCCCGGGTCGAGGCGGGAGCGGAAACGAAAAGTGCAGCATGTACAGCTTTCGGGTGTGGTGGTTAGTTCAATCCGGCAATCCACTTCAACCACATGGGCTACCCGGGGGGAAACAAAGTAGACGACCAGATCGTTGACCAGAAACGGGGTTTTGAGTATGTTCGCAGCCATGGGAATTCTCCTTAAGCCCCCCTTCTCTATGGAGCATCTCCCACTAATATTAATTGGCGGTTAGCGTGGATTATTCCTGCCTCAAATTTAAGGGATTTAAGTATTATACTGTAGAACTAAGAGGGATGGCGTCAGAAAAGAACCCATAACTGTGCTAAAGGGCCTGCCAGAAGGGCAGGCCCTTAAAGCCGTTTTTTTCAGGGTCAGCCGTCCTTTGCCGCCAGGGCCCGGAAAAGCAACCGGTAAACCTCCGGCGCCAGGGCCACCAGGCTGTAAGGGCGGTGGGACATCACCCAGCAGGTGGCCACCTCGTCCATGGTTCCGAAAATCATCTGCCGGGCCAGGCGCACGTCCAGGTCGGCCCGGAACTCCCCGGTTTCGATGCCACGGGAGACAACCCCCTCGATGAGCCGGGAATAAGCCCTCAGGGGTTCGGTTATGCCCTGGCGAATGGTGGGGTCCGACTGCCGCAGTTGTATTTGCATTACCGTGGCCAGGTGGCGGTCCGCCTCCAGCCTGGTGAAATGCAGCTCGATCAGGCGGGCCAGCTGCTCCGCGGCCCCGGCACAGGCTTGCAGTTCCCGCTTTACCGCCGCAATAAACTCGCCCATCTTCACCTTGAATAGGGAAATGAGCACATCTTCCTTGTTGCGGAAGTAAAGGTAGATGGTGCCGTCGGCCACCCCTGCCTCCCGGGCGATTTTGGAAACCTGGGCGTTGTGGTAGCCGTTTTCGGCAATTACCTTTACCGCCGCTTCAATAATAGCCCGGTACTTGTCGCCGCTTCTTTTAGCCACGTGTAAACTCCTTTCCCGTGCTGGGGAATATTATACCACATATTTTTCCGCTGTGAGTACCCGTTCCGCAATCTGCCGGCGCAGGCCGATCAGGTCCACCGGCTGGTGTTTGCACATCCGCTTGACGATGGAGAGCTGGGTCTGCCGCATATCCCCTTCGAACAGGAAGCACATGGCCTCCCGGGTCCACTTTTCCAGCAGGGGGAAGGAGTCCTGGACATATGTTTGGGCCAGAATAAGTTTGGTTTGAGCGCCCTGGGGATCTGCTTCCCAGGCTTTCAGCGCACGCAAGATGGCGCTTTCCATGGCATAAATCTGGATGGCCAGGTCGGCCAGGATGCCGATGATTTCCTGCTCTTTGGCCAGCTTATCCATGTATTTTTCCATTGCCTGGCCGCCCACCAGCAGGAAGAGCTTTTTGGCCATGGCCACCATGGCCCGTTCAGAAGCCAGTGGCTTCCCGTCATCCTCCGGGGCGGCGGCCCGCAGGTTGAGGATTTCTTTTGCCAGGGCTCTGGCCGCCGGCAGGAGGGCCAGCTGTCCCTTCATGGCGCGACGGACCAGGGTAGCCGGGATGATCAGCCGGTTGATTTCGTTAGTGCCTTCAAAGATGCGGTTAATCCGGGAATCCCGGTAGAAGCGCTCGGCGGGGTAGTCCTGGATGTAGCCGTAGCCGCCGTAGATCTGCACCATCTCATCCACCACGTAATCCAGTACTTCCGAGGCGAAGACCTTGGCTATGGAGCATTCAATGGTGTACTCTTCAATGGCCGCGGCCACTTCGGCACCGGCGGTTTTGCCGGCCAGGGATTCTTCAATCATGCCGGTGATGCGGTAAATCATGCTCTCGGCGGCATAAGTCCGGGCGGCCATCTGGGCCAGCTTGTGCTGGATCATGCCGAATTTGGCGATAGGCTGTCTGAACTGCTCCCGCTGCAGGGCGTATTTAGCGGCCAGCTCTATGGCCAGCCTGGCCGAGCCCGTGCACCCCGCGCCCAGCTTCAACCGGCCGATGTTAAGGATGTTAAAGGCAATCACGTGGCCTCTGCCAATTTCGCCCAGCAGGTTTTCCACCGGTACCCGGGCGTCTTCAAAAATGATGCTGCGGGTGGAAGAACCTTTGATGCCCATCTTCTTTTCCTCGGCTCCCAGGCTGAACCCGGGGGTGTCCCGGTCCACAATAAAGGCGGTGAACTTTTCCCCGTCCACTCTGGCGTAGGTGACGTAAACGTCGGCAATGCCGGCGTTGGTAATGAACATTTTCTCCCCGTTCAAAAGGTAATGTTTGCCGTCGGGGGACAGTACCGCCCTGGTCCGGGCGGAGAGGGCGTCGGAACCGGCGTTGGGTTCGGTGAGGGCGTAGGCGGCAATCAATTCCCCGGTGGCCAGTTTTGGGAGGTAGCGCTGCTTTTGTTCATCATTGCCGAAGAAAACGATGGGCAGGGAGCCAATGCCCGTGTGGGCGCCGTGGGCCAGGGAAAAGGAGCCGCCGGCCACGATGTTCTCGGTGATGATGATGGAGGCAATCTTGCCCAGGTCGGAGCCTCCGTACTCCTCGGGTATATCGGCGGACAAAAGCCCCAGTTCTCCCGCCCTGGCCAGCAGGTCCCGCATGAGCCCTTCGGGCTGGTGCTCCAGTTCCTCGGCTTTAGGGGCCAGCTCGTTGGCCGCGAAGTCGGCCACCGTGTCGCGGATCATGCGGTGTTCATCGGACAGGTCCTCCGGGGTGAATACGTCCCGGGGGTTGATGGTTTCCAGTAAAAAGGCGCCGCCCTTTTGCAGCATGAGTATGACCTCCTTAAATATTTTTTTTACTACACCCTTTCAAACACTCCCGCCGCGCCCATGCCCCCGCCGATGCACATGCTCACCACGCCGTAGCGGGCCTGCCGGCGCTGCATCTCGTAGAGCAGGGTGGTGGTCAGCTTGGCCCCGGTGCAGCCCAGGGGATGGCCCAGGGCGATGGCGCCGCCGTTGACGTTGATTCTGGCCGGGTCCAGCTCCAGCACCCTTATGCAGGCCAGGGCCTGGGAGGCAAAGGCTTCGTTCAGCTCGAAGAGATCTATTTGTTCCCTGGTAAGGCCGGCCAGTTTAAGCGCCTTGGGAATGGCTACGGTGGGGCCGATGCCCATGATTTCCGGCGGGCAGCCCCCCACGGCGTAGGCCCGGAAAACGGCCAGGGGCTTTAACCCCAGGGACGCCGCTTTGCGCCCGCTCATCAGCACCACGCAGGCCGCCCCGTCGCTGGTCTGGGAGGAATTACCCGCAGTGACCGTTCCCCCCACCTTGAAAGCGGGCTTTAACCGGGCCAGGGCCTCCATGCTGGTGTCGGGGCGGACGCCCTCGTCGGTGTCGAAGACAAAGCTGTGCTCCACCAGTTTGCCGTTCTGCCGGACCCTCTCGGTGACCGTCAGGGGTACGATTTCGTCCTTGAACTTCCCCGCGTTTATGGCGGCGATGGCCTTCCGGTGGCTGGCCAGGGCAAAGGCGTCCTGGTCTTCCCGGCTGATGTTATAGCGTTCGGCCACATTTTCGGCGGTATAGCCCATGCCCATGTAGACTTCGGGCATCCGTTCCATCAGGTCCGGGTCGGGCATGGTTTTATTGCCGCCCATGGGCACCAGGCTCATGCTCTCCACGCCCCCGGCCACATAAACTTCGGCGAAACCGGCCATGATCCGGGTGGCGGCGATGGCTATGGCTTCCAGGCCGGAGGAGCAGTAGCGGTTCACCGTGGCTCCCGGGACGCTGTCCGGCAGTCCGGCCTTCAGGACTATGTTGCGGGTGACGTTCATCCCCTGCTCGGCCTCGGGAAAGGCGCAACCGAAAATTACGTCGTCTATCTCCGCCGGATCCAGCCCGGGTACCCGGGCCAGGGCTTCTTTCAGCACCGCTTCTGCCATGTCCTCGGGGCGGGTGTTCCTCAATTTTCCCCGGGGGGCCTTGCCCACTGCCGTGCGCACGGCGCTGACAATTACGGCTTCCTGCATTTCCGAGATCCCTCCGTTCTTAATGCGTGTTTTCTACCGGCCTGCAGCCGTCCTGTTTAGTTCCGCAGCGGCTTGTTGGTAGCCAGCATGTGGCGGATCCGTTCGATGGTTTTGGGTTCGCCTAAAAGGCTCAGGAAGGCCTCCCTTTCCAGGTCCAAAAGATCCTGCTCGGTGATGGGGGTGCCGGGGGTCACGCCGCCGCCGGTAAGTACGTAGGCAATTTTTTTGGCGATCCTGGCATCATGTTCGGTGATCTGGTTGCCCCAGCGCAGGGTCTCGATGGCCAGCTGCAGGGCGGCGTAGCCGGCGGTGCCCACGGCCGGGATGGTGGCCGGGCGGGGAGGACGAAAACTCCGTCGGGCCATTTCCAGCACCAGGTTCTTGGCATCGCCGATAACCCGGTCCCGGTTGGTGGTGATGCGGTCGGTGGGGCGCAGGTAACCCAGCTTGACGGCCTCCGGGCCGCTGGTGGATACCCTGGCCATGGCAATGGTTTCAAAGGCCCGGTTAATCAGGGGCTGGACCGTGTTAATGCCTCCCACCTTGATCTGGGTTTCGGGAGTCTGCCGCTCCATGGCCCGCAGGACCATTTCCTTGCACCCGCCGCCTGCCGGCAGCAGGCCTACGCCCACCTCCACCAGGCCCATGTAGGTTTCCGCGTGGGCGTTGACCCGGTGGCAGTGCAGGCAGACCTCGCAGCCCCCGCCCACGGCCATGCTGTGGGGGGCGGCCACCACCGGTTTGGAGCAGAACTTCAACTTCATGTTGGCCTGTTGAAACTCCCGGATCATCAGGTCCAGTTCGTCCCATTCCTCGTCTTCCGCTTCCATTAAAATGAGCATCAGGTTGGCACCCACGGAGAAGTGGCGACCGTAATTGCCTATGACCAGGCCCTCGTAATTTTGTTCCACTTCCTTCACGGCATAGTTAATCATTTGAACAATGTCGCCGCCGATGGCATTGGCCCTGGAATGAAACTCCAGGCAGAGTACCCCGTCGCCCAGGTCAATTAAACTGGCACCGGAATTGGACTTGACTACCCGGTTCTGCTCCTTCAGGGGGGCGAGGAAAATGACCCCTTCCGGGATGTGCTCCTGCCTGCTTTCCTTGGTGCGCCAGTCGAAGATGTAACGGATGCCTTCCCTCTTTTCATAGAAAGAGGTCCGGCCCGCTGCCAGCAGTTCCTCCACCACGGGCGGCACGGGTTCCCCTTCGGCTTTCAGCCTTTCCACCATGCGCGGCACGCCGATGGCGTCCCACAGCTCAAAGGGGCCCAGGTCCCAGTTGAAGCCCCATTTCATGGCTTCGTCCACGGACTGGATGTCGCCGGCAATTTCGGGCAGCTTGCTGGCCGCGTACACCAGCACTTCCTTGGTAATGCGCCAGGCAAATTGCGCCCCCTTGTCCTTGCCGAAAAGCAGCGCCTGGAGCTGTTTGTCGGGGCTGCCGGCGGTCCTGGCCATTTCCAGGGAGGGGAACCGGGCCTTTTGCCTGGGGCGGTATTCCAGGGTCCTGTAATCCAGGACTTGAATCTCAGTCCCGGCGGGACCCTTCACTTTTTTGTAAAAGCCCTGGCCGGTTTTATCCCCCAGCCAGCCCCTGGCCACCATTTCCTTTAAGAAGTCGGGAACGGTAAAGGTTTTCTTTTCCGCCGGGTCGTCCACGGCCTCATACATGTTCCGGGCCACATGGGCCAGCACGTCCAGCCCGACCATGTCCAGGGTGCGGAAGGAGGCGCTTTTCGGCCGCAGCAGGGCCCGGCCGGTGAGGGCGTCCACCTCCTCCACCGTGAGGCCGGTGTCCAGCATGGCCCGGATGGTGGCGCACATGCCGTAGACGCCTATGCGGTTGGCAATGAAGTTGGGGGTGTCCTTGCAGATTACCACGCCCTTGCCCAGCACCCGTTCACCGAAATCCTTCATGAAGTCCACGATTTCCGGCAGGGTGTCCCGGCCCGGGATGATCTCTAAAAGGCGCATGTAGCGGGGAGGGTTGAAGAAGTGGGTGCCCAGGAAGTGCTGTCTGAATTCCAGCTGGCGGCCTTCCACCATCTTGTTGATGGAAAGGCCCGAGGTATTGGAACTGACGATGGTGCCCGGCCGGCGGTATTTCTCCACCCGGGCCAGGAGGTTTTGCTTGATGTCCAGCCGTTCCACCACCACTTCGATGATCCAGTCCACTTCGGCCAGCCTGTCCAGGTGGTCCTCCAGGTTGCCCGGGGTGATGAGCTCCGCGTTTTCCGGCAGGTAGAGGGGGGCCGGTTTGGCCTTCACCAGTTGTTCAATGGCCTTTGTCGCCAGGCGGTTGCGTACCCGGGGGTGTTCCAGGGTCAGGCCCTGTTTGGCTTCCTCCGGGGTGAGTTCCCCGGGTACGATGTCGAGCAGGTAAGTGGGGATGCCTGCGTTGGCCAGGTGTCCGGCTATGGCCGCGCCCATCACGCCGGCGCCCAGCACGGCAGCTTTCCTGATCCTGCGCCGCATAACCTCGCCTCCTTTTTGAAATGAATGAGCATTCAGTCATATAAAGAATATTCTATTTTTTCTTGCCGGTCAAGGGGTTTTTACAAAAAGGGGAAAAGGGGAACACTTATGATAATCATTTTGTCCGGCGGGTCCAACACGGGTACCGGGGCAAAATTTTGTACCCGGGCAGGATTTTCCTCCACATATACAGAAAATGTTGCCCGGGGAGGGATTTTATTGGAACTGATGGCCATTTTTTCAACAGCCTTTGTGGTGGGACTTTCCGGTGCCATGATGCCCGGACCTCTTCTCACGGTGACCATTGGGGAAAGCGCCCGGCGGGGGTTTGCGGCCGGCCCTTTAATTGTGCTGGGCCATGCCCTGCTGGAGGGGACGCTGGTTATAGCCCTGGCCCTGGGCCTGGCTTCCCTGCTCACCGCCCCCGTGGTGGGCAGGAGCATTGCCGTGGTGGGGGGGATTTTTTTAATCTACCTGGGCTGGGGCATGGCCCGGGATGCCTGGCTGGGCCGGGTGGTGCTGAACGTGGGCTGCGGGCAGCCGGTTCAGGCAGGTCCGGCGCCGCCGGGGGGCGGTCCCAATCCCGGCCCTCAAAAGGTCGACCCCCTGCCCGCCGGGAGGATGCACCCCGTGCTGTCGGGAATTCTGGTCAGCCTGTCCAACCCCTACTGGACGCTCTGGTGGGCCACGGTGGGGTTGGGTTACATAGTCCTCTCCTTAAAGCAGGGAACCGCCGGGCTGGTGAGCTTCTATGGCGGCCATATTTTATCGGACCTGGCCTGGTACGGCCTGGTGGCGGCGGCGGTGGCCGGCGGCCGGCGCTTTTTAACCCCGTCCATTTACCGGGGCATCCTGGTGTCCTGCGGCGCCTTCCTGGTTTTTTTGGGTGCCTCCTTCATCTACATGGGTACTGCGGGGCGCATGGCGATATAATTTTTATTGCACCTGGTGGAATCCGCGGTTAAGCGAGGTGGTTGAAATGCCCGTTGTTTACGGCGGTATCTGCCCGCACCCCCCGGTCATGGTCCCCGAGGTGGGCGGGGCGGAGGCGGACAGGGTCATTTCATCCCGGCAGGCCATGCTGGAACTCGGCCGCCGGGTGAAGGAAAGCGGGGCCGAAACGCTGGTGGTGATTTCCCCCCACGGCCCGGTTTTCCGGGACGGCATCGCCATCATGGCGGCTCAAGAGTTGCGGGGGGACCTGGGCCGGTTCGGTGCCCGGCGGGTAAGCTTCGAGGTGGAAAATGACCCGGCCCTGGTGCGGGAAATAGCGGCCCGGGCCGGGGAACCGGGCATAACCGTCCTGCAGGTGGATGAAAAAACGGCCCGGCGCTACGGTCTGGACCTGGAACTGGACCACGGGACCATGGTGCCCCTTTACTTCCTGCGCGCGGCGGGTGTGAACCTGCCCCTGGTGCCGGTGGCCATGGGGCTTTTGCCTTACCGCCAGCTCTACGCCTTCGGCATGGCCCTGGCCGGGGCGGCGGAGAAGCTGGGGAAAAAGGTGGCCGTCCTGGCCAGCGGCGACCTGTCCCACCGCCTGACCCCGGACGCGCCGGCCGGTTACGATCCCCGGGGCCGGGAGTTCGACCGGGAAATCGCCCGCCTGGTGGCGGCTGCCGACATCGAGGGAATTTTGAACCTGGACGCCGGGCTGGTGGAGCGGGCCGGGGAATGCGGCCTGCGGCCCATTATCATGGCCTTCGGCGCCTTTGACGGGCTGGCCGTAAAGGCGGAGGTTCTTTCTTACGAAGGGCCGTTTGGCGTGGGTTACATGGTGGCCTCCCTTGCTCCCGGAGAACCGGATCCCCGGAGGCGGATATGGGAAAAATTAAGCGCGGCGGAACAAAAGGCCCGGGAAGAACGTCTACGTAATGAAAGCTTTCTCGTGCGGGTGGCCCGGCGCTCCCTGGAAAACTACTTTGCCGGGCGGTCCCGGCTTTACGATGAAACGGGTATCCCGCCCGAGTTTGCCCGCCGGGCCGGTGCCTTTGTGTCCCTCCACAAGCACGGCCAGCTGCGGGGGTGTATCGGCACCGTCACACCCCAGTACAAGCACATCGTGGAAGAGGTGGCCATGAACGCCATCAGCGCCGCCGTGCGGGACCCCCGGTTTTACCCGGTTACGGAAGATGAACTGCCGGACCTGGAAATCTCCGTGGACGTGCTCCAGGAGCCGGAACCGGTGGAGAGCGTGGCCGGCCTGGATCCCAAAAAATACGGCGTCATTGTGCAGGCGGGCGGCCGGCAGGGGCTGCTCCTGCCCGACCTGGAAGGCATAGATACGGCCGAACAGCAGGTGGCCATCGCCCGGCGGAAGGCGGGCATCGGCCCCCATGAGCCCGTCAAGCTCATGCGCTTTGAAGTGAAAAGGTATCACTGAAGGTGGGGTAAGGGGGGGATTATGCGTGCAGGAGGCGCTTTTTTACGAAAAAGGGAACGACGGCTGTACTTTTTGCCGCCTCTGCCCCAGGCTCTGCAACATCAGGGACGGTCACGCCGGCTTTTGCCGGGTGCGCAAAAACCAGCAGGGCATCCTGTATACCCTCAATTACGGCCGGGTTTCCTCTTACGCCCTGGACCCGATTGAAAAAAAGCCCCTTTACCACTTCTACCCGGGCAGCGATATTCTTTCCCTGGGCAGCGTGGGCTGCAACCTGCGCTGCGGCTTCTGCCAGAACTGGCAGATTGCCCACGCCGACCCCCATACCCTCTATTTAAGCCCGGCCCAGGCCGTGGCAGCGGCCAGAGAGCAAATCGCCCGGGGCCGCCCTTGCGTGGGCCTGGCCTACACCTATAACGAACCTTTCATGTGGTACGAGTACGTTTACGATACGGCCCGCCTGGCCCACCAGGAGGGTTTGAAGAACGTACTGGTTACCAACGGATACGTCAACGAAGAACCCCTGCGGCAGATCCTGCCCTACATCGACGCCATGAATATTGATGTGAAGGGCTTTACTGATGAATATTACCGCGGGACGTGCGCCGGCCACCTGGAACCGGTGCTGCGTGCGGTGGAGATCGCCCACGGGCACTGCCACGTGGAGCTAACCACCCTGCTGGTTCCCGGCTTAAACGATTCGGAAGAGGAGATACGCCGCCTGGTGGACTGGGTGGCCGGGCTCGACCCGGATATACCCCTGCACTTTTCCCGCTATTTCCCCAGTTACAGGTTTGATCTGCCGCCCACGCCCCTGGAGACTTTGAAAAAAGCCCGGCAAATAGCCATGGAAAAGCTCCGCTACGTCTACATCGGCAACGCCCCGGAGCTGGGCGGCAGCGACACGCTCTGCCCGTCCTGCGGCGAAACCCTCATCCGCCGCACCGGCTACAGGGTGCAGGTGCGTGGACTGGAAGGGAACCGGTGCCGTTACTGCGGGGCGGAAGTGAAGGTAGTGGTGTGAAATGCAAAAATTACCTGATTACGAAAAAGTATTACTTATAACCCTTCAACTGCCCCATGAAGATGAACGTGAAGTTGAGGAATCCCTGGAGGAACTGGCCCGGCTGGCGGACACTGCCGGGGCGCAGGTGGTGGGCAGGGTGGTGCAGCGCGCCCGCCGGCCGGACCCGGCCACCTTTTTGGGGCGGGGCAAGGTGCGCGATGAAATAGCTCCCGCCTGCCGGGAGCTGGGGGTTGACCTGGTAATCTGCGACCATGAGCTTTCCCCCGCCCAGGTGCACAACCTGGAGGAGGAACTGGGGGTGCGGGTCATCGACCGCACCCAGCTCATCCTGGACATCTTTGCCCGGCGGGCGCGTACCCGGGAGGGCAGGCTGCAGGTAGAACTGGCCCAGCTGGAATACCTCTACCCCCGGCTGGCGGGGAAAGGAACCGAGCTTTCCCGGCTGGGGGGCGGTATCGGCACCCGGGGCCCCGGCGAGACGAAGCTGGAAACCGACCGGCGGCGCATCAAAAGGCGCATCACCGACCTGCGCCGGGAGCTGGAAGAGGTGCGGCGGCACCGGGCCCTGCTGCGCACCAGGCGGCAGGGCGTGCCCCTGACCCTGGTCAGCCTGGTGGGGTACACCAACGCCGGCAAGTCCACCCTCCTCAATGCCCTCACGGGGGCGGACGTCCCGGCCGAAGACAGGTTGTTTGCCACACTGGACCCCACCACCCGGCGCCTGGTGCTGCCCAACAACGAGGTGGTGCTGCTTACAGATACGGTCGGTTTTATCCGCCGCCTGCCCCACCACCTGGTGGCCGCCTTCCGGGCCACCCTGGAGGAGGTGGTGGAGGCCGACCTGCTCCTGCACGTGGTGGACGTGAGCAGCCCCGATTACCCGGACCAGGTTAAAGCGGTGGAGGATGTGCTGGCCTCCCTGGGGGCGGGGGAAAAGCCCACCATCCTGGTTTACAATAAAATTGACCGCTTAACTGCTGAAGAAACCTGGCTGCTCCCGACGGGCAGGCCGGCGGTGGCGGTTTCCGCCCTTACCGGCCGGGGCCTGGATGAGCTGCGCCGGCTCATCATGGACGTCTTAAAGGATCAAAGGGTGCGGCGGGAGTTCCTGGTGCCCTACCGGCGGGGAGACGTTCTCAACCTGCTCTACGAAAAAGGGGAGGTATTGCGGCGGGAAGACACCCCCGCGGGGGTGCTTCTGGAGGTGGAGCTGGGCGCGGTGTGGGCCTCCCGGGCGGCGGCCCTGCTGGGAAAAGATAATCCCGGCAGAATTTCCGGATAACCCTGCCTAAAGTCTCCCGGCGGCCGGCCGGGCGCCTGCCGGGAAGGGGGCGTTCTCCTGAACCACATGTTCGTGCTTTGCCAGCCGCTCTTCCAGGTTAAACCGGCGGCGCACCAGGGGTGCGGGTATGTGAAAGGCATCTGCCACTTCATGAATCTTCTGGAATTTCGTCCCTGCGCTGCCCGTTTCCGGGGGCAGCAGGAGGAGGGCGGCAAAATCTTCGGCGGCGTTTTCTTCCTCCCCTCCTCCGGTCAACCCGTGCACGTATATGCCGCTGGTGACATTCAGACAGTGCTGGCCCAGGCCGTAGGCCAGCATGTGCTTCAGTTCCGGCCTGGAAAGCCCCTTTTTCACCGTGAGCAGCGCGATGCCGTCCCCCGTGCGCACGTACCTTCCCTTGACCCGGCCTTTAAACGGGAAGCGGGTCAGGATGATCCCTTCGCTCCTGGCTATCCTGTACAGCTGGTAAACACCCGGTGGCCCCTCGAGACGGTACTTTTTGATCAGGGCCAGGGCCAGCTGAACGGCTGAACTCAAGGCTACCCCTCCGCTCGGTAGAAATGCTTCTTAAGGACACCAGCGTATCCTTGAACTATTTCTCATTTTATTTTATTATAAACCACGGTTAAGTCGGATTTTGTTGAAAAGTTGGGGAAGATAAAAAAATCATTACTCCTCCCCTGGGTTATTCCCACTTTCCAGCTACCCTGTTTTGGCTCTCGCTCGCTCCGGTGAGCCTCGCGGGCCAAACTAGTGCTCGGCTCAAAGCTCCGACAGGCTTCCCGGCAAATTCGGCATCCTGCCTCAGTTGCCGGCTTCGGGCATCCATGCCCTCGGGCCTGCCTTCGCTTTTCGCCTCGCTAAGTTTGACTGGCCGCTCGGCTCAAGTCGCTCGCTACCGAGCCAAAACAGGGGCTTTAAAAAACAGGGGATACTTCAAACTCTTCCCCTGTAAATATTCAGTGAACCCGGCTGGATGTGGTGCTAACCTCGCCCTGTCATCCCTTCCGGTTCCCTTCCTCCCTTTTCCTGCGCCGCTCCCTCTCCTTCTTTATAAAGCGCAGGGCCCACTCCCAGTGCTCAACCAGGGAGTGTTTTTCTTCCTCCGTCAGGTCGGGTACCTGCCTGAGCAGGCCGGCAAACAGGGGGTCGGCCGCAACTGCGTACAGCTCCGCGTCATGGGGTGCATTCCCGGGTGCACCCTCCCCGCCGGTTCCGTAAGGCCGGTCGGTGCGTCCCAGCAGGTAATCCGTCGAAACGCCGAAGAAATCGGCCAGCCGTTTGAGAGACTGGTTGTCCGGCGAGCGCCTGTTTTTCTCGTACATGGCAATGGTGCTCTGCCCCATATGTAACAGGCGGGCCAGTTCCGCCTGGGACAATCCTCTTTGATTGCGCAGATAAGCCAGCCTTTCGCCGAGGGAAGACATGTCGACCCACCTCGATCGTAATTTAACACGTTTTGTGAAAGAGGGAAAGAAAATAAAAAACGGATTTTCCGTTAAAGCGCATAATGTGATAAGAAATAAAAACCTTCTACTAATTATTTACGTTCGGCGCAAATTTTAACCGGTGGACCCTTGACAGCAATCGCGAATTGTGATTATAGTAATAGTCAGAGGGTGACGGCAGCCGGCCGGCACCGCGGGGTTGAAACGGGCCGGCCGGCGCTGCAGCCGGGCAGGAAGGGGGGAGGTTTTGTTCTTTCAACACCAGCCGAAGGGTGAGCGGGGTGAGAAATGAAAAGATGTACCAGTTGAGGCTCAAAATGGGCCTCAGCCAGCGGCAGGTAGCCGAAGCAGTGGGCATCAGCCAGAGCTCCTACGCCATGATCGAGGGCGGCCACCGCCACCCCCGCAAGGAGGTGGAGAAGAAACTGGCCGACTTCTTCGGCGTGACCGTGGACGAGCTTTTTTTTGGCCGGGATAATCACGGTTCGCGATTGGAGGAAGGTGAGCCGGAAGGCGGTGGCGGTGGAGCAAGGGGAAGCCCCGGCGACTGAAAGGCGGCAGCGGAAAAGGCATCGTTTACAGGTAGTGTCTGAAAGTTATCTTAGATTGAGAGGGGGATAAGAAAGAACGTGATTTTGATGGGCAAGAGCAAGTTCTTCATTTCCAGGAAGGCCGGGAGGAAGGCCGTTTCCGTCCTGGCTCTGCTCGCCATGCTCCTGACGCTTTTGCCGGCTGTGCCGGCGATGGCGGGCCAGGTGGGCAGCGTCAGCGTCACGGCTGGCAATCCTACGGCTGGGGCCGCGGGCGTCAGCTACACTGTCGCTTTTACCGCCACGAGCGGCCTAGAGCCGGGCGACGAGATCACCGTGGTCTTCCCCACCGGCTACGACGTAACCAATGCGTCCGTTACCGGGATAACCTATGATGGAAAAACCTATCAGCCGGCGGGAACATCGTTGGGCAACATTGTTAGAATTGGTATCCCGGCCGAGCTGACCGTGTCCGCGGGCGGTAAGGTGACCGTGGAATTTAGCGGAGTCAATAACCCTACCAAGGCGGGCAACTACCAGTTCGCCGTGAGGACCACGGTGGACACGACCACGGCCTACGGCAGCGTCACCATCGAACCAGCCGCGGCGGCGAAGATCGTCATCACTGAGCCGCAGAACGGAGCTAAGTTCGTCGCCAACCAGGTTGTACCGGTTAACTGCGTCATCCAGGACGTTTACGGCAATGTAACCACGATGGATAGCAACCTAACGCTAGAATTTACACTTACAGAGACCGTCGCCACTACCGTATACTCCGCCAAGCTCTACTCCGACTCCGAGGCGACCCAGGAGCTAACCGGTAATAAGCTCGTTATCGCTGCCGGCAATACCGGCGGTACCGCCTACCTGAAGGACACGGAGGCGGAGAACGTAACCATCGCAATTACGACTACGCCTGTGTTAACCCCCGAGCCGCAATCCATCACGATTACAGTTGAACAATACGGCACCTTGGCTAAGCTGGTGTTCGTCCAGCCGCCTGCCCAGCTCACAGCGGGAGATACCAGGAGCTTCACTCTGCAGCTCCAGGACGCCTACGGCAACGCGTTCCGTGCCGATAAAGATTACACTGTAACCCTGACCGCTCAGGGTGCCAACGCCGACACGGTAACGTGGGGCGGAAGCGGTGTTACTCAGCAAAGTGACAAGCTGAAGGCCACCGCCACGATCAGCTCTGGATCAAGTGACCTTACTTTCACCTTCAGTGACACCAAGGCTTCCGACAAGGTAACCATCACTGCCAGCATTGCCGAGCCGGCGCTTTCCGCCACTGTGGAGTTCAAGATCGTGCCTGCTGCCAACGAGCACTTCGTGGTCAAGGTGGCCGACGCCTATCCGGCTACCGGAGGTATTGAGATCAACTCCGACCAGCGCACGGAGGTAACCATCGAGGTGCAGGACAAGTACGGCAACCCGGTGCCGCAGGCGAGTCCTCTTACTGTAAACCTTACGTCTGATTCTAACACTGGCAACGCCAATTTCTATGCCGACGCCACAAGCGACACGGATATCACAACGGTAACCATCACTGCCGGCGCCTCCAGCGTGACCGTCTACTATTACGACAAGCTGCGGCCCGAGGACGGCGTGCAGAAGGACATTACAATTAGCGCCAGCGCCGGCATCGTCACTGGAAGCGCACCCGTCACGCTCATGGGTCCGCGCCCGGAGAAGCTTGAGATCGCCGGCGATGACTCCGTCGAGGTCAACCTGCGCCTGCCCTTGACCATCAGGTTGCTGGATCAGTACGGCAATCCCTACGCCGTCGCCCAGAACACGAACGTGACGTTGACGGACAACAAGGACGGCGAGTTCTACACCAGCCTCGTCGGCGGAACCAGTGTTCCCAGCGTGACCATTGCTGCTGGCAAGAGCGAGGCCACTGTCTACTACCGGCCCACGAGCGTTGGGCCGAACACGGTTACGGCTATTGCTAATGTTGCAGTAGAAGGAACGTCCGGGTTTAATGTTCAGGGCACCAAATCCGTCACCGTGCGCCCGGCCGGCCAGGTGGCAAACGCGCTGAGCATCACTGCAGAAACCATCACCGCCGGCACGACCGGAGAGGTGTCGATTAAGGTGACCGACCAGTACGGCAACCCGGTCGCCCAAAGTGCCGACCTCGTCGTGACCCTGAAGGCTGACTCGCCGACCGGCAAGTTCTACGACAAGGCTGAGGGCGGTACCGAAATTAGCACTGTGACCATTGCCAAGGACAAGAGCGAGACCACCGTCTACTACTACGACACGAAGGCCGGCGCCCAGAAGATAACGGTCAGCGCGCCTGGTCTCGATCCTGCTGAGGGCACCATCACCGTCGTTCCTGCCGAGCCAGCAAAGATCGCCGTTGTAGCGGACGGCTCGGTGGTGGTGAACGAGAGGGCCAAGATCACATTCACCGTCGTGGACCGGTTTGATAACCCCGTGGCTGTTGATGGTTCGTCTCTCACCCTGGTGCTGAGCTCCTCTTCAACCACCGGCCGGTTCGAGGACGAGAGCGGCAAGCAGATCACGCAGGTCACCGTCGCGGAAGGCCAAAGCTCTGCCACTGCCTATTACAAGGACAGCACGGCCGGTGAAGTGACCATCACGGCCAGGACCACCGGTCTGGAAGGCTCCGCGAAGCTGACGGTGCAGCCGGTACCGGCTCCGGACACCACGCCACCGACGGTGGAAGGCACGGATCCGCAGGATAAGGCCAGCGGCGTCGCGGTGGACAAGGTCATTACCGTGACCTTCAGCGAGGTCGTACAGCGGGGTAATAGCTTCAGCCAGATCGTCCTGAAGGACACTGCCGGTAACCCGGTGGACTGTGATGTGGCATTGACCGGCAAGGTTCTGACCATCGGCCCGAAGGAGAAACTTGCCTATAGCACCACCTACACCGTGATCATTCCTGCCGGCGCTGTGGCGGACCTGGCGGGCAACGCCCTGGCTCAGGACTACACCTTGAGCTTCAGCACAACCATGCCGACGGTAACGCTGAAGGCCGGCTGGAACCTGGTGTCGCTGCCGCTCATCCCGAACGAACCATCTATCGGGACTGTGCTGGCCAGCGTCTATGATAAGCTCGGGGCAGTCTGGAGCTATGATGCTGTCGCAGGCAAGTGGTCGTCCTACGCGCCGGGAGCGCCGAGCAGCCTCACGGTGATGCGTGACGGCAAGGGCTATTGGGTGAAGGTCAACGGCGACTGCTCCTTCGCCGTGGAAGGTGTAGAAATGCCTGTAGGCCCGCAGGTACCACCGAGCTACGAACTGGTGCCGGGCTGGAACCTCATCGGCTTCAAGTCCACGGTGCCCGAGAAGGCCAGCGAGTACCTGGCGGCGATGGCGGGCAAGTATACCGTGATTTACGGCTACGACGCGGCCACGCAGCGCTTCCATCAAGTGCTGGCGGGAGAGAACCTGCAACCTGGGAAGGGCTACTGGATCGCGGTGACCGCTCCGGGCTACATCTACCCGTAAGCTGCGCGGGAGGATGGTGTTGAATGATTCGTAAGTTGCTTAGTCTGCTGAAGCCGGCAGGAGCCTGCGGGCTCCTGCTGGCCCTAATCCTGATTTTCGGATTTGCCGGTTCCGCGTTAGCCTTACCTCCGGCCCCGCACCAGTTCTACGGCCAGGTAACCGTGGGAGGAGCGCCGGCCCAACAGGGTATTGAAGTGGTGGCTAAAATTGGAGGTGTCCAGTACGAGGCCACCACGGCGGATGCTCAAGGCAGATACGGATACGATATAGATGATCCGTTCTACGTTCCGGCCGACGACCCCGACACTCTCGACAAAGAAGGTGGGCGCGACGGGGAAACTGTAGAGTTCTACGTGGCCGGTGTTCTGGCCGGGAGCTGTGCGTTTAAATCTGGTGAGACAACGCCACTTAACCTCGCCATTGATGCACTGCCGGACACCACTGCGCCGGTGGTGGAAGCTGTTGACCCGGACAATGGTACAACCGATGTGCCTGTGGACCAGGTTGTCACCGTGACCTTTAGTGAGGACGTGCAGCAGGGTGATAGATTCGGCCAGATCGCCCTGAAGGACGCTGCCGGCAATACGGTGGACTGCAACGTGGCGTTGAGCGGCAAGGTGTTGACCATCGACCCGAACGATAACCTTGCCTACAGCACCAGTTACACCGTGGTCATCCCTGCCGGAGCGGTGGCGGACCTGGCGGGCAACGCCCTGGCGCAGGATTACGCCTTCAGCTTCACCACGGAGGCTGAGCCGGATACTATCGCACCGGCGGTGGAAGCTGTTGACCCGGTCGATGGTGCAACCAACGTGCCGGTAGGTACGTCCGTCACCGTGACCTTCAGCGAGGACGTGAAAGCGGGTGCTGCCTACGACGGCATTGCGCTCAAAGACGCTGAAGGTAACGCTGTTGCCGTAACCACGAACATTGAGGGCAAGGTGCTGACAATTAAGCCGGATGCTAACCTTGCCTACAGCACTAAGTACACCGTGATCATTCCAGCCGGAGCGGTAGCTGACTTGGCGGGCAACGCCCTGGCGCAGGATTACGCCTTCAGCTTTACAACGGAAGCTGAGCCGGATACTATCGCGCCGACGGTGGAAGCTGCTGAGCCGGTTGATGGTGCAACCAACGTGCCGGTGGTCGTGACCATCACCGTGACCTTCAGCGAGGACGTGCAGGAGGGTGATAGCTTCGGCCAGATCGCCCTCAAGGATGCTGAAGGCAACCCGGTGGACTGCAACGTGACCTTGAACGGCAATGTGCTGACCATCGACCCAAACGCTAACCTTGCCTACAGCACTGCCTACACCGTGACCATCCCTGCCGGCGCGGTGCAGGATGCGGCGGGTAATGAGCTGGCTGACGGATACGCCTTCGGTTTCACCACGGAGGCCGAACCTGACAACATTGCGCCGGCGGTGGAGGCTACTGAGCCGGCCGATGGCGCAACTGACGTGCCGGTAAGTACGTCCGTCACCGTGACCTTCAGTGAGGATGTGAATGCGGGTGCTGCCTATGACGGTATCGAGCTCAAAGACGCTGAAGGTAACACCGTTGCCGTGACCAGGAGCATTGAGAGCAAAGTCCTCACTATTAAGCCGGATGTTAACCTTGACTACAGCACCACCTACACCGTGACCATTCCTGCTGGCGCGGTGCAGGATGCGGCGGGCAATGGGCTGGCTGAGGAGTACACCTTCAGCTTCACCACTCAGGGTGCTTCCGGTGAGGAGCAGCAGCCTGGCGAGGTAACAACCCCTGAAGAAGGTACCACTGAAGAGGGTACCGCTCCGGAAGAGGAGCAGCAGCCTTCCACTGGTGGTGTTGACGAACAGCCTCCCGGTGAAGTGACGGATCTAACCGTAAGTCCACAGCCCGGTGCCGGGCGGTTCAGCATCAGCTTCACTGCACCGTCTGATTCGGACCTGCGCGGGGTAGCAGTTTACGCGACCGTCTACGGCAGCAACGATTGGGAACAAGTAAATTTTGGTGATGACGAGGCATCCCTCTTTGAATGTCAGCCTGGTGAATCTGTCGATATCTGGGTTCAGGTTCCCGGCAACCTCGTCCTCGGAAGCGACGAGGTCCAGTTCAAAGTGGTAGCTGTTGATTACTCGGGCAACGAATCGCAAGGGGTAGTGGCCGATAACGCCGGGCAGGGCTACCCGGTGCTGGCTTACTGGGAGTTAACGCCAGGTCCAGAAGGATGGAGAACCTTCTCCGTGCCGGTGCAGCTCGCCGGCGGCCAGAAGCTGCTGGGCGACGTGATCGACCTCGGTAAGGTGGACATCGCTTACAAGTTCGACGCGGCTAGCCAGCAGTGGGTGCAGGTCACCGCGGACAACAACACCATCCAGCCCCTCGAGGCGGTTTACGTCAAGCTGAAGGAACCCGTCCTCGCTGTGATCAAGCCGGCCACGGAACCGACCAATCCGCCGGTAAGGAATTTGCTCAAGGGCTGGAACCTGGTCGGGTTCACGAAAGCTGATAACGTTTACGATGCCCTTTATTCTGTCCGTGAACGCTGGAGTGTGGCAGTAAGCCCGGCGGTCAACCCCGACCCATGGGCGGTAACACCGCGCCAGAATGCGGCGGTGAAAACTCACTACGGCTACTGGGTATACATGGACGAGTCGGGCAATCTGGCCGGCTTCAGTACAACGCCGGTAACGGTTGGAACGTATCCTTTTGAAAGGGAATAACAGTTAATCGCTGTTGCAGTTTGGCAGGTCAAAGTGCGTATGGACTAACGCCCGAGTGTGAGGGCCGCGCCACCCGGCGCGGCCCTCTACGCAGGGAAGAAATGAGTGTAAGGAGGGATGCTTTCTTGAAAAAAGCCCTGCGTTACCAATCTACGCTGCTGGTTTTTGTCTTTGTGTTTACACTGTTACTGCCAGGGTTCGCCTTGGCACAAGAAGTTCCGCCATTACCCGCGGCCTACTACGGAAGCGTGAAGGACGCCAGCGGTCAGGGCGTGTCGTCCGGCAAGGTGGAGGCCTATATTGAAGGGCGCAAGGTGGGCGAGATTGATTTTAGCAATGGTTTTTACGGAGGTACGGGCGGCCTCGACCCGAAGCTGGTGGTTTCCGGAACAGTGGCGGACCGCGGCAAAACGGTTACCTTTAAGGTAGTCACCAGTGGGCAGAAGCTTGACGCCACGGCCAGTCCAGCGGTGGTGTGGCAGCCTGGCGACGTGCGCCGGGTGGACTTGACCGTAGCTGCGGCTCCGCAGCCGCCGCATGACACCAACCCGCCGGCGGTGGCCTCCACCGACCCGACCAATAACGCCACAAACGTCCCGGTGAACAAGACGATCACCATTACCTTCACGGAGGACGTCCAGGAGGGGCCGCAGTACGCGGGCATCTCCCTGGTGGACGACCAGAACAACGCCGTAACCCTGCAGAAGAGCATCTCCGGCAGGGTTTTGACCTTGAAGCCCGCATCTGACCTGGCCTACTACAAGCACTACACCGTCACCATCCCTGCGGGTGCGGTCAAGGACGCGGCGGGGAACGAACTGGCTCAGGCCTGCGTGTTCAGCTTCACCACCGCCGTTCAGGCGGGATCGAAGGTTGAGATAAGCGTGCCTTCTGACGGCAAGCTGGACAACTTCACCGTGCCGCCTGGCGTCTCCAGCGCGGTACTGAACCAGGGCGGCGCCCAGCTGGAGATCCCGCAGGGAGCCTTTAGCGGCGCGGCTGCGATCACCTTCAAACCCGTGGACAAGACGGGGCTTCCCGGGTCCAGCGCCATCGGCCAGGTCTTTGAAATCAAGATCGAGAATGTGACCCTATCGCAGCCGGTCATCTTGCGGCTGCCCGCGCCGGCAGGCGATCGGGTGCGGGTGTTCAAGCTGGTGGGCGACCGCTGGGTTAACCTCGGCGGCACTGTAAGCGGCGGGTATGTAGAGGTCAGCCAGACCTCCTTCAGCATCTTTACCACCGCCAGTGCCCCGGTACCTCCTACGGCGAGTCCCGCTCCCGGTACCTACACGGGCAGCGTGCAGGTGACCCTGGCTGCGGAATCCGGCGCCACCATCCTTTACGGGCTGAACGCCGCCCCGCAGACCACCTACACGGCGCCCATCACGCTGACGTCAAGCACTGCCATTCGCGCTGTGGCCGTGAAGGACTCCCTGACCAGTGATGAGGCGAGCTTTGCCTACACCGTAACTGCCTCCTCCGGCGGTAGCAGCGGCGGTGGCGGCGGCACAGTGAAACCATACGTCTCCACCACCGACCCGGCTGATAAAGCCACCGGCGTGCCCGTGGACAAAGAAATAAAGATTTTGTTCAACGAGATCGTCACTGAAGGCAATGATTTTGCAAAAATCACTTTAAAGGATGCTGCCGGCAAGGCCGTGGAAGTGACCGCGCGCATTGACGGGAGTGCCCTCTACATCAAGCCGAAGGCGGCTCTTGACAACGGCGCGACCTATACCGTGGTCATCCCCGCCGGTGCGGTGAAGGACAGGGAGGGTTACGGCTTGTCCAGCGACTACACCTTCACCTTCACCACCGTTGCGGAGCAGCCCAAGCCGCCCGCGGAGCAGCCCAAGCCTGAGTTCAAGGACATGGCCGGCCACTGGGCGGAGGCCACCGTGGTTAAGCTGGCCGGCATGGGCGTGATCGGCGGCTATGAGGACGGCACCTTCAGGCCCAACAACAAGATCACCCGGGCCGAGATTACCTCGATTCTGGTGCGGGCCTTGAAGCTGCAGCCGGCGGATGATTCTGCCCTCAAGTTTGTTGACAACAGTGCCATACCCGCCTGGGCCCGCGGCGCAGTGGCTGCGGCGATTAAGGAGGGTCTGGTGAGGGGCTATCCCGTGCAGGGCGGCGTGGCGTTCAAAGCCGCCAACCCCGTTACCAGGGCCGAGCTGGCCGCCATCTTAAGCCGGGTGCTTGAAGACAGGCTGGGTGAAATAACCGGTCAACCGGTGCAATTTGCCGATGCGGCAAAAATCCCGGCCTGGGCGAAGGATGCGGTGAATACCGCAGCTGCAGCCGGAGTGGTGGGCGGTTATCAGGACGGCACCTTCCGGGCCCAGAACAATGTTACCAGGGCTGAGGCCGCGTCCATGATCCTGCGCCTGCTGGAAAAAATAGAATAAAACCGTTTCTTACCGGAGGCGCTCAACTCTGGGCGCCTCCGTGATATTTTTGCAAAACTATTGCAGCTGGTGATTGCAATTAAACACGTAATGTGATAAGATTTTGGCGGCAGCTAAATGCAGCTTTTACAAATTTTAAGGGGGGATTCTGTGCGCGGTAAGACGGTATTGGTGGTGATGCTGGCCCTGCTGTTTGCCCTGGCCGCGGCCGGCGTTGCGGCGGCCCAAAACGCCGGGGAAATTCCGCCCCTTCCCGCGGCCTACTATGGTTCCGTGAATAACACGGCCGGCCAGCCGGTGGAGTCGGGCACGGTGGAGGCCTACATCGGCGGAAAGAAGTGCGGTCAAATTGATATTTCCCGCGGCCTGTACGGCGGCCCGGGAGGTTTCGACCCCAAACTGGTGGTGGCCGGTACGGCTGATGATCAGGGGCGGCCGGTGGACTTCATGGTGGTCGTCAACGGTACTGCGTATACGGCTCAGGCCAGCCCCGCAGTTACGTGGACCAGCGGCGATGTCCGCCAGGTGAACCTGACGGTCGATCTGAATGCCGGCAGCGGGTCGGGTAGTCCGGGAAGCTCAGGAGGGACCGGTGGCTCCAGCGGGACCGGCGGGTCCGGTGCTTCCGGTGGTGGCAGCTCAAGCGATACCATTGCCCCGGTCTTGCTCAGTTCAAATCCGGGCAGTGGGGCTACCGGGGTGGCTGTGGATGAGACTTTCACTTTAACTTTTGATGAGGATTTGGCTGCAGACAGTGTTCAGGCAGAATTCATTGATCAAGTCACAAAGCGGGCTGTAGCCGCAAGTGCATCTGTCGACGGCAGGGTTTTAAAAGTGAAGCCTTCTGCAGCGCTTGCTTACGACACCAGCTACACTTTGCAGGTGACCGTGAAAGACCGGGCCGGTAATAAAAAGGAAGTGACCGTTGATTTCCGGACTGCAGTGAAGCCTGCAGCGGGTACCGGTTCCGGCAGCGGGCCCGGTGGTGGAACAGTTGGCACTCAGCCGGCAGACGGGCAAAAGCCTTCTATAACTGCAAGGTTCAAGGATATGCAGGGCCACTGGGCCGCTGAAACGGTGTCTAAGCTGGCCGGTATGGGCGTGATCGGCGGCTATGAGGACGGCACGTTCCGGCCCAACAACAAGATCACCCGGGCGGAAATCGCCTCCATCCTGGCACGGGCGTTGAAGCTGCAGCCGGTGGAAGAGACTGCCCTGAACTACACAGACAAAAACGCCATCCCGGCCTGGGCGCGCGGGGCCGTTGCCGCCGCGGCTGAGGAAGGCCTTTTGAAGGGCTATCCCGTACAGGGCGGTGTGGCCTTTAAGGCCGGCAATCCGGTCACCCGGGTCGAACTGGCGGCCATCTTGAGCCGGGTGCTGGAGGCCGGGCAGGGCACGGTAACCGGTCAGGCGGTGAAATTTACCGATGCAGCCGCGATCCCGGCCTGGGCGAAAAACGCGGTGAATACCGCTGCCGCGTCGGGTATAGTAGGGGGGTACCCGGATGGCAGCTTCAAGGCGGGCAGCAGTGTCACGCGGGCGGAAGCCAGTGCCATGATCCTGCGGCTTTTGGAAAAGCTAAACGGGTAATCCCGCAGGGCCTTCGGGAGATGTAAAATCTCCCGGGGGCCTTTTTGATAGATGGTGCCAGGCACTTAACTTATTAACTTATCGAGCCCAGGTCCCGCGCCGGCGGGACCACCCCGGCATCCGTTCCGTGTGGTATAATTCAGAAAGGGAGATAAGCTAATTTTTTAAAGGCTGGTGGGGATCTTACGAGTTATCTAGAAAAGGGTGAGCGAACAAAGGGTGAGCGAACGTAAATGCCCAGGATAGACATACCAATAAAGCGGCTGAGCTCACTTCCAGACCATGGGACCCCTAAAAGTGGCACGCAAAAAACCAGGAAGTATCTTTCCGCGATCGCCTTCATGCTGGAAAGCAAAAGTCCCTACCGCCCGCGGCTGGCAAGGGAGGCGGGAGGCAGGCGCAGAAAACCCGCAACTTCGAAATGAATGTCGAATGCCGCTGCTTCGGTGATTCCCAGGCGTCGCATAAGTGCAAAACTCGTACAGTCCGTAAAACTGAATTTCTGATCGCTGTACCTGGAAAAGATTTCCCACGCCGACTCTTCGTCTTCCGGCGTTATGCGTAAAATATCTACAAGTTTACTTTTTCGCAGGCTCTGCCCATATGTAACCGCCACGCGGTGACCAAAATTATATCGCAGGATGGTCATCAATTCATCAAAAATAAAATTCGTCGTCACAAGAGGAACCGGGGGGTTCTCCAGGAACTGGACCGCTTCACGATGATGGGGGTCGTCTGCGTAGGCGTGGGCGTAAAAAAAGCTGGTATCCACGAAAATCTGCCGCAACATATCACGTCCTGTAAAGAGCTTCATCTAAACTTTCGCTGATCAAGTTTTTGAGTAATGGCTCACGGGCGATCCCTGCTGCTTCGAGAAGAGGTTCCTTTGCGTTTTGTCCGCTTTTATTTGCCTTGCTGGTAATGAGTTCCCGTAAAACGGCTGATATGGAGCAGCCCTGCCGGGAGGCCAGTTCACGCAGGAACTGGTACTGCCACTCTTCCACTACCACCTGCATGCGCCTCATACAAGCATCACCTTAAGCTATAGTTATTACACACTTAATTGTTACACATTACACATCTATTGTCAAGTAATGCCACTGCCAATAAGTGGAGAAGTCCTACATTCTGCAGGACTTCAGCGAGAAAGAAGCAGACATCGGGTGGAAAAGATGATTACGAACCTGGAAATAACCCTTGAAGAGATGCAGCAGCAGGCAGAGATGCGCGGGTTAATTAAAGGCAGGGCTGAAGGCGAGGCCAGGGGTAAGGTTGAAGCAAAGCAGGACGCCATCTGCAAGTACCTCAGGAGGAGGTTTGGTGATGCATCCGCCGGCCTGCAGCGGAAGGTCCGGGAGATGACCAGCCTGGAAGTGCTGGACGGCGTGATGGAGGAATTGTTTGCCGCCAACACCCTGGAAGAGGCGCAGGCCATCATCAGGGACGGCATGGAGAGGTTTATGCAGTGAGGGAAACGACATAATTGCAGGGAGAGCTCATCCCCGCAGCCCGCATGTTATAAGGCTTGCGGGGATTTTATTAGGAATCGATGTAAGAAGTTATAGAACTGCGTCCTGGAACCTCACCGGACGGAACCAGTTAGGATTGGTTATAAAAGACCCTACCGGCTTCCCCTTTGGCTGGATAAATGACATTGCTTTAGGCCATGATTCCGCGGCATTTGGGCACCCCGAGCATTAGGGATTTTGACACGCCGGAGGGCGAAGTAATGCGGACCCGAAGCGAATGGCTTCAACTATTTTCGAGCCAGGCCCCAGCCGAAAGCTCCTCCGCAGGCCACCGGTAGGGCTTTACCTTGTCTCCGGACGTTACACTTCTTCCAGGAGCCGGGCGAACTCTTCGAGGCTCTTCACCCTGACGCTTTTCTTGAGCAGGGAACGGAGCACCGCCGGGTCGTCAATGGCGGCCAGCTTCTTGCCCATACCTTTTTTGACTCGGCCGAAGCGTTCCTCCAGGACTTCCTGGATGTCCCTTTGCAGCGTCTCGATCTCTCCCTCGAGCTTTCCCGCCTTCCTGCCCTTTTCCAGGCCTTCCGCCAGGCCCTTTTCCAGGCCTTCCGCCAGGCCTTCTTTTCGGCCTCTCTCCAGGCCTTCGTTTATCCATTCCTGGACAATACTGGCTTCCTGCAGCATCTCCATTTCCCCCTTGAAAAACTCGAGCAAAAAATCGCGACTGAAGTAGCGCGCCGCCACGGTGATAGCCACCGACAGGGCATCGGCCCGGTGCTTCTCGTCGCCGATGGCCAGGACCAGTTCTCTAGTTCTGGCCAGGGCAGCTTCTTCTTTACCGTTTTCGGCCAGCAGGACGAGCAGGGGAGCGAGCTCCTTCAGCTCGCCGCCGGCAATGGCTTCTTCGTATTCCCAGAGCCTGATGACCCGGTAGGTGAAGGTGTGGACCGCCCTGCTCCGGAAGGTCACGGCATAGGCTTCGGGTAAACGGCGGTATTCCTGCCGCGCCAGGTAAATGACTGCCGAGATGGCCGGTCGCCGGTAGGCGGCGGTCAGGAGCGCGTTGTAAGTGAACATCCGTTCCGGCAGGTCGGTCTCGTGCTGGAGCTGGAATTCGAGGTGCAGCAGGTACTCCTGGTCATCCAGGCGCAGGCCGTAGACGAAATCGAGCCGCCTTTCCGGGAGGTTGATCTCCGGGTTTTCGATGGTGGCCACTGCCACCCCTTTTGTGGAGCCCAGGACAAGTTTGACAAAGGGTTTCGGGTAACGGCGGGCCAAAGCCTTGAGGCTTCGGTCAATGACATTAACGGCCAACAATCCCAGTCCTCTCAACGGCAGGCAATTAAATCTTGTGTGTATACTATATCTATTATATCATGCCGCGGGCGGCGGCAGGAAGATGGAATTGACGGTTTCAGATTTTGGCTCGCGCGCAGAATCTGGTATAATAAGGTTGACAAGAATAAACGGGGCGGGGGTGGGGGGATTGGCGGAGATCAGGGGGATCAACCGGACCAACGACTACGCCTTTAAGCGGATCTTCGGGTCGGAAGAAGGGAAAGAGGCGCTGCTGAGTTTTCTCAACGCGGTACTGAAGTTACCGTCCGGCCGGGAACTGACCGGCGTGGAACTGCTGGACCGGGAGATAGACCCAAGATACCTGCTGGACCGCGGCGCCAGGCTGGACGTCCTGGCCCGTACGAAAGAAGGCACGCTCATCAACATCGAAGTCCAGGTGACCAACCAGTACAACATTGACAAGCGGACCATGTACTACTGGGCGGGGCTGTACCACGGGCAGCTGACCAGCGGTCAGAAGTTCGCCGACCTGCGCAAAACCGTGACCATAAACATTCTGGCCTTTGACTGGTTCCGGGGTGACGGGCGGTACCACCGGGCCTTCCACGTGCGGGACGATGAGAGCGGTGAGCTGTTGTGCGACGACCTGGAGATCCACTTTCTGGAGCTGGAGAAGATAAAGACGATCAAACGCAGGCCGAAGGATGCGCTGGAGGCGTGGATGATGTACCTGAGCAACCTGGAAGGAGAAGAGATGGAGGCGATAGCCATGGAGAACCCGGGGATCAGGAAAGCGTTGACCATCGAGAAAGCCTTCTGGCAGAGCAAGAAGGAACGCAGGCTCTACGAGCTGAGGGAGAAGGCCATGCGGGATGAGATTTCCGCCCTGGCCGGCGCCAGAGCCGAGGGCGAGGCCAAGGGCAAAGTCACGATGGCCCAGGAAGCCATCTGCAAGTACCTTGACGCCAGGTTTGGGGAGGCCTCACGGGACCTGCAGGAGCGGGTCAGGCAGATCGACAGGCTGGAGGCCCTGGACAAGATCATCAACAGGATTTATACCGCCGGCTCGCTGGAAGAGGCGGGTTCCGTGATCGACGATGCCGTGAAGTAACTGAATCATTGTTACACATTACACATCTATTGTCAAGTAATGCCCTGCCAATAAGTGGAGAAGTCCTACATCCTGCAGGACTTCAGCGAGAAAGAAGCAGACATCGGGTGGAAAAGATGATTACGAACCTGGAAATAGCCCTTGAAGAGATGCAGCAGCAGGCAGAGATGCGCGGGTTAATTAAAGGCAGGGCCGAAGGCGAGGCCAGGGGCAAGGTTGAAGCAAAACAGGACGCCATCTGCAAATACCTCAGGAGGAGGTTCGGTGATGCATCCGCCGGCCTGCAGCAGGAAGTCCGGGAGATGACCAGCCTGGAAGTGCTGGACGGCATCATGGAGGAATTGTTTGCCGCCAACACCCTGGAAGAGGCGCAGGCCGACAATCATGTGGACGTGGTCATCTCCAACTGTGTGATCAATCTGGCCGCGGACAAAAGCAGGGTGCTCCGGGAAGCCTTCCGGGTGCTCAAACCCGGCGGGCGCCTGGCCGTTTCCGACATGGTGTGGCGTCGTGAGGTACCCCACGGGCTGCGGCAAGATGTCGAGCTGTGGGCGGGCTGCGTGGCCGGCGCCCCGACGGAAGAAGAGTACCGCCGCCTGCTGGAAGCGGCCGGTTTCACCGGGGTATCCATAGAGGTAATCCGGGTCTTCAGCCCATCGGACTTCCCGGAAGGAACTTTGCCGGAGGAAATGAAACAGCAGCTGGCCCTCTATGAAGGTGCCCTGGTCAGCGCCTTCATCCGGGCGCAAAAGCCCCTGTATTCACCCCCAAATGTGTAAAAAGTATGGTAAAATAATAAAGCATCAAAATCTCATCAACTGTAGCAGGGGTGTTTTTTTATGCGTATTGGTCGTTTTCATCACAGGGGAGAAATTTTCTACGGCATAGTTGAAGGTGACACGGTTTTACCGGTGGCCGATCCCTTTCAATCTTTGGAACCGGTATCCGGGCGGCAGTTCGCCCTGCCGGAGCTGGACCTGCTGGCTCCCTGCCTGCCCACCAAGGCGGTGTGTGTGGGGCTCAATTACCGGGACCACGCCCTGGAGCTGGGTATGGCCCTGCCGGATGAGCCGGTCCTGTTCCTGAAGCCGTCCACCGCCGTGATCGGCCCCGGGGAACCCATTGTTTACCCGGCCATGAGCCATCAGGTGGACTACGAGGCCGAACTGGCGGTGGTGATCGGGAAAAAGGCGCGGCAGGTGCGGGAGGAAGAAGCGGCCGGGTACATACTGGGCTATACCTGTGCCAACGACGTTACCGCCCGGGACCTCCAGAAAAAGGACGGGCAGTGGACCCGGGCCAAGTCGTTTGACACCTTCCTGCCCCTGGGTCCCTACATCGTCACCGGCGTCGACCCGGGAGACAGGGAAGTTTCGCTCTACCTCAACGGGGAGCGAAAACAGCATTCCTCCACGTCCCAGTTGATCTTTCCGGTATACCGGCTGGTCAGTTTTATCTCCCGCATCATGACCCTTTTGCCCGGGGATATCATCCTTACCGGTACGCCTGCAGGGGTGGGGCCGGTGCAGCCGGGGGACACGGTAGAGGTGGTTATATCCGGCATCGGCCGGCTGGCCAACCCGGTAGTCAAAAAATAAAATAACCGTTCCAAATTTTGCTTGACGTTGCCGGGCCGGTGTGGTAGAATCCCATATAAACAATAACTGAATAGTCAAACAGGTGCCCCGCAGGGGGAGAATAGGGAAGTCCGGACGGGTGGCATACCACCCGGAAACGGCGCGGTCCCGCCACTGTAGTCGGGGAGCTTATCCCGGTCACTGGGGTTTGGCCGGGAAGGCCGGGATAAAAAGCGATGATCCGTTAGCCAGGAGACCTGCCTGTTTGAGAGAATGGCTGCTCTCGCGCGAAAGGGCGGCCGTGCGCGGAGGATGATGGTAAAGTCCTCAGCCAGGTAAAGTTTTGGCTGGGGACTTTTTATTTTAACCAAACGGAGGTGTCGCGAAATGCCAACGCAAATGGCCAGGGCCCTGGCCGGTGAGATTACCCCGGAAATGAAAAGGGTGGCCGGGCGGGAGGGGGTGGATCCGGAGTTCGTTCGCCGGGGAGTGGCTCAAGGCACCATCGTCATACCCCGCAACCGCGCGAGAAAGAACATCGATCCCGTGGGCATCGGAACGGGCTTTGCCGTGAAGGTAAGCGCCAGTGTGGGCCTGGCGGCGGAAGGGGACACCATCGAGGGCGAGGTCGCTAAAGTACGGGCGGCCGTGGAAGCCGGCACTGATGCCATTATGGATTTGAGTGTGTGCGGGGATATTGACGGTGCCCGGCGGGCCGTGCTGGCGGCAACGACCACGCCCGTGGGTACCCTGCCCGTGTACCAGGCCCTTGCCGAGGCCCGGGAGAAGTACGGGGCGGCGGTAAAAATGAAGGTGGACGAAATGTTCGAAGTTATCGAGCGGCAGGCCGCCGACGGGGTGGATTTTCTGGCCCTGCACTGCGCCACCACCTGGCAGACCCTGCGGGCGGCCAGAAAGCACCGCCGCGTCGATTACCTGGTCAGTCATGGGGGCAGCCACTTAATGGGCTGGATGATTTACAACCAGCAGGAGAATCCCCTTTACGAGCATTTCGACCGGCTGCTGGAGATCTGCCGCCGCTACGATGTTACCTTGAGCCTGGCCGATGGGTGGCGTCCAGGCTGCCTGGCCGACTCCCTGGACGCGGCCCAGGTGCAGGAGCTGGTGGTGCTGGGGGAACTGGTGGCCCGGGCCCGGAAGCAGCAGGTGCAGGTGATGGTCAAAGGGCCGGGGCACGTCCCCCTGGGGCACCTGAAGGCCACCGTGCAGCTGGAAAAGCAGCTCTGCCACGGCGCGCCCTATTTTGTCTTCGGCCCGGTGGTTACGGATATCGCTCCGGGATACGACCATATTACGGCGGCCATCGGCGGGGCGCTTTCGGCCTGGGCCGGGGCGGAGTTTCTCTGTTATGTCACTGCCGCGGAGCACCTGGGACTGCCCGGTGTGGAGCAGGTGCGGGAAGGGGTCATTGCCGCCCGCATTGCCGCCCATGCAGCCGACGTGGCCAGGGAGCCCCGGGCGGCGCAGTGGGACCTGGAAATGTCCCGGGCACGCAAGGCCCTGGACTGGGACAGGCAAATCGAACTGGCCCTAGATTCCCGCCGGGCCGGTGCCCTTCGCCGGGAGCGCAGCCACGGTTCTCACCGGGCATGTGCCATGTGCGGCAGGTACTGCGCCATGCAGGTGGTAGGGGAATACCTGGGCAAAGAGCAGGGGGTGTGTTAGGTTATGACCCAGTTGTTGGCGGCCAGGGAAGGCCGCGTCACGCCGGAGATGGAGGAGGTGGCCCGGCGGGAGGGAGTGGATCCGGAATTTATCCGGGCCGGGGTGGCCGCCGGTACCATCGTCATCCCGAAGAACAGGTTGCGGAAAGGAATCCGGCCCTGCGCCATCGGTCGGGGCCTGCGGACCAAGGTGAATGCCCTCATCGGCACCTCCAGCGACCGGGACGACCCGGAAATGGAGGCCCGCAAGATCGAGGTGGCCATTTCCGCCGGGGCCGATGCCATTATGGACCTCTCCACCGGGGGGGATATCGACGGCATGCGCCGCGTTAGCCTGGAAAGGGCCACGGTTCCCGTGGGAAGCGTGCCCATCTACCAGGCGGGCATTGAGGCCATCGAGAAGAGGGGCGGCATTGTGGCCATGACTCCGGAGGACATGTTTGAAGCCATAGAAAAGCAGGCCGCCGCGGGCATTGATTTTATGGCCATTCACTGTGCCCTGAATTTTGAAGTGGTCGAGCGCCTGCAGAAAACCGGACGGGTGACGGACATCGTGAGCCGGGGCGGCGCCTTCCTCACCGGCTGGATGCTGCACAACAGGAAGGAAAATCCCCTCTACGAGGAGTTCGACCGGGTGCTGGACATCCTGCGGGAGTACGACGTCACCTTGAGTCTGGGCGATGCCATCCGCCCCGGGTGCATTGCCGATTCCCTGGACGGCGCCCAGATTCAGGGCCTGCTGGTGGCCGGGGAACTGGTGGCCCGGGCCAGGGAAAAGGGGGTGCAGGTGATGGTGGAGGGGCCGGGGCACGTGCCCATACACCATGTGGAAACCACCATGCTCCTGCAGAAGCAGCTCTGCCACCAGGCCCCGTATTTTGTCCTGGGCACCCTGGCCATTGATGTGGCCCCGGGGTACGATCATATCACCGCGGCCATCGGCGGCGCCCTGGCCGGGGCTTCCGGGGCGGACTTCATCTGCTACGTCACCCCGGCGGAGCACCTGGGCCTGCCCACGGAAGAAGATGTGCGGGTTGGGGTGATGGCTGCCCGCATTGCCGCCCATGTCGCCGACATTGCCAAGGGCGTCAAGGGGGCCTGGGAGTGGGATTTAAAAATGGCCCGGACCCGGGCTTCCCTGGACCGGGAGGCCGTGGCCGGCCTGGCCATCGACCCGGCCCTGGTGCGCTGTTACCTTGAGAAAGGAAAAGAGGAACTGTGCAGCGCCTGCGGCGACGAATGCGCTCTGCGGCTGGTGTCGGAGTATTTTCAGCAGTGATCCCACCATCCTTGAGGTGGCAGGTAAATGTTTAAAAGAGATGCGCGATCTTCCTCAAATGGCTGGTATATAATGGACATCTGCCGCGGACACTGGGCGGCCCATGTGCTTTTTGCTGCCGTGGACCTGGGCCTTTTTGACGTCCTGGCCCGGGGCGCCCAGACTCCCGCCCGGGTGGCCGCGGCCCTGGGCACCCACCCGGAAGCCACCGCCCGCCTGCTGGTTGCCCTGGAGGGCCTGGGGTTAGTGGAAAGGGAGGGCGAGTTTTACCGCAACGCTCCCCTGGCCGGCCGCCACCTGGTACGGGGAAGGGATGCCTGCCTGGGCCATGCGGTGCACCACTTTGCCAACCTGGCCGAGGGTTGGTCCCGGCTGGGCGAGGCCGTGCGCACCGGCCGCCCGGTGGGTTTTGAGGCCGTGGAACGGGCGAACTATGAAGAGCGCCTGCGGGACTACATCCTGGCCATGGGGGACCAGGCCCGGCTCAAGGCGGATCAGCTGGCTGCCGCCCTGGATTTAAGCGGTTGTGAACGCATACTGGATTTGGGCGGCGGGCCCGGGGTGTATACCGTTGCTCTGTTGAAGAAAGAGCCCCGGGCACGGGCCACCATCCTGGACCTGGCCCCCACCCTGAAGATCACCCGGGAATTGATAGAAGCGGCGGGGATGATGGAGCGGGTGGAGCTATGTGCCGGGGATTTCACCAGGGACGAACTGGGTGAAGGGGTTTACGACCTGGTGCTGGCCTCCAATGTGGTGCACATTTATGACGCTGCCACCAACCGACAAATCATGGACCGGGTCTTCCGGGCCCTGCGCCCGGGCGGGCAGGTGGTGATCCACGATTACGTCCTGGCTGAAAAGCCCTCCCTGGAAGCCGCCCTCTTTGACCTGAACATGCTGGTGGGCACCCTTACCGGCCGGGTGTACGGCGTTCAGGAAATGGGCAGCTGGCTGGAGGACGCCGGTTTTGAGGATGTGACTTACCACCCCCTGACCGCAGGCAGCGGGTTGTTAAAAGGGAGAAAATGGAATGACAAATAGAAAGGAGGAAGAGTCCTTGACAGGAACTTTTAACAACAGGGGCGGGCCCGTTGCCGGGCCGGTTGAAGCCGTGGCCCTGGATGATCTGGTGGAGCATCTTTGCCGGGTGGCCCGGGAAGCCGGAACAACGGAAACCAGGGTAATAGATGTCAAAACGGTCACCGTGGCCCCCTGGGTGCGCTGGAAATGCCAGTACGGCTGCCCCGGCTACGGCAGGAGCCTTACCTGCCCTCCCTTCAGCCCCCGGCCCGGGGAGACGGAAAAAGTGCTGGACTGTTACCGTACGGGCCTTCTCTTTCTGGCCCCGACATCCTGGCTGGTGCGCTACCTGGCCGCCCACCTGGAGCACCTTGCCTTCCGGGCCGGTTATTACAGGGCTTTCGGGCTGGGGGCGGGGCCGTGCGGCCTGTGTGAGGAGTGCAATACCGGGGGGGCGTGCCGCCGTCCCGGGGAGGCCCGCCCTTCCCTGGAGGCCTGCGGTATAGATGTGTTCCAGACGGCACGTAACAACGGCCTGAATCTAACCCCGGCCCGGGAACCGGGAGAACCCTGTCCCCGGGTGGGGCTGGTGCTTCTGGAATAAAAACCGCCCTGTTAACTGTAAAGACAGCGACGAGACACAGCTGTCACCCGTACCAAAGAACCGTGGGTGAAAATAGCTGCTGAACATTACCTTATAACATTACTTCCCGGAGAGGTGAGCTGCCATGCGGGTTTTGCTCCTTAACCCACCCCTGCTGACCGATCCCTATACCGATGACCTGGTGGTCAACGCCCCCCTGTCGGCCTGCCTGCTCACCGGTTACGCCGGGGCCTGTTTAAAGCAGGCCGGATTGGACGTAGCCGTTATGGATGCAGACCTGGCCGGGCTGGACGTGGAGGCAACCAGGGAGCAGCTGCTGGCCGAAGACTTTGATTTGCTGGGTGTGCACTTAAAATTCCTGTGGGGACGGACGGCGGAAATAATGACCATGCTGCAGGAGATCAAGCGGGAGAAACCCCACATCCACCTCAATCTCTACGGCCACTACCCCACCTTTGCCTGGGAACCGCTGTTGCGGCAGTTGCCCTTTGTGGATTCGGTGGTTCTGGGCGAACCGGAGCTCACCCTCACGGATCTGGCCCGCCGCCTGGCAGGCCTGGACAAAGGGTTCTGGCAAGACACTGTAGGGCTGGCCGTGAACGGTGAAGGGGGCCCGGTGCAAAACTCCCCGCGCTGTGCCATCGCCGACCTGGATGCCCTGCCTTTCCCCCTGCGGCCTTCTCCGGAGCTGGCCGCCCGGCGCAACATGCACAACTACATCCTGGGCAGCCGCGGCTGTTTTGGCCGCTGCACTTTCTGCTACCTCAATTCCTTTTACGGACCCGGAACGGTCTGGCGGGGGCGCAGCCCGGAAAATATCGTGGCTGAAATTGATGAGGTATACAGGGCCACCGGCAACCCTTCCTTTTACTTTGCCGACGCCAACTTTTTCGGCCCCGGGGAAAGGGGGCGGCAGCGCGCCCTGGAACTGGCCCGGCTTTTGAAGCAGCGGGACTTCCCCCTGGTCTTTGGCCTGGAATGCCGGTCCTCCGATGTGGATGAGGAGGTGTTTGCCGGACTGGTGGAGGCCGGGTTGCGGGATGTGTTCCTGGGGGTGGAAAGCGGCGCCCAGAGCGCCCTGGACCGTTTTCAAAAGGGCACCACCGTGGCCCAGAATGAAAGGGCCATTACTATCCTGCGCCGGCTGGGCCTGAACATCTCCCTGGGTTTTATTAATTTCGATCCCGGTACCACGCTGGAAGAAATCCGGGAGAACCTGGACTTTCTGCAGCGCATGGAACTGCTGGACTGCCCCTCCACCACCGCCCACCTGTTTTTTCACCGCCAGGTCGTCCTGCGGGGAACCCCGGCCTACAACCAGCTGCTGGCCCGGGGGCAGTTAAGGCCGGTTGGTTTCACCGCCCACGAGGGGGAGTACACCATCGTAGACCCCCGGGCGGAGGCGGTGGCCCGGGTTATGGGCCGGGTGTGCCGGCTGGTGCTGGAGATAACCGGAGGCGAGGACCTGTACACTGCCAGGGGGCCGAAGGTGAGCTGCTGCGGGAGAGTGGGCGATGAGGGCCGCAGCGGTTTGGGTGAAGGTCTTACTGCCGGTGGCGGCAACCGTTCCATCCCGGCCCATGTCCAGCGGCAGGAAATTTTCCGGCGGTTGAATCTTTTCCTGCAGGACTTCCTTTCCCGCCTTCTGGATGCCGCCGGCAGGGGAGAACTGAACCTGGGTACGGTGGCCGGCTTTGTCGCGGCGGGACATACGGAAATAGAGGAGATCATGAGGAACTCTTAGCAAAGCTGCCGGAAGGCAGCTTTTTCTCCGGTTGCCGCCGGTGGCGGCACCGGCAGGGTCATATGTTCTATGGACTAATTGACGGAAGAGAGTTAAATTAATTATATAATAAATTTACGGGAAGGTTTTTCATCTCAGAAAGAAGGCATGCTTTTTGGGTACATACCCGGAACCTGAAACAAATATAGCCATTCAAAGGACGCCCCATATCCTGTTCATCAGCCTGGTTAATTTTTTGCTCAACTTTGCCGTGCAGGGCTCCCTTATCTTCATCCCCCTGCTGGGAGCCCAGCTGGGGGCGAGGGACTGGCAAATCGGCGTGGTGGGGGCATCTTACGGGGCGGCCTTTCTCTTTTCTTCCCTGATTTGCGGCTGGAAGTCCGACTCTTTGGGAAGGCTTTTATTTGTGCGCCTGGGGTTAGCCGCCAGCGGTATGGCCTTTGCCGCCCAGTTGTTGGTTCAAAATCTTTTCGTTCTGATCGTGGTGCGTTCGGCCGTGGGCCTGTCCCTGGGAATAGCCACCGCGGCCTTGATTGCTTACGCCTTTGAGTCCGGCGCCGATATGGGCAAATATAGCTCTTACGGCTCCCTGGGCTGGATCTTCGGCGCTCTGGGGGCGGCGCTGTTGAAGGAATTCCACCTGCTCTTTATCACCAGTTTTATTTGCTGCCTGGCCGCATTTATCCTTTCCTTTACCTTCCACGAAGCAGCTGTTAAAAGGAGGAGGATTCAGCCCAAACTCTGGCTGGTGGTGCGCCGGAATTTCCAGATCTACTTGGCCGTATTCTTGCGCCACCTGGGGGCTACGGCTGTCTGGATCATCCTGCCTCTGTACTTCTCTTCCCTGGGCATAAACAGGTTTTGGATAGGCCTTCTTTGGGGAACTAATTTTACCGTGCAGTTTATAGTCATGCGCTTTTTAGAACGGTTTAACGAAAATAAAGTATTTGCCTTTGGTCAATTACTCTCCATCGGAGTCTTTACGGCCTATGCCTTTGTCACTGCGCGGCCGGCCCTGTTTGCGGTGCAGGCCCTCCTGGGGGTGGCCTGGTCCTGCCTTTATGTGGGCGCCCTGCTTATTGTCCTGCGGAGCGGGGAAGAAAGGGGTACCGCCAGCGGCATTTTCCAGTCTACTTTAAACCTCTGCGGCGCCGTGGGCCCCTTCCTGGGCGGGTTGATTGCCGAGCTGTGGGGATACCGGGGGGTGATGCTTTTCGCCGCCGGGCTGGGGGTGGCCGGCCTTCTGGTGGCCGTGCCCGCGGCCCGGGAAGTACCCGGGCATTCGGCGTGATTGCCCCGCCCGTGATTATCCAGTAATATGGAGGTGTGTGTGAATAATGTCACGAGCTCCCTTTCGCACTCCTTCATGCCGGGGCTTTTGCGCAGGCCTATTGGTGAATGAACACAGGTTTTAAGGGAAGCTGCCTGCAGTTGTCCGTTGAGATGGAGTACAGGCCTGCTCGCGAGAATGTGCCACCCTGAATTACGATGGTGGAATCTATAATAAGGAGGTTTTCTTATGCATTTCCCCGTGTCCGGAGTAGATGTCTTCCCCCTCGTCCCTCCACTGGTGTCCTTTCTGGTTTCTTCCGTTACGGCGTCGGCCGGCGTGTCCGGAGCCTTTTTGCTCCTGCCTTTTATGGTGAGCGTGCTGGGGTTTACCACTCCAGCCGTCAGTCCCACCAACCTGATCTACAACATTGTGGCCATCCCCGGGGGGCTGGCCCGTTACATAAGGGAGGGGCGCATGGCCTGGCCCCTGACCTGGGTGGTGGTTATCGCTACACTGCCGGGAGTTTTCGTGGGCGCCTGGATCCGCATCCGGTACCTGCCCGACCCGAAGGCCTTTAAACTCTTTGTGGGCCTGGTTTTGCTCTACCTGGGCGTGCGGTTGTTATACGAAACCACCGGCCGTTACCTGAAGAGCAAAGAAAAGACCCAGAACCTGGAAAAGAAGTTCCGCGAGCGGGTGCAGCAGATCAAAGGCGAATCGGCAGGACGCATTGCTGCGGGCCTGCCCCCGGAGGCGGTGGTCAAAACCCGCTCGGTATCCCTGCGCAAAATTGAATATGATTTCTGGGGGGAAACCTTTTCCTTCAGCACTCCGGTTGTTTTTACCCTGGCCCTGGTGGTCGGTTTGATCGGCGGTATCTACGGCATCGGTGGGGGGGCCATCATTGCTCCCTTTGTGGTCTCCGTTCTCGGCCTGCCCGTTTATACCGTAGCGGGGGCCGCACTGGCCGGCACTTTTCTCACCTCCATTGCCGGAGTTATCATTTACCACCTCCTGTCCCTTACCACAGTTGGAGCACAGGCCGGCGTGTCACCCGACTGGCTTTTGGGGGCGCTCTTTGGCGTGGGCGGCTTTCTGGGCACCTATTTTGGGGCTTACCTCCAAAAATACCTGCCCGACCGGTTGATCCGGGGAATCCTGGGTTCTCTGGTCACCTTCCTGGCAGTGAGTTACATACTGCAGTATTTCATTTAGAAAATGTCGCCCATTTTTCATTGAAAAGTAGAAGCCGTCATGTTAACATGAGCTCAGAAATGGATGGGCCTGGCCCGTTTTTAAGTACTCTTCGGCTGCAATCTTAAAGGGGGATAGTGGTGGTGGGCAGTGAGAATTTGATCCTGCGCATCGAGGGAATCCGTTCTGAGGATGATAGAATGGAAGTGAAAAGAGTACTGGAAAACATCAACGGTGTCAGCTGGGTTTGCGTGGATGGTACAGCCGGCACCGCGGTGGTGATATTTGATCCCGATGAAACTCTACAGGATGAACTGATCAACGCGGTGATGGAAGCGGGGTATACAGTGAAGCGGTTTTTTAACAGTTAAAACGTGAAGCCTGCCCGTGAAAAGTGTAACCATGCCAGCCAGGTTTCGGGCTGGCTTTTTTACTGCTGCTTCCGGGCATGGGCGGGGCGGGGGAGTTGACCAGGGCCGGGAGAGCAGGAAGCCATTTCCGGGGACTTGTAGGGTGTTGGGTTTTAGATTCCCGAATAAAATCACGGAATCTAAAACCCAACAACTCATTACCATATAACCGTTATCGTTATTGAACTATGGTTAGTGGGTTTCTTTAACTAACACTGATCCAGTTTTCGCCTGGTGCGGTTCCGCAGCCAGCTGAGTAAAATGGCGCCCATCATGAGAAAACCCAGGTAACCCATGGCGGGGTAGACTGTACCAACCAGTTTGATAAAACCAAAGAAACTGGAAACCAGAGCCAGTATACCGCTGGCCAGCACTACCGGATAAAACGCCGGTGTTCCCGGTTGTACGAGACGGGCGGCAAAAGCGTACAGCATGCCAACGGCAGTGTTGTAAATCATGCCCAGTATGATCACCGACATGGCTACGGCTAGCCAGGGCGTAATTTTGTTGGCCAGGAAGATGGTGGGCATGGGAATTCCCTCCACCCGGTTGAGAATAGTCATCATGGACAACCCGATCAGGAGAATGAGTGTCCCCAGGCCCAGTCCCCCCAGGATGCCGCCAATGCGGTTTAGCCGGTGATCCTTCATGGCACCGCCTATGGTAATCAGCATTGGTGCCGTCGCAGCCAGGTTATACGAGACATAGAGGATGGCACCGATAATCCAGTTCGGTGCGGCAGCATTGGCCGGCCGGGCGTACTGACCCACTGTATGCAAGTTCATACCCTCAGTAACCAGGGAATAGACGGTGATAATGATTATTATCAACATTAGAAAAGGAGTAACCAGGCTAATGATAGCAATAATACGGTCTATACGCATAAGCAAGGTGAGCAAAACAATGGCTAACATTCCCAGGCTACCGTAAATAGTGGGCAGGCCGAATTGCTGGTTAAATAATGCCCCTGCTCCAGCCAGCATGACTGCAGCAACTCCAAAGAGAAAGAAGGTAACCGTCCAGTCAACCACTGCACCTACCCACGGGCCGCAAATGCGGTAAATGCTGTCCTTGTGAGAAGTGGCCTGCATCTCCTGCCCCAGTTCCAGCAGTTGTACACCGTAAAAGCAGAAAAGAAAGGTGGCAATTAAACCGCCCAGAATTCCCCACCAGCCAAACCAGGTAAAAAATTGTAAGATCTCCTGACCCGAGACAAAGCCTGCTCCTACTACAATACCTATATATGCTCCGGCAATAGATAGCGCTTTTTTCATTAAGGTGCCTCCTCTTGCATTTTTCCAGTACTCTATGGGCGAAAAGTCTCGCTGTACATGGTGAATTCATCAATACGTTCCCGCACCGGCTCATAACCCAGACCCGGTCGCTCCGGTACCCGGATCAGGCCGTTTTCTACAGTAACCTCCGGTTCTATCAAATCCTTCTCCCAGTAGCGGCTGGAAGCGGCTGTATCTCCCGGCAGGGTGAATCCGGGCAGGGTCGTAATGGCTACGTTATGGGCACGGCCGATACCGGATTCAAGCATGCCGCCACACCAAACGGGTAGACCCTTCTGCAGGCAGAAATCATGTATTTTGCGGGCCTCGGCCAGGCCGCCCACCCGCCCGATTTTAATGTTAATAATGCGGCAGCTGCCCAATGCCACGGCCTTGCGGGCATCTTCCAGGGAATGGATGCTTTCATCCAGGCAAATAGGTGTGCGCAGTTTTTTCTGCAAAGCAGCGTGGTCGATAATGTCGTCGTGGGCCAGGGGCTGCTCAATCATCATCAGGTTAAACTGATCCAGTTCGGCCAGATGGTCGATGTCATCAAGGGTATAGGCAGAGTTAGCGTCGACCATCAGGCTGATATCCGGGAAGCGGTTGCGCACGGCGGCAACTACATCCAGGTCCCAGCCCGGCTTGATTTTAATCTTGATCCGCCGGTATCCTTCGGTCACGTACCTCTCAATGAGCGATAACAATTTAGATACAGAATCCTGAACACCAATACTAATGCCCACTTGTATTTCCGTGCGTTCTCCACCTAAAACCCGGTACAAGGGGAGGTTCTGCTGCTTGGCGTAAAGATCCCATAATGCACCTTCCAGTGCCGATTTAGCCATATTATTGCGGCGGATGTGGCTGAAAATAGATGACACTTCCTGTGGATGGCTAACAGGTTTTTGCCACAGGAGGGGGATAAGGAATTCTTTCATGATTAACCAGTTGGTTCCCACAGTTTCTTCATTGTAGAAAGGTTCTTTCATGGCCACAGATTCGCCCCAACCGCTACGGCCATCCTTGTCCCGCACTTCGACCAGAATGAAGTGCTTGTCCCATTGGGTACCGAAACTTGTAGTAAAGGGTGATTTCATGCGCATGGACATGGCTCGTAAGGTGATGGAATGTAGCTGCATAGTTCATTCTCCTTTCTGCCAGGGTGCCTGGGGTAATGATAAAAGGCGGCGCTGCACAAGCAGGTATTCGTGCACCGGTTCTCCCCGGTGACAGCGGAAACCGGCTACTGCCCAGCCAGCGGCAAAACTGCGGGTAAACACCTGCCGGGTGGCTTGCCGCCATGCTTTAGCCAGTTCCATGTCTTTTTGTTTAATGTCCTGGAAATGGGCCGGTACGGCCACGCTCAGGATCTGCGCATCCGGAATGTTATCAACCACCTGTACGGGTTGGGGCAGCCCGCCGGCTGTTAACTGCCAGCGAAGGAGGTCTTGTTCGTCTCCTTGTGGTAAAGGTGGCCTGTCCTGATCTATCCACCATTCCACCTGAAAGCGGTCGGATGGCAACCCCTGATTCAACTGGTCAGGCATATCTCCATAACAATTTTCGATATAAGTGGAGCATATTACTCCCAGCTTGCCTACGTTAAGATAACCGTTAGCCGTTTCCAGTGGATCGTAAGTCCAGGTTATCAGCCGGTAACCGTGGGCCAGGGCCGCTTCTGCCTGCGCCCTCTTCAACCGTTCACCTATACCCAGGTGACGCCAGCCGCTTTTAATGCCCATCATGTGAGAGCAAAGATAAACCTGACCATTTAAAAAGCCGGGGAAGCTGTAAAGCATACCCACCATTTCCTCTCCATGAAAGGCTCCGATCAAGATGCCGCCGTTTTTGGCTACCGTCAGTGTTTGATGGATGGGAACGGGTGATTCCATTTTCCAGACCGATTGTTCTACTTCCTGCATACTTCGCATTTCCGGTATGGTTTTTAAATGCCGGAGCACGATGTCTTCCTGCATAGAGGTTCCTCCTTTTACGTCCTTAAATCATATCGCATAAACCATCAGGTTTCAGTGCAGGCGTACCAGACTGCCCGGGCGAGGATTTCCGCGCCGTCCAGCAGGTAAGCCCGTTCGAATTGCATCCCGGGGTGATGCAGCCCGGGATAAAGGTCACATCCCAGCCCGAGCATGGTGGCCTTAATATGCGGGCGTAAACGAGTATAAAAGTGAAAGTCTTCGGCCCCCGGCGTAAGGATGGGCGGGGCCAGATTTTCCGGGCCGACGGTGTCGGTAATGGCCCGGGCCATGATGTCCCGGGCTTCTTTGCTCACTTCTGCGGCCGGCATATCTATTCCCCGGGTAAGCGTAATTACCGCACCATAGGCTGCAGCCACATTAGAAGCCACGCTTTCCACTTTTTGCACCAGCTCTTTCAGCTGCTGGTTGGTTTGTGCCCGTAAATCCAGGGTAAATATAGCCCGATCGGGGATGATGTTCCCGGCTTCCGTACCTGCGTTGATACGGGTCATTTTTATCGAAGCCGGCTGCAGCGGGTCCCAGCGCAGGGCGTGCAGCATTTGTACCAGCGCCGCGGCCACTTCGATTACGTTAACTCCCAGGTGGGGGCGGGCACCATGTGCACTTACCCCTTGAATCTCACCGTTAATAAGATAGGCCGCTCCATTCAGGATAGCCGGCGAAGCCTGTCCACCCGGTAATTCCTGTCCTGGCCTGAGATGCACTCCGAATAGAAAGGACACATCATCTACGGCCCCTTTCTCTACCAGGCGCAGGGCACCTTCGCCCTTTTCTTCAGCCGGCTGGAAAATTATTTTCACCCTGGTCCCGGCAGGTAACGGCAGTTCCATCAGGGCTGCAGCGGCAGTGAGCACCATGGCCATGTGGGCGTCGTGGCCACAGGAGTGGATCATCCGTTGCCCCGTGTCTGTCTGGTGGCAGAGTGCATCCATATCCGCCCGTAAAGCTACGGTAAAAGATCCATTTCCCCGTACGCCGAGCACGCCGGTACAATCGTGGTAAGTAATTGTTTCGTAACCCAGTCTTTCCAAATTATCTTTCAAAAAACTGGTGGTCATTATTTCCTGCCAGCCAGGCTCGGGCATGTTGTGCAGGCAGTTAAAAACATCCATTAAGTAAGGGCTCCATTTTTCCCGGTGAAAATTAAACTCCCGAAAGGAGGCCATAATTTTTACCTCCAACACTTTTGTAGTGTATGCTTCATTTGTATTAAAGAAAAGGAGCTTCTGATTCATTATAGTGTCAGGCGGCTGTAAAGGCAATAGGGATTACCCATCAAAGCAATCGGGACTGTGTCCATACGTGGAAGAAGGATACAAATGGGCCGTGGACCTGGACATCGAGAAATACTTTGACCGGGTAAAATGCCTTGTCTTTTTCAATAAAGAAGAATATAATAATAAACGAATATTAAGGGAACCCGGAGGTACGGGCGTGAAGGAGGTGGTTGACTATTTGTGCAGTATCGGCCTGCCAGCCGGCCGTTTAAGAAAGGTGCCGCGAAAAGTTTTTCCGGTTCTGTACAAAGGGAATTATAAAGAGCCAGGAACAACAGAAATAAAAAAACAGGAGGGCAATAATATGGCAGAGTCAGTGACACGTAGACTTTCATTCTTTGACCGTTATTTAACCGTCTGGATTTTCCTGGCCATGGCTGCTGGAGTGCTGGGTGGCTACATATACCCGCAAATCGCCAACTTTTGGGGCAGGTTTCAGGTGGGTACGACCAATATACCCATTGCCATTGGCCTCATCCTGATGATGTATCCACCCCTGGCTAAAGTACGCTACGAAGAGCTTCCCGCTGTCTTCAGCAATAAAAAGATATTAACCCTGTCCCTGATCATGAACTGGATTGTCGGCCCGGTAGTTATGTTCTCCCTGGCCATATTACTGTTGCGCGATAAGCCCGATCTGATGGCCGGTGTTATCCTGGTAGGGCTGGCCCGTTGTATAGCCATGGTTCTGGTCTGGAACGACCTGGCCGAGGGCAGTCCCGAATACGCCGCCGGGCTGGTGGCCTTCAACGCCATTTTCCAGGTGCTTACCTATTCTATTTACGCTTATATATTCCTTACGGTAATTCCTGCCTGGCTGGGCCTTTCCAGCGTTTTAGTAAATGTTTCCATGGCTGAAATAGCCAAAAGTGTTTTTATTTACCTGGGGATTCCTTTTATTGCGGCCATTATTACCCGTACCGCCATGGTCGGATCGAAGGGGCGGGACTGGTACGAGCAGAATTTTATTCCCCGGATCAGGATGATTACTCCGGTTGCCCTTTTGTTTACCATTCTGGTGATGTTCTCCTTGAAGGGTGAAGTAATAGTAACCCTGCCCATTGATGTAATCCGGGTGGTTATCCCCCTGACCATATATTTTGTGTTTATGTGGCTGGTCACCTTTTACCTGGGCAGGTTGATTGGAGCGGATTATCCAACAACCACCACCCTTGCCTTTACCGCTGCCAGCAACGACTTCGAGCTGGCCATCGCCGTGGCCGTGGCGGTCTTCGGCATCAACTCCGGCCAGGCCTTTGCCACCGTCATCGGCCCCCTGGTGGAGGTTCCCGTGCTGATTGGCCTGGTCAACGTGGCCCTGGCCTTCAGGCGCAAGTATTTCGCGCACGAATTGCGCTAAAGCCAGCCAGTTTTTCAAATGTGACCGGCTTTTGGCAGGTTCCGTTCCGCGGGATAGCTATTCTGGCATAATCAATGCCGGCAATATACCTATAAATCATGGAGGTGCAGATTGTTATGGAAATCAAGATTTTCGGGCCCGGCTGCCCAAAATGCAAGGCGCTGCATAAGGCGGTGACTGAAGTGGTCAGCGAAATGGGCTTGAGCGCCGACGTTAAGAAGGTGGAAAAGTTGGATGAGATCGTGCAGGCAGGGGTCATGCTAACCCCGGGCCTGATGGTTAACGGCAAGCTCAAGGTGTTCGGCAAGGTGCCCGGAAAAGAAGACATCAAGCGTTACATCGAGGAAGAGAAACAATAGGGGGGATTTGGGGGATGGCCGATACCTGTACGTGTACGGCGGCACCGGTGCTCATATTTCCATGTTCCGGCGGTTCCAATGTCGGTCAAATAGCCAACCAGGCAGCCGTAGAGCTCACTAAGGAGGGGGTGGGAAAACTCTTTTGCCTGGCCGGGGTGGGCGGTCATGTGGATAGCTTCATTGAATCTTCAAAGGGAAACCGGCTGGTGGTCATTGACGGTTGCCCGACGGCCTGCGCCAAAAAAATTTTTGAGCATGTAAATCTGCCGGTTACCGATTATATAGTCGTTACCGGGCTGGATATCAAGAAGACCCATAATTTCGACCTCGAAAGAAATGACATCGAGAAAGTTTGTGCGGAAGTGAAGAGACGCCTGCAGTGTAATCTGTAAATCACAGACACGAAAAAGCGCGGGAGAAGCACTCCCCGCTTTTTTTCTGCCTGGATATTGAGTTATCCCCACTTTCCAACCCACCCTGTTTTGGTTCTCGAACGCTGCATAAAGCGATTGACAATATTATAATAATCTAATATACTTAACTTAGGCGGGTTCACAGTTTCAATTAGTCCGGGATGAAAAGCATGTAATGAGCTATGTAACTTTGTTGTAATTTGAAAAGATGAAAGGGGTGCTGGCAATGAAAGAACGCGACAAATTCCTTTTAATGGTTGCTATTTTCCTGGCGGCTTTTTACATTCCGCTGCACAACCCGCGGGTGCAGTCGGCCATCCTGGAAGCTTTTTTCATGCTCCAGGACTACGCCCAGAAGCACGTTTTGACCTGCCTGGTGCCGGCCTTTTTTATCGCCGGGGCCATTGCGGTGTTTGTTTCCCAGGCTTCGGTCTTAAAATACTTCGGGGCAGGGGCAAATAAAATTTTATCCTACGGTGTTGCCTCGGTGTCGGGTACCGTACTGGCGGTATGTTCCTGCACGGTGTTGCCGCTTTTTGCGGGGATCTACACCCGCGGTGCCGGCATCGGCCCGGCCACGGCATTTCTCTATTCCGGCCCGGCCATTAATGTTCTGGCTATTATTCTTACTGCCCGTGTGCTGGGCTTCGATCTGGGAGTGGCCCGGGCGGTGGGTGCGGTTGTCTTTTCCATTATCATCGGCCTGCTCATGCACCTGATCTTTATCAAGGAGGAAAAGGCCAGGGAAGAGGCCGCCCTTACTTTGCCGCCTCCTCCGGAAGACAGGAGGTCCTTGTGGCAGTACGGCGTTTACTTCCTGACCATGGTACTGATCCTGATCTTTGCGGCCTGGGGCAAGCCGGCCCAGCCGGTGGGTTTCTTCAGTGCCGTCTACCAGGTGCACTGGTACCTCACCGTTTTCTTCCTGGTCGTGCTGGCGGTAATATTGAAGCTCTGGTTTACTAAAGACGAGCTGGCTGGCTGGGTGGAATCCACCTGGGGCTTTGCCAAGCAGATCTTCCCGCTCCTGCTGGGCGGCGTGCTGGTGGCCGGCTTTCTCATGGGCAGGCCCGGGGCCGATACGGGGATCATCCCGGCCAAATATATTTCGGCTCTGGTGGGGGGGAACTCCCTCGGTGCCAACTTCCTTGCTTCCATAGTCGGGTCCCTGATGTACTTTGCTACCTTAACGGAAGTTCCCATCCTGCAGGGATTGCTCGGCAGCGGGATGGGCAAGGGCCCGGCGCTGGCGCTGCTTCTGGCCGGGCCGGCCTTAAGCCTGCCGAACATGATTGTGATCAGGCAGATAATGGGAACCAAAAAGGCCGCCGTCTATATTTCACTGGTTGTGATTATGTCCACCATTGCTGGGATGATTTACGGGGCCATCTGGGGGTAGGAACCCAGCCGGGGCTGCTGGCCCTAAACGGACAGTGCAGCATCTAACTTGAGATTCTGGTATAGCTGGAGGGAAATCGCGTGCGAGTGGCACAATTTATTAATAAACACATGATCCAGCTTTTGATGGCGGTAATTGCCCTGGGGCTGCTGCTGGGCTACCTGCTGCCCGATACCGGCAAGCGGCTGCAGGTATTCTACCCGGTAGCGCTGTTCATTATGCTGTACCCCATGATGGTGGGAATTAAAATCGGCGAAGTGGTTGGAGCGGCCAGGCGGGTGGGGTTCATGACGGTGGTGATGGTCTTTAATTACCTCATATCCCCCCTGCTAGCGGCGCTCCTGGCCAGGATGTTTTTATCCGGTTACCCGGACTTTGCAGTAGGGCTTATCCTTACCGGAGTGGTTCCCTGTGCGGGTATGATCGTGGCGTGGACGGCAATGGCCAAAGGAAATGCACCTATGACGCTGGTGATCACGGTAACCAGTTTGCTGGCCGGCATTGTGTTAATACCGCTGTGGATGAGTGCCCTGGCCGGCAAATACGTTCCCGTAGATGCCTGGAAAATGCTGCAAACGATTTTTTATACTATTGTTGTTCCCCTGGTCCTGGGTAACCTGACCAGGGTGTGGCTGGTGAAAAAATGGGGACAGAAGAAATTTGCCGATTATAAGCCCGTTTTCCCTGCCGTCTCGGCCCTGGGCATGTACCTGGTATTCTTTATCTCCATGATGTCCGAATCCGTAACTCTGGTACGCAATCCGCAATACCTGGGTGTAATCGCCCTGCCGCTGGTGATATTTTATACGCTTTTATTCGGCATTTCCATCCTGTACGCCCGGTTGACCCGTACCGGTTACCCGGATATGGTGGCCCTGGCCTACGGGGTCAGCGGTAAAAACATTTCCATCGCCCTGGCCCTGGCCGTGGTGTTTTTCTCGCCATTGACGGTTATGATCATCGCCGTCAAGCCGCTCATCCAGGTGCTCTTCATGGCGGGATTTTTCAGGCTGTCCCCTTACCTGCAGAAGTACTGGGTCAAAGTGGTACCCGAGCCGGGGGCGGTCATGAAGTAGCAGCCTACTTAGACAGGATAACCTGCGTCTTGAAGCAGCCGGGTGAGCTTTTCCCGCGCTGCGTCCTGCGCGGGTTCTTGAAGCGGGGTGCAATCGGCCAGGGTGAATTCCTGTTTGATCAGCCCCGCTGCAAATGCCATGCAGTTTTTTTCTCCGCAATTCCCGCAGTTGGTGCGGGGCAGCAGCTTGTATACGTCAAGTACCTTCAATTCAGTGCCGCGGCGAAAACTGGGGACAATTTCCCTGCGCCTTGCCCATGTGTCTTCCAGCAGCTTCCGGATGAACTCCACCATGCGGTGGGCTTGCTCTTCATCCTCCAGACCGTTTATGGTAAAGTGGGAGGGGTGGAGAGTGAAGACTTTCCCCCCCTGGGCAAAACGCAAGAATGGTGCTTCCGGGTGGTAAAAGCAGTTGCCCAGTTCCGCGTTGAGATACGGAAATATTTCCCGGATATCTACATCCAGTTCCACAATTGCATTTACCCGCAGCCGGGAGGGGTGGCACTGGGGCCGCACCAATTTTAAGCTGTATTTTTTAAACATACCTCCTCAACCTCCTCGTATCATAGTATTAGAACCACCGGACAACCCCAGATTCCAGTTTAGGAATAATATGGGTTGACCGGATTGTTGGGAACCGGTTCCCATATTACGGGTACCGAGGCCAACAAAATCAATGCCTGATTCCACAGCGAGTACAGTACTGGTACCGGTAAATTGCGCGATTACTGTATCGTGGAATGGGTATTGATAGCAGTTGGCCAACAGTACCTCGAATATGGTGGTGATGCCCAAGAGAGCACTCGTCCTTACCGCCAGAAAACTGGTCCGGCTGGTTTTTGCTTTGCTGCGCTCAAACCAGCTTTATACGCCCAGGAAAAGGGGTGATTGATCGCCTCCTTTAAGTGTGACCACTGCAGATAATGCCCAGATATTGTCAGCTTCTGGGCCTGGTTTGTTGTTGCCTTTTTACGACTTAACCCCAAAAATTTTTTCCAATTTCCCTTCAAAAAGTACTTGACTTTTTACCGCTGCGCTTTTTTAAATAGGCTTCAGAATTGAGTGAACATTTAATGGGTCTAAATGCCCGGGTCCTTTTTACCTGAATGGAGCCCGGGCATTTTCTTTCTGCTATATCGGCTAACCATAACGTTTCTTGTACTCGGCAACCAGGGCGGCCGCGTATTTTTTCTCCGCGGAGGGCGGCACGTAATTTCTTGCCTTAAAACGGGACAACAATTCAGCCGCCAGTTCTTCCTCATCTGTCACCAAAAGCTGGGAAACCTCTTCCAGGATCTCATCCAGACCGAGTACGCCTACCTCGCCGTCGTCCACCAGTAGCTTTTGCGGCCTGGGAGCCCCGGGGTCGCAACACCCTCTGCCCATGGAAAACCCTCCCCAAGGTATATAGCAATAAAATAAGCTAATGTTATTCATAACTATATAGTAATAGACTAATAAGACATTGTCAATATATCCTCAAAACTCATTTTCAAGGGTGCTTGCTTCAAACTATGTTTACCTTCAAGTATTGTTGGTAGCGTACTGTCTGTGGTATTATATATCAGTAAATTCATATATTATTGTTTTGGGGTAAATGCGAAAATTAATTAACCGCGCATGAAAGGGTTCGGTTCAGGCTGGTTGCATATCTGACACGAAGCGTGTGCCAGGCGGTGGATTTCGGACTTTCTGTGGGGCAGTGCGTTGCTGCCAGCTGTTTTGCTGGCAAGCAAATTGCGAAAAGTATAGACGTTATTGTGCAAACACGGTCTGGGGTATGCGCCAAAATGCAACAATTGTTCTGTTTTGATACATAAAACCATATAAAATTAGGACAGGAGGTTTGTTATATGTCCCCCCAGAGACCCATTTCCGTCAATAACTTTAAAATGGGAAAGCCCATTGTTATTACCCGGGATGGGAATACAACGTTGCCTTTTGATTTCACCCGGTATGCGGGGGAATCGGGTTGGGTGGATGCCCTCTGTGTCAGAACGGAAGATGGTTTTTTAATCCTTCCCCGGGTTCCGAATGTTAAAAAATTATATGTTGAGCCAACTACAGTGTGTAATTTCGCCTGCACCACCTGCATCAGAAATTCCTGGGAAGACCCCCTTGCCCATATGGAGTGGCCCGTATTTGAGCGCATTCTGGACAGCCTCCCCCGTCTACCCGGACTGGAGTGCGTGCATTTCGGCGGCTTCGGCGAGCCCTTCAGCCACCCCCGCCTGCTGGACATGCTGGAGCTGGTCAAGTCGCGGGGGTACAGGGTCGAGGTGATAACCAATGGTTCATTATTAAATGCAGATGTAATCAATAAGTTGATCGATATCAAACTGGACATGCTCTTCGTCTCGCTGGACGGGCCGGATGAGGAAGAATACTGCCGGATCAGGCAGGGGGCTGACTTTCACGGTGTTATGGGGAGTATCCGTTTGCTACAAGAGATAAAAGGACAAAGGGGTGTGGGGTTTCCGGAACTTGGTATAGAGTTTGTGGCTACAAAAGACAACTATCATAAATTACCCCGGTTGGGTGAGCTTGTTTTAAAACTAAAGGCGCGCCGGATGATTGTTACCAATGTATTGCCCTACCACGAGGCAATGAAGGAACAAATTCTTTACGATATGGAAGATACGGAGATCCCTTTTGACTACCAGTCGTTATTGCTGATGGTCCAGGCCCAGCTTCCTTACATGAAGTTGCGTACCGACCGGTATTGCAAATTTGTTGAGGACAGGGCCATGGTGATCAACCACAGGGGATTTGTTTCTCCTTGTTATGCTTTGATGCATTCGTACCGCTGCTTTATCTACGGCCGGGCTAAGGAAATTCGTCCTTTCTACCTGGGTGATGTAAAGGAAAAATACCTGGATGAAATCTGGACCGACCCGGCTTACATCAACTTCAGGGTAGCTGTAAAAAACTTCAGGTTCCCATCCTGCACGGACTGCAAGTTTCTGGAGGGTTGTACCATGGCCGACGACAATGAGATGGATTGCTGGGGCAACAGCCCGTCCTGTGCCGAATGCCTGTGGTCCAGGCAAATAGTTGCCTGTCCTTGAAATACGGCGCTCTTTCTTATTTTGAAAAGCACCCCCTGGGTGGGTACATGACTACCGCTACGCCGGTGAGGCAAATGGGCGCCCCGGTCAAATCACAGACCGGGCGTTTTTTGTTTATGCCCCATTCCCATAGAGTGTGAATAAAACAATAAGGATGCCATATCAGCACAATTATAAGCAAACTTTTTTACATAAAATTGATGTATTTAAAAATTAAATGCGTGTGATAAAGGAATTTTTGAGACAATCGAAAATAAAAGAATGTAATATTTCCGGGAGGTGGTAATGTTTGAACGGCAAAAGGGTGCTGGTTGTTGCTGCCGGTGGCACCCTGGGTCTACTGGCGGTAGTGCTGGTGGCCATGGGCAACCCGGCCAACATGGGCTACTGTGTGGCCTGTTTCCTGCGCGACATCACCGGTGGATTGGGTTTACACCGGGCTGCCCCGGTACAGTACATAAGGCCTGAAATTATTGGCCTGGTACTGGGGGCCTTCCTTGCATCCCAGGTAACAAGGGAGTTCCGGCCCATTGGTGGCTCCAGTTCTTTTACCCGCTTTGTGCTGGGTTTTCTGGCCATGATCGGCATGCTGGTTTTCCTGGGCTGTCCCGTACGTGCCGTCCTGAGGCTGGCCGGCGGTGACCTCAACGCCGGGGTGGGGTTGCTGGGTCTGGTAGCAGGGGTAGCCATCGGAGTCCAGTTTCTTAAGTCCGGTTTCAGTCTGGGGCGGGCTGTTCCCCAGCAAAAGGGTAACGGCTATATATTTACTTTATTTATGTTCCTTTTGCTCATTCTCTTGCTTGCGCGCCCATCCTTTATATTTTTCAGCGAGAAGGGCCCCGGTTCCATGCATGCTCCCGTATGGGTCGCCCTGGGAGCGGGCCTGGTGATTGGTGTGCTGGCCCAGCGTTCCCGGCTGTGCATGGTCGGCGGAATCAGGGACTTCATTATGTTCCGGGATGCCCACCTCTTGTACGGTTTTGTGGCCATATTTGTGGTCGCCCTGGTAGGAAACCTGGCGGTGGGTACTTTTAAAATTGGATTTGCGGGACAGCCGGTCGCTCATACCGACGGGCTCTGGAACTTTCTAGGGATGGCCCTCGCCGGCTGGGCGGCAGTGCTTCTGGGCGGGTGCCCGCTGCGCCAGCTGGTTGCTGCCGCCGAAGGAAATACCGACAGCGCCTTGACCATAATGGGGATCATATTTGGAGCTGCAGTTTCGCATAACTTCGGCCTGGCTGGCAGCCCCACCGGAGTGCCGGTAGGCGGCCAGATAGCCGTTATTTTGGGGTTAATAGCGGTGTTTATTATAGGTTATGTAAACCGTCCGGCGGCAGTAAAGCGAGGTGTGAGCATTGGTAAAGGAAGTTGACGCCAGGGGCTTGTTGTGTCCCGAGCCGGTTTTACTGACCAAACAGGCTCTGGATGCTCTCGGGAGCGGTACCGTAAAGGTGCTGGTCAGCAGCGCCGCGGCCAAGGAGAATGTGTCCCGGCTGGCTGAAAGCAGGGGCTGGCAGGTTGAGGTCCAGGAACAGGGTGAAGATATATTACTGGTCTTAACAAAAAGGTAATTCAGTGGTAAATTCAAGGATTATTTAAGCTCCGCTTCCTGTTTTATGGAAACGGGGCTTTTTAATGTTAGTGGAAACTTAAAAGACTTTGGTTTAAAGGTAATGGCCAGGAAATTTTGAAAAGGTGTTTACAAAACACACCGGTGGTGGTATTATTTCTATAGAGGCATTATGCATATAAGGGGGTGATTCATATGTGTTGCGGTACCGGTCATGGCGGCAGGATGCATGCTCATGGCCATCAACACGGCTCTGGTTCCGGCCACGGCAGGGGTTGCTGCTGCCACGGGAGCGGCTTTCACCGGCGCGTCCTGACCAGGCAGGAGGAACTGGCGCAGCTGGAGGCCTATCTCAAGGACCTGCAGGAAGAAATTAAGACGGTCGAGGAAAGGATTAAAAGGCTGAAAGGTTAGAAGATTATTAGAAGAAGGGGCCTGGTGCCCCTTAAGTACATATTGATCGCGGACACTTTGCCCGCTTGATCAAGGCCAGATGGCATGGGAGTGGTTCTGTGTTATTCAACGTCACCCTCTTTGTTTTTGCGGCAGCAGCTTTATGTATTTCTTTCCGGCGGGACCGGCAGAAGACAAAAAAGGCCCTGGCCATTGCCTGGAACTCCTTTCGCAACCTGATCCCCAGCATGCTGGGGATCATCGGGCTGATTGGCCTTATGCTGGCGCTGGTGCCCCGGGAGGTTATTGCGGGGCTCTTTGGAAATAACAGTCCTGCGGGCATTCTCCTCATTTCCCTGGCCGGCGCCGTTACCCTGATGCCCGCCTTTATCGCCTTTCCCCTGGCGGCTTCCCTTTTGCAGTCCGGGGCCAGCGTGATGGCGGTGGCCTGCTTTATTACGACACTGTTGATGGTGGGGATTATTACGGCCCCCATGGAAGTTAACTTTTTTGGTAAGAAATTTACCTTCTGGCGCAATGCCATCGGGTTTGTGCTGGCCCTGGTGATCGGGGGCGTAATGGGGGTGGTTCTGCAGTGAAAGCCCAGCTCAGGAGATATGCCCTGTTTGCTTTAGTGGTGGTTGCCGATCTGCTTCTTTATTTGCAACATCCGGCCAGGGGAGAGCAAGCAATTAGAAGTGCCCTGGATTATCTGGTGGAAATGCTTTTGTTCATACCGCCGATTTTCGTCCTGGTAGGCCTGCTGGACGTATGGGTTCCCCGTCAGATTGTGGAGAAGAACGTAGGACCGGACTCTGGTGTGCGCGGTGTGATTATCTCCATTCTGGTGGCCACTGCGGCGGCCGGTCCCCTTTATGCCGGTTTTCCGGTGGCTGACGCGCTGCTCAGAAAGGGCTGTCGCCTGGCGAATGCGGTAATTTTCCTGGGCACGTGGGCGACCATTAAAATTCCCATGTTAATGATGGAAGTCAAGTTTGTCGGGTTACCCTTTGCGCTCTTGCGCCTGGCTTTAACCCTGCCGGCCATAATTGCTACGGGGTACCTCATGGAGATGATTTTAAAGGTCGGGGAAACGGGAAGGTTTGCGCAGGGTGCCGGCGAAAATAAATGTTCAGTTAAACCGTTATGACGAGGACAGCGCCGCATCCAACCGGGTTCGCTGAATATTTGCCCGCGAGAAAAACTATTAACAAGACGTTTGGAGTTATTATCGCATCACCGCCCGGGGTGGGGGTTGTCCCACATAGGTTTCATCTGGTAAGCGAGGGATGCCTGATGTGCAGAAATCACGGTCCCGGCCACCGGCACGGCGACTGCCGGTGTGCCGGGGCTCCTATGGAGCGGTTTATGCAGCCGTGCCTTTTGCTTTTACTTCACCGCCGTTCAACCCACGGCTACGAGTTGATACAAAGCTTGAGGGAGTTTGGCTTCCATGACAGTGAGGCCGACCCGGGTACGGTTTACCGTAACCTGCGCCGCCTGGAAGAGGAGGGCCTGGTTTCTTCCCAATGGGATACCAGCGGTGGCGGTCCGGCCAGGCGCCTGTACCGTTTAACCCCGGAAGGGGAGGAATTGCTCCATGCCTGGGCGGAAGCAATAACACACAACAAAAGGCGGCTGGAATATTTTCTGGCCAGGTACCGGGAGGAGTTTGCGCAAAGTAAATATTAAATATTCAGTAAGCCGTTGTGACAAGGATGCGGCGCTGTCCGGAGCGAACGACTTGCGAAGCGCCGGTAACAGCACCCGGTGAAGCGAGGCTGCCGGCTCGGCTCTCGAGGACGCAAGAACAACTAATCGAAAGAAAAGTTGGAAACACATTAGTTTAAGAACTTTACAACGAAGCGCAATTAGTCACGGGCAATCCGCAGAGAGCCAGAGCCGGCCCGAAGCGAGCCGCGGTGCTGTCGGCGCGGAGCACTGGAGTGAGCGAGGACAGCACCGCATCCAACCGGGTTCACTGAATAATTACTGTGCAAAGATGACACGTTCGCAGCCGGGATGCGGTTCTTCAGGTGAAGGATGGGTCCCGGGATGGTCTTGGTAACATAAAGGCCCCAGCCGGTGTCCATAAACCGGCGGGACCTTTATCCATGGCCTTATTACTGCAGCAGCAAGTCGTTTTAACGAGCCGGATGCGATTATTAACCCAGGATTTCCTTCAGGTCCTGATCGGGAGTGGTGATCAGCTTCAGGTTGTAGTTGTCCTGCAGCACCTTGAGCACGTTGGGTGTGATGAACGCTGGTGCGGACGGGCCGATGCGGATGTTCTTGATCCCCAGGTGGAACAGGGTGAGCAGGATGGCCACGGCTTTTTGTTCGAACCAGGACAGCACCAGGCTCAGGGGCAGGTCGTTCACGCTGCAGTTAAAGGCCCTGGCCAGGGCTGCGGCCACCTGGATGGCCGAGTAGGCGTTGTTGCACTGGCCCATATCGATCAACCGCGGGATGCCTTCAATTTCGCCCAGATCCAGGTGGTTGAACTTGAACTTGCCGCAACCCAGGGTCAGCACCACGCAGTCCCCGGGCACTTTCTGGACGAATTCGGTGTAGTAGTTCCGGGATTTCTTCACCCCGTCGCAGCCGCCCACCAGGAAGAAGTGGCGGATCTTGCCGGCCTTGACGGCGTCGATGATTTTACCGGCCAGGGCTAAAACGGCGTTGTGGTGGAAGCCCGTCAGCAGTGTCCCGCCCTCTTTTTCCGGCAGGGGTGGCAGCGATTTGGCTTTTTCGATAACCGGCGTGAAGTCCCGGTTTTTAATATGGGTTACATCCGGCAGCCCGGCTATGCCGCAGGTGAACATGCGGTCCTTGTAGGATTCCTTGGGAATGAGCACGCAGTTGGTGGTGCCCAGAATGGCGCCGGGGAACTGTTCGAATTCAGTTTTCTGGTTCTGCCAGGCACTGCCGTAGTGACCGGCCAGGTGGGGGAATTTTTTCAGCTCCGGGTAAGCGTGGGCCGGGAGCATTTCCCCGTGGGTGTAAACGTTAATTCCAGTGCCTTCCGTTTGTTTCAGCAATTCGTACAGGTCTAAAAGGTCGTGTCCGGTGATCAGGATGGCCGGGCCGGCCTTGGTACCCGTGGAAACTCTGGTGGGCTCAGGGGAACCGAAGCGTTCCACGTGGGCCTTATCCAAAAGCTCCATGACCCGTAAGTTCATTTCGCCGCACTTGAGTACCAGTTCAATGTGCCGGTTTAAATCGAAGTCCACGTTGGTCAGGGTGGTAAACAGCGCTTCGTGCATGAAGGCGTCCACCTGTTCATCCCTGGCACCCAGTTCCCGGGCGTGGTAAGCGTAAGCGGCAATCCCTTTCAAAGCGATGATTATGGTATCCTGCAAACTGGCGATATCCTCGTTTTTGCCGCATACACCTGCTTTAGTACAACCTGTGCCGTTGGCCGTCTGTTCACACTGGTAACAAAACATTGATACCTGGACCTCCTTTGAGTTTTTAGTTTCGCTCTGCCCTTTGAGCAGGCGGCTAATGATGCTGCCGAGCATGGTTTAGTTACCTCCTTGGACCGTGCTGTGTAATGCGCTGTTTTTACTGCCCCGGGCAGAAGGATTCTTAACTTGATTGTAATTATAGGTTCCTGGGACGGGGTAAACAGTGATTTGAGTCACAAGAACACGGGGATTTTGATCATAGGTCTTACTACCAGGAGGAGAGCCGTATTTTAGTGAGTGCTGGGCGGTACCGTAGCAGGATCATAGAACATTTACCATTGAGCGGCTGCCTGTTTCATACCCGGGCAGGGAACGGCTTAAAAATGTCGAAACATTACTCAAGGTGAATGTTGATGCTGGTTTTGCGCGGAACCTGGCTTCCCGCCGGTGTGGTGGGTAAGGACAGCGGTTATTTTTTTGTGTGGGGAGAACTGGCCCCCGCCTGCGCTTTTTGCCGGTGCCGCCGGAAGTGGAGGCCGGGCTGTTGAAAACCCTTGGACCGCCTTCATTCTGGAAGGGGAAGGAGCCGCCGGAGGTGGTCCTGGCCGGCATCTACCGGCTCATAAGCCGCCGGGCGCAGGAAGAATGGCCCGGCGATAGTGGCCAGGGTGCCGGTTGATCCCCTCCGGCGGGAAAATCTGCTCTTGATTCCGGAAGGAAGCCGGTGGCAAAGAGTTAGAAAAAGCTGGTGATAAAGCTGGGGAGGAGAAGTATGGAAAAGCTGATCGAAGAAATTATTGCCCGGGTGGTAAAAAAACACCGGGGCAAAACCGGCTACCGCAATCCCCTGGTGGGTTTTGCCCGGGCCGATGATCCCGGGTTTGCTAAATTAAAGGAAGTGGTCGGTCCCGGCCATTTGCTGCCGCAGGACTTGCTGCCGGGTGCCCGCTCCGTGGTGGCCTTTTTCCTTCCCTTTACTCCGGAACTGGTGAAAATCCACCGCCGGGATCCTTACGTAAGCCGCCAGTGGGCAGAGGCCTATATTGAAACAAACCAGTTGATCGGCGAAACATGCCGTGTGCTGGCCCGGGAACTGGAAGACCGCGGGGTAAAGGCCGCCTGGTGTGAGCCCACCCATAATTTTGACCCGGTGGCCCTGGTGTCTTTCTGGTCCCACAAACATGTAGCCTGCCTTTGCGGGCTGGGTACCTTCGGGCTGCACCACATGCTCATCACCCCGTCCGGGTGTGCCGGCCGCCTGGGGAGCCTGGTGGTGGACGTGGACCTCTCCCCGAACCCGCCGGTTGCCGGGGAGAACTGCCTGTACCGGCGGGAAGGATCCTGCACGGCCTGTGTAAAGCTCTGCCCCACCGGGGCGTTGAGTGTGGAGGGACTGGACAAAAAGAAATGTTACCAGCGCCTTCTGGAGGTGGACGCTTACTACACCGACCTTGGCCTTTGCGACGTTTGCGGCAAATGCGCCACCGGCCCCTGCGCCCTGGGGGTGCCGTGATATGGGCGGTGGTTCGTTCGCAAGGGAAGCTCTTTCCTGATGGCCGGTTTATCGGTGCAGGTCACGGGCATGACCTCGTTATTTTTCATTCTTATTAAAACGCGCCGGGCTATAGAATAATTAAATAACCCGTATAGAAGGATTTTATGGGCCTGCGGTGAAAAATAAATAGCGGGGAGAGCGGGGCTGGTGCCTCCCGCGGGCTGCAAACCCGTCGGCCTGCCTGCAACCCAGGTGGGAGTCCGGTTCGATTCCGACCTCTCCCCTCCAGAACAATTTTTACCGGGTCAACGCATGGTGGGTGGCTTTCGGTCAGTCCTCTAAGGTGGCGAGCAGTTCGGCCACCCGTTTTTTTATTTCATCCCGGACGGCCCGGAATTTGGCCATGATTTCCTCTTCCGTGCCCGTAGCCCGGGCCGGGTCCTCCAGGGGCCAGTGGATGCGCTTGACCGTGGGCGGGGTGAGGGGGCAGCTTTCATAGGCGTCGCCGCACAGGGTAACCACCACATCGGCGGAATTAAGGATTTCCGGGTCGATGGCTTTGGATTTCTGGCCGGAAATGTCGATGCCCACTTCCGCCATTACCTGAACGGCCCGGGGGTTAACCCCGACGGGAGCCGTTCCGGCGCTGAAAACATCCCATTTGTCCTGAGCCATGGTCCGGGCGAACCCTTCGGCCATCTGGCTGCGGCAGGAATTGCCGGTGCAGAGGAATAGCACTTTTTTCTTCTTGGACAAAAATTTATTCCCCCCATTTTGTAACATTTTGTTTATATTATAACTTACTCATAAATCCACTACAAATTAACTTTTCGTTAAAGGTCATAACACCAGAAACTATCCAGACTTGAAACGATGGTGATGTCTCCCCTTTTTTTCTGGCCGGAGGGATCCGGCTCATTCCCTCCTTTGCAGGAATACGCCCGCCAGGACGGTCGCCCCCCCGATCATCTGCCAGGAGGTCAGGCTTTCGCCCAGCACCAGAAAACCCAGTACGGCTGTAGCCACCGGTTCAAAGGTACTGATAATGGCCGCCCGGGAGGCGCCGATTTCCTTTACCCCCCGCATCAGGGCGGCCATGGCCAGGACGGTGGAAACAATGCCCAGCACCCCGATGGCCACCAGCGCTTCAGAGCTGAAGGACAGGTTCAACTGCCCCCGCATGAGAGCAAGCCCCCCCACGGCCAGGGCCAGAATGGTGGAAACGTATGCATTATATACCGGCGTTTGTATGCTGGCCAGCAGGCGGGTGGAACCCACCAAAAAAATTGCGTAGGTGATGGCAGCGGTCAGGGACAGTGTCACGCCCCGCGGATCCAGCGTTTTTACCGGTTGTCCCAGGATCACGGCACAGCCTGCAAGGGTAAGCAAAAGGGCCAGCGCTTTCTGCCAGGTAAAAGGTTCTTTTAAAAAGAAAACGGCCAGGATGGTGACCACCGTGGGGTAAAAGTAGAGAAACAGGATGGCCATTCCGGCCGGTATGTAGCGGAAAGCCTCGAAAAGGGCCAGTACGGTGAGCGTTTGAGTTCCCAGGGAAAGAGCCGTTACCGCCAGCAGCTGCCGGCGGGGCAGCCTGAAAGCATAACCTCCCGCCAGGATGAGCAGCCAGAAGATTGCGGCGGCCAGAATGTAACGCAGGGTGAGGGTGGTCATTACGGTGGCGCCGCCCCGGTAGGCGATTTTGGCCGCTACGGGCTCAATGCTCAGGCAAATGGTGGAAAATAGAACCAGTGCCACGCCCAGGCCCTGCCGCCCGGGCGTTTGTTTCTGCTTATGCATTTTTTGTTTTATCCTCCATGGCTGCTGTTCTACTCTACCGTGAAGAAACCGCTAATCGGTCCGGTGGCCGCCCGGTTAAAAATAACCTTCCGGCTCACCATTATATCATAGCATGACAAGATCCCTTTCCATTTACAACAAAACGGGAATCTCCTTTTCCAGGGTAACCGCTTCCCGGCTTACCCGGCAGCGGTAGGCCAGCACCCGCACCCCGCTTGCCGCGGCCCGCTGCAGTGCCCTGGCAAAAGCCGGGTCCTGCCCGTGGTGGGGGGAAAAGCAGCGGGCGTCTTCCCGCTGGGCCACAAAGAGAACCGCTCCCTGCACTCCCTCCCTGCGGGCGGCCGCCAGCTCCTCCAGGTGCTTTGTTCCTCTTGTTGATGGGGCATCGGGAAAAAGGGCCACTCCCTTTTCCACCAGGGTGACGGATTTCACTTCCAGCAAGCACCCGCCCGGCGGGCCGCTCAAATAAAAATCGAAACGGCTGTGGCCCCGGGAATATTCAGCCCGCACCGTTTCGTAACTCGAAAAGGCCTCAAGCGCCCCCGCCTGCAGTGCCCGGCCCACCAGCCGGTTGGGCAGGGTGGCGTCCACCGATACCAGTATGCCCTCGTACTCCACCAGCAGCAGGCGGCAGGTGGTTTTATGGCCGGCTCTGGCATGGCGCTTAACCCAGATCTTGCGCCCGGCCACCAGCAGTTCCGCCATGCGCCCGGAACTGGGCACATGGGCCAGTTCCCGGTTTCCCCTCACCAGCACCTCGGCTACAAAGCGGTTCAAGCGGCGGATGAAAAAAGCTTCTTCCAGTTGTGGAGGTAAATGCAGACTGCAAAGCATTGAAACCATGTTCCCCGATTTCTTGTATACATTATTTTGTTTCTGCGGATAGACTCTAGTTTCCTTTCTGCTAATGTCCGGAAAGGTTGTCCACCGCTGAGGGCCGCAACGGTTCATGGGGAAAATTGATGGATATGGTTGTATTTCCCCCTGAAAAATTAGTACAATTAAGAGGAAATCTGCTGGCGATGCCGAACCACATCCAGTTAAAAAATTTCCCCGGGAGGGGTTTAGAAGTGAACCTTTTTGCCGTCATCCCGGAGCGGTTTTTTTCGGTCCTGGCCAGCCCCTTGAAGCAGGACTACGCGGCCATCCTGTTCCGCATTTACGACCAGTACCAGCTGACCACCTTCGGGATGGAACGGGATGTGGTCATCGACCTGATTGTTGACTATATAGAGCAGAAGGACGGCTTTTTTGAACAGGCCCTGGCCGATGAGATCTGGGAGGAATCCCTGGATACGCCGGCCGGGCCCCGGGAAAGGGCCGCCTTTATCCTGCGCAAGCTGGAGGCCACAGGCTGGGTGGTCAGCGAGGTGTACAGCAATTACGTGCAGTACATCAGCCTGCCCGATTATGCCATAAAAATTCTGGATGTACTGGACAAGATCCGCCGCCACCGGCAGGTGGAATACCAGGGATATGTTTATGCCACCTACACCTTGCTCCATTCCGAGGAGGCCGACCGCCAGGGCAACCTGGCCCTGGAAAAGGCCTATGAGCAGACCGAGCAGCTGATCAACGGTTTGAAGTCCCTAAATCACAACATTAAGCGTTACATTGAGCGGGTCCTGGCGGAAAAGGAGCCCCGGGAGATTTTAAAGATTCATTTTCAAGACTACATGGAGGAAATTATCGACCGCAGCTACCACCGCCTGAAAACTTCGGACAACGTTTCCCGTTACCGTCCGAAGATTATTGCCCGTTTGAACCAGTGGTACAACGATGCGGCCTGGGTGGACCGGACGGCCGGTCTGGAAGTGCAGCGGGAACGTTTTCCGGATCTGCCCACGGCGCGGCAGGAGATTTACCGCCGTATTGACTACATCCGCCAGGCCTACATCGGCCTGGACGACCTGCTGGATGAAATCGACCGGCGCAATGCCCGCTATGCCAACGCTTCCTTCCAGCAGTTGAAGTACATCCTCAACAGCAGTAAGGACGTGGAAGGCCAGCTGATGGAAATTTTAAAGTTCCTGGCCGGGCTGCGCGCGCAGGAGGGCATGCGCCCGGACGACCTCCTTCCGGAAGAGCTGGGTCACCTGTTCAGCCTCTTCACCCAGGGATTTCTGGACCGGGAATCCCTTTATACCGGTAGGGAGGCGGCCAGGCAGCACCAGCCCCGGGAAGTGCAGGAGCTGGAGGAAATTGACCCGGAGCGCCGCAGGGAGCGGCTGCGCTCTTTCCGGCAGCAGCTGGAAAGGCGCATGACCCGGGAGAAGATCAACGCCTGGGTGATGGAAAAACTGGCCGGGCGGAAGGAGATCTGCGCCCGGGAGCTGGGCATCGAGGATGTGGAGGAATTTATCAAACTGATCTATGCTACGGCTTACGGGCGTTCGCGCCAGGTAGGTTACCGGGTGCACCGGGATGGGAGGCCCCGGGTATCTGCGGCCGGCGGCCGCTTTGAATTTAGAGATTTGCGTTTTGAAAGAAAATAAGGAAGGGCGAGCCTGATGGAACTGCTGGAACAGTGGAACCGCCTGCTTCCGGCGGAGCGGGAGGAGTTTACCCGGGTGGTGAACAGGCTTCTCTCCTGCACCTTCATCACCCGCAAGAACGAAGAAAACCGCCGGGACTACTACTTTATTGAACGGCACGAAGACCTCCTGCGGGCCTATTTGAAGCTGGGAGGCTGGAGCCTGGAAGGAGACCGGGCCTATGGGGTCTACCGTGTTTTCAGCGATTTCGCCTATAACCGGCTGCGCCTGAAACTGGAAGAAAGCATTATCATCCTCATCCTGCGCCTCTGCTACGAAGAAAAACGCCGTCAAATCAACGTGACGGAGAACATAATGATTACCGTGCGGGAGATCCAGGACAAGTATGCGGCCCTGAAAATACGCAACCGGCCCATTGACAAAAAAACCCTGCGGGAAACCATGGGCCTGCTCAAACGTTTCAACATCCTGCGGGTGCTGGACGGGGAGGTTACCGATCCCGACTGCCGCCTGGAGGTGTTTCCCACCATTCTCTTCGCCCTGCGGGTGGAGGACATCCGGCAGGTGTACGAAAAGCTGGATACCTACCGCCGGGCCGGGGCGGAGGAAGGGCGGGAAGAGGAAAACGGAAATATGCAGTAGAACCGTTGCAGCAAGGATGCGGCGCTGTCCGGAGCGAACGACTTGCGAAGCGCCGGGGACAGCGCCGCATCCAGCCAGGTTCACTGAGTGCTGAGGAGCTGGTGTAATTGAAAGAATTAACCGGCATCAGGTTGATCAACTGGCACTATTTTACCAACGAAACCATACGCATCCGGGGCAGCACCCTGATCACCGGGGACAACGGCAGCGGCAAATCCACCATTCTGGACGCCATCCAGTACGTGCTGGTGGCCGACCTGCGGCGGGTTAAATTTAACATTTCCGCCTTTGATGAGACCAGGCGGGATCTGCTGGGTTACGTGCGCTGCAAGACCGGGCGGGACAGCGAGAGCGGCCGCAAGTACGAGCGCCAGGGCGACGTTACTTCCTATGTGGTCCTGGAATTCTACGATACCTCCAGGAAAAACTACTTCCTTTTGGGGGCGGTCATTGATTCCTACGCCGATGACGTGACCTATGAAAGCCGTTTTTTCAAAATCGAGGACTGCCGCCTGGACGACAGCCTTTTTTTAGCGGGCAAGCACCCCCGCAATATCCGGGAGTTCCGGGCCGCGGTGAGGGACCGCAGGGCCACCATTTATCCCACGGTGGAAAAATACCAGGCCGATTTGCTCCACAAGCTGGGTTCCCTGGGGGACCGGTTCTTTACCCTTTTCGTAAAGGCCATCTCCTTCAAGCCGATAACGGACATCCGCCAGTTTGTTTACTCCTACGTGCTGGAGGAGAAGCAAATAAATATAGACATCATGCGGGAGAACCTCCAGCGCTACAAGGAGTACAGCGACCTGGCGGCCCAGACCAGGGAGAAAATAACCGCTCTGGAAGCTATCCGGGAAAAATACCAGGAGATCCAGCGGGACCGGGAAAGGGCCCTGATCCAGGATTACGTGATCCTGCGGGCCAACCGGGACGGGGTGGCGGCCAATTTGCAGGCCAATCTGGAACAGGCCCGGGCCCTGGAAGAGGAGCTGGCCCGGTTGAGCCAGGCTCTGGACGGGGCCAGGGAGCGGTTGAAACGCTGCCGGGAGGAGGAGCGGTCCTACCGGGACGCCCTGGCGGCCAATACCACCTGGCAGCTGGTGGAGCGTTTGAAAGGTGAGATCCGCACCCTCAAGGAACGGGTGAAGGAACTGTCCCGCGCTTGCAGCCAGGTAGCTGAAACCGCCCGGGAAGAATGCCGGGTGCTGGCGCAACTCCTGGACGAGGCGGGGGAAGATTTGCTTTTACCGGCTGAGCGCAATATACTCGCGGAGCTGGTGGACGGGCTCCAGGGGCTGGCCGCGGGCGGTGACGGGCAGGTTGGGGAGGGGCAGCCCCTGCCCCCCGGTGACGGGGAAGCCCTCGATGCCCTGGGCCGGTTGATTGACCGGGGCCGGGAAACCCTGGGGAGGGTACGGGAAAGGGTGCAGGAACAGGCCTGGGAAATCCGGCGCAAGCTGAAGGAGCTGGATCAGGAGGAACAGACCCTGCAGCAGGAACTGGCCAGCCTGCGCAACAAGAAGCATATTTACGACCGCAAGGTGACCGACCTGCGGGATCTGATCCGGGAGAAATTCCGCGCAGTGAAAGGCATTGACGTGGAGCCCAGGGTGCTCTGCGAGCTTCTGGAAGTTCCCGACGAGAAGTGGCAGGACGCGGTGGAGGGCTGGCTCAACACCCGGCGCTTCGACCTGATTGTGGAGCCGGAACATTTTGATTATGCCCTTTCCGTATATGAAAAACACAAAAAGGAACGGCGCATCTCAGGGGTGGGCCTGGTCAATACCGGCCGGGTGTTGAAGTACTTGAACCGCATTGAACCCAACTCCCTGGCCTGCGAGGTGCGCTCCCAGAACCGCTACGCCCTGGCCTACGTCCACCAGCTGATGGGCGACCTGATCAAGTGTGAAAATGAACAGGAACTGAAAAATTACCGCCGGGCAATTACCCCGACCTGCATGACCTACAGCAATCATACCGCCCGGCAGATTAAATTTGAAGTTTACGAAACTCCTTTTATCGGTGAACGGGCCTATGCCCGCCAGATTGCCCGCAAAGAAGCCCGCCTGCAGGAGATTGCTGCGGCGCGGAAGGAATTGCTCCCCCGGTTGGAAAGGCTGGAAAGGCTGAGCCAGACGACAAGCGGCCGGGACGAGCACTACATCTTCCTGAAAGAGCGCCGGGGGACGTGGCTGGAGCTGGCCGCGTTACGGCAGGATCTGTCCGCCAGGGAACAGGAACTGGCCGGGGTGGATACTTCAGGCATTGACGCCCTGCAGCAAAAGCTGGATCAACTGGAACTGGAAATGGACGCCTTGAACGACCGGATTGAGAAATATAATCAGCGGCAGGGAGAATTACTGACCACCCTGGAACAGAAGAGAACGGAACGGGTGACCCTGGAAGACGAGCATGCCCGGCTGGAAGAGGAGTTCCGGCAGTTTTGCTCCATAAACTCCCGTGTTGTGCCCGAGGGGGAAAGGCGTTACGCCCGGGAGATCCGGCGCCATTCGCCCCAGGAGGTAGCGGCCAACTTCGCCCACAACCGCAAGAGCGTGGAAACGCTTATTCTTAACAAGGAAAAGGCCCTGGAACTCCTCAAGGCCGAATATAACAATAAGTACCAGTTCGGCGGGCGAATAGAAGCGGATGAGAATGACGAGTGGGTACAGGAGTATAAGAAACTGGTGGAAAGCGAGTTGCCCGCATATGAGGAAAAAATCAACCAGGCCAAAAAGGAAGCCGAGGAGGAGTTCAAGGAGCACTTCATCTACAAGCTGCGGGAGAACATTCAAAACGCCCGCAATGAATTTGACTTCTTGAACGAAGCTTTAAAGGATATTTCCTTTGGCGGAGATAAATACCGTTTTCTGGTATACCCTTCCGAAAGGCACCGCAAGTTCTACCAGATGCTGGAGGATACGGAAATGGTGGAGGGAGGTGTCTCCCTTTTTGACAGTGTTTTTCAGCAGCGGCACCGGGAGGCCCTGGACGAGCTGTTTGATAAAATCATCAACCTGCCGCCCAGGTACCTGCCCGAAAGCATTGCGGAATACACCGATTACCGCAGTTTTCTGGATTATGATATCAAAATTACCCATGCCAGCGGTGAAACCTCTACCTTCAGCAAGGTCTGCCGGGAAAAGTCGGGTGGCGAGACCCAGACCCCCTATTACGTGGCCATTGTGGCTTCTTTTGCCCAGCTCTACCGCGCCAAGACCAACCGGGACAGCATCCGGTTGATGCTCTTTGACGAGGCCTTCAACCGGATGGATATCGACCGCATGGAAAATTCCCTGCGCTTTATCAATGAGATGGGCATGCAGGCCATCATCGCCGCCCCTACCGACAAGTGCGAGTTTATCAGCCCCCATGTACCCACCACCCTCCTGGTGATGCGCGACGGGAAAAACAGCTGGATAGAGGATTACAAGCAGTTTAAGGAAGCGGTTGGCGAAAGCCGGATCGAGGCGGCGGAAAGGGCGGCGGGTTGATGGCCATGGACTACGAACGCTATATTCTGGAGACTCTGCTGGACAAGTATGAGCGCAGCGCCCTGGCCAGGGGCAAAGGGGGCAACCGCCGCATCTGGCTTCATTTCAACCAGCGTACCATGCCCCGTTATTTTGACGATACCACCGTCCGGTATAAGGAAGAGATCAATGGGGCCGCCCTGGCTTTAGAGCGCCGGGGGTTAATTGAGATTCGCTGGGTCAAGTTTGAGGAAAACAATCTCATCGAGAAAGTGGCCTTAAATACTGGTCGCCTGGACGAGGTCTACTCCCGGCTGAAACGGCGTCCCAGGGCGGAGCAATTCCAGGAACTGGCCCGCCTGGCCAGGCACTATGCCCGGGGGGCGGCCCCCTGGGCGCAGGAATTCTTCCATACTGTTGCCCGGCGGCTGGAAGAAGAGGAAAGCCAGCCCTACCTGAATCCCGCGGACCGGGAGCATTCGGAGCAGCTTTTCATGGTCATTCGTGAGATCAGCCTTCTGCAGGAAGAGATACCCAGGCGGGTTTTCAGCCTGCGGGTGCTGGGCAACAGCAAGGCTTTTAACAATCTGGCTCCAACTGTGGCCCGAATTGTCCGGGATTTCCACCCGGACTGGGGGAAAGACGGCGGTGGAAAAGAGACCACCCTTACTGCCGCAGAGGTCAATCAGGTCCTGGCCGAAGTGGGGGTTGTGGACAACCCCCAGCACATTTTCATCAGCGGCGGCCTGGAATTTGCTGTCGAAGGCCGTACCCTGCGGGTGGGAGATTTTTCCCCAGACCTGGGGCTGCCGGCGGAGATGGTGGACCGGTTGACGGTCAAAAATGTTGCCGCCGATTATATCATCACCATTGAAAACCTGACCCCCTTTTACCAGTTCATTAAGACCTGCCGGGATAAATTTCTGGCCATATACCTGGGGGGTTATCATAACACGGTCCGCCGGCGGTTTTTAAGTAAACTGCGGGAATATCTGGCCGGTACCGGCCGGGCGGTGCCGTTTTACCACTGGGGCGACATTGACTACGGGGGTTTTTCCATCTTTGTCCACCTGCAGAAGCGCTGCCTGCCCGGGCTGAAGCCCCTGTACATGGATGTGCCCACCCTGGAACGATACCGCCGGTTTGCTTCGCCCTTTACCGCCGCATACGGCCGGCGCCTCCGTTCTCTGCTGGAAGACCCGGATTACCGCCTCTTCCACCCCGTGATTCAAAAAATGCTCCAGGAGGGCCTGCGCCTGGAACAGGAGTGTGTGGAGCCGCCGCCCTCTCTCTATGAACCGGGGGAGCGAAAGGTATAAAATTGCCCGGTTGGAAGGAAACTTTAGCTAAGGAGTCGAATAGGTTAAAAAGTTTAAGGTATAAATTATAAAGAGGTGAAAATTATGGACGTACAAAAAACACTGGAGAACTTTAACCAGGGTGTGGGCAAGCTGGCCAAAGAGCTGCCCAGGGTTATGAAGGGATTCCGGGATTTGCACGAAGCCGTCATCAGCGACGGAGCCCTCAGCGCCAAACAAAAGGAGTTAATTGCCGTAGGCATTGCTGTGGCCATAAGGTGCCACTACTGCATAGCCGTCCATGTGGCCAAAGCCCTGGAACTGGGTGCCACCCGGGAAGAAATTATGGAAGCAGTTGGCGTGGCCGTATTGATGGGCGGCGGGCCGGCGGCTGCCTACGCCACGGAAGCCCTGCAGGTACTGGACTCCCTGGCGGGAAAAAGTTAGGGATGTTCTCTGGCCCTGCTTGCAGGCAGCATACTTTTTTCTTGAAAGGATTTATTTGTTGAAATATACATGTTGAAATATACATATTTTGGTTTCTTTCCTGGCATAGTTGCTGCCCGTCTTTTTAAGGACGGCAGTTTTTTTGTGCCCCCAAAAGCTCCCGAAAAACGGTAAAAAGAATTGAATATTAACATGTTAACTTTATATTTGCTGCCTTTTTGACATTGCCACAAAAGGAGGGGGAGGAGTAAGATTAACTTTAATGATGTTGCCGTCAGATTAAAACTCTACAGGGGCAGTTGTGCTTGTAGCATAAGTGGGGGTGGAATATTTGTCCGTATCAAAAATGGAAGCAACAAGAAGCGCAGTGCCGGCGGGAAAGGCGGCAAAACAGGGGGGGCCGATTGCGGGTGTGCTCTTGCTCTTATCCTGGGGCCACCTGGTCACCGACATGGCCCAGGGTGCCTTACCCGCTTTGCTGCCGGTATTAAAGCAGGCCTTTACTCTTACCTATGCCCAGACCAGTCTTTTAGTGCTTGTGTCCAACGTGGCTTCATCGGTTATCCAGCCTGTTTTCGGCTATTTTGCCGACCGGCGTCCGGCCCGCTGGCTTTTGCCGCTGGGTTGCCTGGTGGCCGGCATGGGCCTGGCCGCTACCGGCCGTTTACCCTGGTTTTCCCTTCTCCTGCTGGCGGTGGCCGTCTCCAGCCTGGGTGTGGCGGCCTACCACCCGGAAGGTTCCCGCGCGGCCAACCTGGCCAGCGGTGTGCGCAAGGGAAGCGGCATGGCCGTATTTTCCGTGGGCGGAAACCTGGGTTTTGGCCTGGGCTCCCTGTTCATGGCCTGGCTCTTGACCCTGGGCGGGCCGAAGGCCACGGTTTATTTCGTTTTGCCCGGCCTGGTTACCGCCGGCCTGCTGGTGTTTTGCTGGCCGCGCCTTAATTCCCTGCAGGAAGAAAGGATAGGGCAGGCTTTAAGAGGCCCTGCAGATGGAAAAGAAAGAAGCGGGACACCCCTTTCAGGGAAGAACCGGACTTCTACGCAAACTGCCGGTGTGGAATTGAACAAGGGAACCCTGGTTGCCTTTACCCTGCTCCTCATTTATATCATTTTCCGTTCCTGGCTGCACGCGGGGCTTTCTACCTACGTGCCCCTTTATTACACCGACTATTTGCACGGCGATGCCCACCTGGCCGGGTATTTTGTTTCCGTCTTCCTGCTGGCCGGGGCCTTCGGCACCCTGTTGGGCGGTCCTTTAACCGACGTCCTGGGAGCCCCCCGGGTGATGGCCGGTTCCATGGCCCTGCTCATCCCCCTGATCTATTTATTCCTCCATGCCGGTGGCGGTTTGACCGCCCTGGTGCTGCTGGCCCTGATAGGGGCGGCGCTGATCAGTACCTTTTCCACCACCATCGTCCTTGGGCAGCAGCTTATGCCCCACCGCAAGGGGCTGGCCAGCGGCTTTACCATTGGCTTTGGTGTGGGTATGGGCGGCGTGGGAGTAACCCTGCTGGGGATGCTGGCCGACCACCTGGGCGTACCGGCGGTATTTCAGGCTCTCAACCTCCTGGCGGTAGCAGGGCTCGTGCTGGCTTTGTTCCTCATCCGGCGCTTCCCGTGGGCCGCTGAAACCAGGGAGTAGATGAGAAGAGGTGGGACAGTACGTTTTGCCGCTCGAGGCCATGATTCCGGCCCGGCCGGGCTTTTCATAAATGTAGTTGATAAGGTTGTTGAGGTTCATCTCTTTGCCCGGATACCGTTGACAGGATGGAACCAGAAACCGTATAATTTTCAAGAGAAACAAGGTTCCAGGTATGAAACATTTCTTGGAAAAGTTAAATTAAAAAAGACAAGGGGTTTGGAAATGCTAAACGAAAGTAAAAAGAACAGGTCAGAGGTTCCGGCCGTAGAAACGGCCATTAAAATCCTGGAATACCTGAGCCGTTACAAACACCGTTTAAGTACATTATCCGAAATTTCAAGGGATCTATCAATTAACAAAAGCACCTGCTACCGCATTTTAAAAGTGCTCAATGAATACCGTTTTGTTTCCTATGATGAAGATTCAAAACATTATAGCCTTGGTTCGTATCTGATTGTCCTGGGAGCCAGGGCGGCGGAATTTATTGACTACCTTAAAACGGCCAGGCCACATCTGAAATGGTTGGCCGAACAAACCGGGCAAACGAGCGTTCTTGTAGAACCCATATCGGGCAACCGATTAATGTACGTGGCTAAGGAAGAACCCAACCGGCCGGTTCGCGTCACAGTGAGTATTGGGCAGTATTTCCCCATCACCAGCGCTTCCTTTGGCAAGTGCTTTTTAGCTTTTTTGGATGAAAAAGAAGCGGAGGAAATTATTAGAAAGGTGGGGATCAAGCAGTTTACAAACAGGACCATAACGAATATTGAACAATTCATGGAACATTTAAAGCAAATTCGTGCCAAGGGCTATGCGGAGAGTTATGAAGAGCATACACCGGGAATTTGCGGTGTAAGTGCCCCGATCTTCGACCTGTATGGCAATGTCAATATGGTCATTGCATGTATCGGACTGGCTGCGCAGATGAACCCGGAAGTAATGCCTTTTTATGCGGAAAAAGTAAAAGAGGCCGCCAGGAGAATAACTGACGCCTTTAGCGGAAAAGAACCATATGCACCGGCGGGCCAGGATGCCCTGATTAGGGAAGCCTTATCTTGAGTTCATGTTCCAGGTGCCGGTAGAAAAGCCCGGAGTTCCCAGATACGAATTCGCGCCCCCGGCAGGGGCTATAAGCCAGGTAAGGATGGGGTCTAACGACCCTTTTGAGAAAAATAGTTCATTTCCCCGGGGTGGCCGCCTGAATGCTCGAGGGCAACAATTTCTGAACAGCACTGGCGTTTAACGGCGGGTTCTCACTCGAGAGTCCTCTCTTGCAGCTTTATGGTGCACCCCAAGGTAGTAAAATATAAGCCACCAATTTTTCAGTATATTCTGGTAATATATTATTTGCATAACTTTGTGAATGGACAAAAGTGTAAAAAGATTACAAAGAAACTATTGACATTCACCTTAATGGGCTGGTAAACTTATCTTAGGCACGGAACCAAGTTCCGTATCTGGAACCAAGGGGTCTATCCCCGGCAGAATCCCACTAGGCGCTCGGGTTGCCTTCCAGCAGTGCCCTATACTCCTGGCAGGTAAAAGCCTTTATTGGATAGCCAGATAGCAGGAATATATTTACACAAATGGTTTTCTTATCAGTTCTTTTACAGGTTTCCATATCAAATTAATATCCTCCATTTCTTTTTGCATATTCTTTATGGTTTCCTCAGTTACTTTTTCAATTCCACGCCCAACATTTTGCACCTTCTTCAGTAATCTCTCTATTAATTCCTGCAGCAAGTCCTTTTCATTATTCTTTTTGAAGTTTTTCCATTATTAGAATCTAGTTGAATTTGCTTAGTCTAATATTTGTTTGGAACCTGAGAGGGTGAAATATTTGAATTTTAAGGTTTTACTTACAGAATCCATATCTCCGGTAGGGATTGATCTGCTGCAAAAAAAGGCTCGGGTCGTCATAGCTCCAAGCCCGTCGGAAGACGACTTGTTGCCGCTTATCGGGGACGCCGATGCCCTGCTGATCAGGAGTTCCAGAATTACGGCCCGTTTGATGGAGGCCGGCAAAAGGCTCAAGGTTATTGGCCGCCACGGCATCGGTCTGGACAATATCGATCTACAGTCGGCCACGCGCCTGGGCATAGCGGTGGTGCACACCCCCGGGGCTAACACCAACGCCGTGGCGGAACATACCCTCTGGGCAATGCTGCACTGCGCCCGTAATTTTAACAAGGCAGAAAAAGCCTTCAGGCAGGGTGAATTTTGTGCCGCCGGGTCGCTGCCCGGCCTAGTTCAGAAACTGGGCTACACAACCCTGGAATTGAAGGGTAAGGTGCTGGGTCTGGTGGGCCTGGGCAGGATAGCCTGCCGGGTGGCCGAGATTGCCGGAAAATGTCTTTATATGAGGGTCAAAGCCTATGATCCTCTGGTTTCTGAATCGGTCTTTAAATCCGCCGGGGTCGAGCGCTGCCAGAGCTTGGACGATGTTTTGCGCGATTCCGATTTTATATCCCTTCACGTGCCCTATACAAAGGATACCCATCACCTGGTCGGGGAAAGGGAGTTATTCCTGGTAAAGCCCACGGCATATTTAATCAACACCTCTAGGGGCGGTATTGTAGACGAGGAAGCGCTTTACAGGGCTTTAAAGGAAGGCAGGCTGGCTGGAGCGGCACTAGATGTTTTTGAAAGAGAGCCCCCTGGAAAGGACATGCCCCTGTTCGAACTGGATAACGTCCTGTTAACGCCACACATGGCCGCCATGTCCGACCTGGCACTGATCAACATGGCTACTGATGTGTCACAGGGCATTTTGGACGTTCTGGAGGGCCGCCGGCCGCAGTACCTGGCTAACCCGGAAGTATGGGAAAGTCACCTCTTGTAATTTTCAATTAGTTAAAAGGATGGTGGGCCAATTTGCAGCAGGAAGCAAGACTAATTCAGGGTAACCAGGCCATCGTCGAGGGGGCTATCTACGCCGGGGCCAGGTTTTATGCCGGTTACCCGATTACCCCTTCTTCGGAGATTGCCGAGGAATGCTCACGGGTCATGCCCAAGGTCGGTGGCGTGTACATTCAGATGGAAGATGAAATCGCCAGCATAGCCGCCGTGGTGGGGGCTTCTCTGGCAGGCGCCAAAGCCTTCACGGCCACCAGCGGACCGGGATTTTCGCTGATGCAGGAAAACCTGGGCCTGGCAGTAATGGGTGAAGTGCCCTGCGTGATTATAAACGTACAGCGGGCCGGCCCCAGCACCGGCCTTGCCACCAGGCCCGCCCAGTCGGACGTAATGCAGATCCGGTGGGGTCGGCACGGGGATCAGGCGATCATTTCTCTTTCGCCCTCATCGGTGAAAGAATGCTTCACCCTGACGGTTCAGGCCTTTAACTTTGCCGAAAAGTTCCGTGTTCCGGTGATCCTGGCCGCCGACGAGATAGTGGGCCACATGCGGGAGAACTTTATAGCTCCGGCCCCGGGCGAATTGGAAGTGATAGACAGGAAAAGGCCCACCGGCCCACCGGATCAGTACAAGCCCTTTGTAGCCGATGAAGACGGGGTAGCCCCCCTGGCTGCCTACGGAGATAAATACGTCTTCCACGTGTCCAGCTCAATGCACGGGCCGGACGGTTACAGCAACAACAGCCCGGCCAACGCCACGTGGCGGGTCACCCAACTGCACCGGAAGCTGGAACTTCACCGGGATGAAATTGTGTTGACCAGGAGCTTTTACACCGACGACGATATTGAGGTGTTGCTGGTAGCTTTCGGTGCTACCACCAGGGCGGCCCGGGCGGCGGCCCTGGAAGCTAGGAAAAACGGCATCAAGGCGGTGGTTCTGCAACTGATCACACTTTGGCCTTTTCCGGATAAGGAAGTGGCCGCCCTTGGACAAAACTCCAAAATGATTATAGTGCCCGAAATGAACTACGCCGGGCAGGTGGCCGGCGAGGTGCAGAAAGCTCTAGGCTCCAATAAGGACATAAGAAGGGTTAACAAGTACAACGGGCAGATCATCACTCCCCATGATATTCTGAAAGTAATGAAATAAGGCCCCGTAAGCCCTTACAACTGCAAGAAGAGAGGTGTTACAGTGTCTTACGCGACAGGCTTGAAGTATTTAAAGGATGGTGTGCTGCCGCACATGTGGTGTCCCGGCTGCGGCAACGGCACGGTTCTGGGGGCCTTGCTGCGGGCCTTTGAGGAGCTGAAGTTTAAAAAAGAGGAGACAGTGGTAGTAACCGGCATAGGCTGCTGGGGAAAGGCCGACGACTACGTGGTCACCAACGCCCTGCACACCACTCACGGTCGGGCCCTGGCCTTTGCCACGGGCATCAAGGCTTTCAACTCCAAGCTTAATGTGGTGGTCCTGATGGGTGATGGGGACAGCGTAACCATCGGCGGCAATCACTTTATCCACGCCGCCAGGCGGAATATAGACCTTACCGCCATAGTGGTGAACAATATGAACTACGGCATGACGGGCGGGCAGGTTTCCGGTACTACCCCTTCCGACAAGCTTACCAGTACCACCGTTTACGGGAACCCTGAAAGGGAAATCGACATTTGTACCCTGGCCGAGGTGGCTGGCGCCAATTACGTGGCCAGGGGAACCCCCTACCACGGGTGGGAACTACAGAAAGTGATCACGGAAGCACTGACCAAAAAGGGCTTCTCCGTCGTGGAAGTAATCAGCCCCTGCCCCACCCACTTTGGCCGCAACAACAAGCTAAAGCCGGCCCTGGCCATGTTCAGGTGGCTTAAAGAAAAGGCCATTCCTGTGGAAAAGTACAACCCGGTTACCTACCCCAGAGAGGAAGGCTATTTCCCCATCGGCAGGCTGGTGGACCGGGACGCCCCAGACTTCAACAGCAGGTACGAAGAAATCCGGGCCAGGGCCATGCGGTCTTAGGGAGGCGGCAAGGGAAATGATGGACAAAAAAGACAGATATGAAGTGATCTTGGCTGGGTCAGGCGGCCAGGGGCTGATCGTTGCCGGCATTATGCTGGCGGAAGCTGCCATACTGGAAGGCAGAAACGTGGTTCAGACCCAGTCTTACGGCATAGCCAGCCGGGGCGGCTTCTCTGCTTCGGAGGTGATCATCGACAAGGACGAAATCATTTTCCAGCAGGTGCAAAATCCCGATGTGGTCCTTGTCCTCACCGAAGGGGCCATGGAAAAGTATGAAAACCTGGCCCGGTCCGGGGTGCTAATTTTTTACGATACCACGCTGCTGAAGGAGCGCAACGGGGATAACTTTTACGGCTACCCCTTTACTGAAATAGCTGAAGAACTGGGGTATATGGGTACGGCCAACATGATTGCCCTGGGCGTTATGAGCGCCGTTACCCGCCTAGTTGACCTGGAGAGCCTGGTTAAAGTGGTAAACAGAAGATTTTCAGGGAAAACCGCCGAGATGAACGTGAAGGCCCTGTACACTGGTGCGGGTTTGTTCAGAAAATAGGGTTTCCACTGAAAACTGGACCCCGAGCTTGAAGTGTCCAATGTTTTTTCGAAGCGCTATCAATGCGGGAAGGAGTTGACCCCGTAAAACCATGGGAGAACTGGAAGTGAAAACAAAAGCCCCCTGCAGGGAGGCCTGCCCGGCGGGAGTTGACGTACCGCGTTATGTCAGGTGCATCAAAGAGGGTAAATTCGACCAGGCATTGTCCGTAATCCGCGAAAGAATACCCTTTCCCGCAGTGTGCGCGTACGCCTGCGTCCATCCCTGCGAATCAAAATGCGCCCGCCAGCAGTACGACGAGCCCGTAGCCATTCGCATGTTGAAGCGGGCGGCGGTAGAAAAGGGCGGGGAAGCATGGAAGGGTAAATTAGGCCCGATCCCGCCCACTGGCAAAAAGGTGGCCGTGGTGGGAGCCGGCCCCTGCGGATTGACGGCGGCCTACTACTTGGCTGGAAAGGGACACCGGGTCACCGTTTTCGAAGTCATGCCTTCCTCTGGCGGCATGCTGCGCTACGGAATTCCCGAATACCGCTTGCCCAAGGAGGTGGTGGACAGGGAAATCAATGTTATAAAGGATCGCGGCGTGGAAATTAAAACCGGTGCCAGAGTGGAATCGGCCGAAAAACTATTGTATGAAGGATACGACGCCGTCCTTGTGGCCGCTGGGTCCTGGCTGGGATTGGGAATCGAACTTGAGGGCGGGTCGGTAGGGGTGATGGACGGCATATCCTTCCTGCGGGCCGTTAACACCGGAAATCCTCCGGCGGTGGGCGAAAAAGTGCTGGTGGTGGGAGGCGGCAATACCGCCATAGATGCCGCTAGGTCCTCGGTACGCCTGGGCGCTAGGGAAGTGGTGGTGCTGTACCGGCGCACCAGGGCTGAAATGCCGGCCAGCCCGGAAGAGGTGGCGGAAGCTGTCGAAGAAGGGATCAAGTTTGAATTTCTGGCAACTCCTAAAGCGATAGAGAAGAACAATGTTGTTTGCGTTAGAATGGCCCTGGGGGAGCCGGATGAAAGCGGCAGGCCCCGCCCGGTTCCGGTGGAGGGAAGCGAGTTCACCATCAGCTGCAACACCATGATCGCCGCCGTGGGGCAGTCCGCCGACGCATTTTCTCTGGGCCTGGAGGGCAATGCCGACGGCACCATTAAGGTGGACCCGGACACTCTAGCTACCTCCCTTAAAGGCGTATTTGCCGCCGGTGACGCGGTTACCGGACCGTCCTCCATCATCCAGGCCATTGCCCAGGGCCGTCGTGCGGCTTCCTCCATTGACAAATACCTAGGCGGTAACGGCGTAATAGACGAAAAACTAGCCGAAGATACCAAAGTCAGCCTGCGGGAAGATGCCCCCAGAGGAACCGCCCGCCACATTGCTCCTGCAATAACCGCCGAAGAACGCAAGGGCGGCTTCAAGCTGGTGGAACAGGGTTACGACGACCTCACCGCCGTCCGGGAAGCGCAACGCTGCCTGTCGTGCGACTTGCGCCACTTTAATGTGGAAGTAAATGTCAACATCTGCAAGGGGTGCGGTTACTGCAAGGAAGTTTGCACCCTGGGCGTCTTCACTATATCAGGTTTTTTCAATTCCTCCGGTTACAAGCCCATGGTGGCGGCCCACACCGAAAAATGCATGGGCTGCCTGAGATGCCTCACGGTCTGCCCGGACTTTGCCATAACTGTTCGGGAAATGTCTGTCCTTAAATAATTTTTTGTACCAACAATTTACCAAAAATTTTTAAAGTAAAAAATTATGGAAAAGGAGGTGGGTAACTACCGAGCTTAAAGTGGATTTATACATTTAAATTTTTGGAGCGCAGCGGTAAAAAGTCAAGCACTTTTTGAAGGGGAATTGGAAAAATTTTTAGGGTTAAGCCATAAAAAGGCAA
>NZ_RBWE01000001.1:2515613-2517319 GCF_003627965.1 Desulfofundulus salinus | reverse complement strand
AAGATGAAGGTAGTAGTATTCACCAAACAAACCTTTGACACGGAAGCCAAAATCACCCTCGACGCGCAGGGCAAAATCAACCCGGAAGGCGTCAGCCTGATCATGAACCCCTACGATGAATTTGCCGTGGAAGAAGCCCTGCGCATCAAGGAAAAAACCAAAGGGGAAGTAACCGTGGTCAGTATGGGCGGTCCAAAGGCCCAGGACGTCCTGCGCCAGGCCCTGGCCATGGGCGCCGACCGGGCCGTGCTCATCACCCCCGAACTGGAAGAAATAGACGAATACACCACGGCCACCATCCTGGCCAGAGCCGTATCCCGCATGGAATACGACCTCATTTTGGGCGGCTGGCGGGCCATCGACGACGGCTCCGCCCAGGTAGCCGGGCGGGTGGCGGAAATCCTGGGACTGCCGGTGGTCAACATGGTCATCAAGCTGGAAATAGATGGCGGCAAGGCCCTGGCCACCCGGGAAATTGAAGGGGGCAGCGAAGTGGTGGAAGTGCCCCTGCCCGCGGTGATCACCGCCCAGAAAGGGTTAAACGAACCCCGCTATCCCACCATGAAGGGCATCATGCAGGCCAAAAAGAAACCCATGGAAAAACTCGCTCTGAGCGACCTGGGGCTTACCGCGGAAGAAGTAGCGCCCAAAGTGCGCGCCCTCAAATACTTCCTGCCCTCCCCCAGGGCACAAGGAAAGATCGTACCCGGAGAACCGGCAGAAGCTGCCGCCGCCCTGGTGCGGCTTCTGCGGGAAGAAGCAAAGGTCATCTAAGGAGGGTAGAAGGAAATGGGGAAAGGAATCTGGGTCTACGCCGAACACAAAAACGGCAAGGTTAAAAAAGTCACCTATGAAATGCTGGGTGCCGCCCGCCAGCTGGCTGACCAGCTGGCTGAAGAAGTTGCGGCTGTAATCATCGGCAAAGGTGTGGGCGAACTCGCGTCCGCCCTGGGGGAATACGGTGCCGACAAGGTTTACGTGGTGGAACATGACGCCCTGGCCGAATACACCACCGACGGATACGCCAGGGCCCTGGCCCGGCTGGCCCTGGAACACCAGCCCACAGCCATCTTCCTGGGCTGCACCGTGCAGGGGCGGGACCTGGCCGCCCAGGTAGCCCAGCGGCTGCAGACGGGGCTGTGCACCGACTGCACGAAGGTGGAACTGCAGGACGGCCAGATAACTCTGACGCGGCCCATTTACGCGGGCAAGGCCTTTGTCCAGGCGATCTCTCCGGAAGCCCGGCCGGTGATGGCCACCATCAGGCCCAACGTACTGCCGGTGCCCCAACCCCAGGCGGGACGCGCGGCGGAAGTGGTACAGGTAGACGTGGAGCCGGGGGATATCCGCCAGATCATTAAAGAAGTAGTACGCCAGGTATCTACCCGTCCCGAACTCACCGAAGCGGACATTATTGTCTCCGGGGGCCGGGGGATGAAATCGGCGGAGAACTTCAAGATACTGGAAGAGCTGGCGGACGTGCTTGGGGCGGCGGTGGGAGCCTCCCGGGCGGCGGTGGATGCGGGTTATGCCCCTCACAGCATGCAGGTGGGTCAGACTGGTAAGACCGTATCCCCGCAGCTGTACATTGCCTGCGGCATCTCGGGAGCCATCCAGCACCTGGCGGGGATGGGCTCATCCAAGGTGATTGTGGCTATAAACAAGGACCCGGAAGCCAATATCTTCAAGGTGGCCGATTACGGGAT
>NZ_RBWE01000001.1:2393803-2515513 GCF_003627965.1 Desulfofundulus salinus | reverse complement strand
ATGGGCTCATCCAAGGTGATTGTGGCTATAAACAAGGACCCGGAAGCCAATATCTTCAAGGTGGCCGATTACGGGATTGTGGGTGACCTCTTTGAGGTGGTGCCCCTGCTTACCCGGGAGTTTAAAAAAATACGGGCGGAACAAAACCAGTAAGGGGCGGTTTTAACCGCCCCGTCATTCATTTACTGGCAATGGCTTAAAAATTACCTGAAGAAAGGTAAACCCTGTTTTAACGGTGACAAGCTTGGGTGCGACTTTGAGCCCGGTGGCCTTGGGCTTGTCCCCGGCCTTTGCCGCTCTGGTGGCAAAACTACAAAGCCCGTACCCCCATCTAATGCCGATCCCGATAATAACAATAATAACAAAATCTGGCTATAAATAGTACAGGGGATTTTGCGCGCCTTTGCAAAATGAAATTGATCCAGCCGGGTAATTTTTATCTTGTCTTTGAGATTGTATTTTTATACAATCAGTTGTATAATTATAAAGCATTCCCTTATAGAAAGGAGTCTTAAAGGGTGACCTGGAGCCCCGGCCCTTCGGGCTGCCCGGGTTGCACCAGACGGTTATGGTTATTAAAGCAAGCATTATCGGGGCCACCGGCTATGCCGGTGCCGAACTGGTCAGGTTGTTAAGTGCCCACCCGCAGGTGGAGCTGGTGGGATTGACCACCCAGAGTTATGCCGGCAAGGCTTTCTGGGAGGTTTACCCCCACCTTTACGGGTATGTGGACCTGGTTTGCGAGGAGCAAGATTTGCCGGCCCTGGTGGCCAGAAGCGACGTTATATTTACGGCCCTGCCCCACGGCCATGCCATGGCCGTGGCCCGGGAAGTCATTGATGGGGGAAAAGCCCTGGTGGACCTGGGAGCGGATTTCCGCCTCCACGACCCTGTAGTTTACCAGGACTGGTATAAGGTCGAACACACAGCCGCGGAGCTGTTGCCCCGGGCGGTGTACGGCTTGCCGGAGATCCACCGGGACGAAATCCGTTCCGCCCGGCTGGTGGCCAATCCGGGTTGTTACCCCACCAGCGTGATTCTTGCCCTGGCTCCCCTGTTAAAAGAGGGCCTGGTGGAAACCGGTACCATTATCATTGATTCCAAATCCGGCGTTTCCGGGGCCGGGCGGGGGTTGTCCCTGAACACCCATTATTGCGAGGTTAACGAGAGCATCAAGGCCTACGGGGTGGCCGTGCACCGCCACACCCCTGAGATCGAGCAGGAATTAAGCGCCCTGGCCGGCAAAAAGGTGCTGGTTTCCTTTACCCCCCACCTGACGCCCATGATCCGGGGTATTTTGAGCACCATCTACGCCCGGCTGACCCGGCTGAAGAGCACGGAGGAAATTTTGACCCTCTACCGGGAATTTTACCGGCAGGAGAAGTTTGTCCGGGTGTTGCCCGCCGGCATGCTGCCGGCGACCAAAATGGTGGCCGGCTCCAACCACTGTGACATAGGCCTGGTGGTAGACCGGCGTACCGGCAGGGTGGTAATCATTTCCGCCATCGATAACCTGATCAAAGGAGCCGCCGGCCAGGCGGTCCAGAATATGAATATAATGTTCGGGCTGGCGGAGGATACGGGGCTTTACGGTCCGGGGGTATATCCGTAGACAATTTAACGACGTAGTGAATAAGGAGGAATGCTGGCTTGGCCAGAACATGGGAAGAGAAGAGCGGCGGTGTCACTGCCCCGCAGGGTTTTCTGGCCGCGGGAGTGGCTGCCGGGGTGAAGTATAAAGGAAGACGGGATATTGCCTTAATTTTTTCCGAGGTTCCGGCCCGGGCTGCCGGGGTGTTCACCACTAACCTGGTGAAGGGTGCCCCTGTGCTGGTCACCATGGAGCGTATAGCGAGGGGGCGCGCCCGGGCGGTGGTGGTGAACAGCGGCAATGCCAATACCTGCAACGGGGAGCAGGGTATCAGGGATGCCCGGGCCATGGCGCAGGAAACGGCCCGGGTATTGAATATTCCCGAGGAGGATGTCCTGGTGGCCTCCACCGGGGTCATCGGCCAGCCCATGCCCATGGACCGCATTCTGCCGGGTATTGCCGCTGCGGCCCGGGAGTTGAGCTCCGGTGGGGGCGCGGCCGCCGCTGAGGCCATTATGACCACCGATACCGAGCCCAAGGAAACCGCACTTTCCGTTACCTTAAGCGGGTACACGGTAACCATCGGGGGTATGGCCAAGGGTTCCGGAATGATTCATCCCAACATGGCCACCATGCTCTGCTTTATTACCACCGATGCGGCCGTATCCGCACCCTGCCTGCAGGAAATGCTGCGTCATGCGGTGGACCGCAGCTTTAATATGATCAGTGTGGATGGGGATACCAGCACCAATGACATGGTCCTGGCCCTGGCCAACGGCCAGGCCGGTAACCCGGAAATTACCGCCGAAAATGAAGATTATCACCTGCTGCGGGACGCCCTCACCGAGGTATGCACCCGGCTGGCCCGGGCGGTGGCCAGGGATGGCGAAGGGGCCACCAAATTGCTGGAAGTGAAGGTGATCAATGCCGCCAGCGAAAGGGATGCCCGTCTGGCCGCCCGGGCAGTGGTGGCTTCCAACCTGGTCAAAACGGCCATATACGGTCAGGATGCCAACTGGGGGCGCATTATCTGCGCTGCGGGTTACTCGGGGGCGCACTTTGATCCTGACCGGGTGGATATATACCTGGGTGATATAATGGTGGCCAGGGATGGGGTGGCTTTATCCTTTGACGAGGAAGCAGCCTCGTCTGTGCTGGCGGGCCGTGAGGTGCGGGTGCTGGTGGATTTAAAGTCGGGAGAATATGAGGCCACGGCCTGGGGCTGCGACCTGACCGGCGAATATGTGAACATTAATGCCAGCTACCGGACATAACGGCCTGTTATCCTGGGTTTTTAAGGATAAGTAAACCGGGGGAGGTATCTGATTGCTCAGCGCACAGGAGAAGGCGGCCATCCTGGTGGAGGCCCTGCCTTACATAAAGAAGTTCTACGGCAAGACCGTGGTCATCAAGTATGGCGGCCACGCCATGGTGGACTGCGGGCTGAAAAAGGCCGTGCTCACCGATGTGGTTTTAATGAAGTACGTGGGCATGCACCCGGTAATTGTCCACGGCGGGGGACCGGAAATTACGGCCATGCTCCAGAAGCTGGGTATCGAATCCCGCTTTGTGGGCGGCCTGCGGGTTACCGACGAGGAAACCATGGAAATAGTGGAAATGGTCCTGGCGGGCAAGCTGAACAAGGAAATCGTCTCCCTGATCAACCGCATTGGCGGCAAGGCGGTGGGCCTTTCCGGCAAGGATGCCTGCCTGCTTCAGGCGGTGAAGAAACCCGGCAGGGTATACCAGCCCGACGGGACGGTGGAAATGGTGGACATCGGCTGCGTGGGGCAGGTGAAAAAGGTCAACCCGGCCATCGTCCATACCTTGATCAATGAGGGCTATATTCCCGTGGTGGCTCCCGTGGCGGTGGGCCCCGAAGGGGAAAGCTACAACGTCAACGCCGATACCGCCGCCGGGGAGCTGGCGGTGGCCCTGGGGGCGGATAAATTAATTATCCTTACCGACGTGGAAGGCATTCTGGAAGATAGGGAAAACAAGGATTCGCTGCTTTCAGTGATCCGGGCGGACGATGTGCCTGATTTAATTGCCCGGGGCATTATTGACGGCGGCATGATTCCCAAGGTGGAGTGCTGTACCCGGGCCCTTTACGGCGGCGTCAACACCACCCACATTTTGGACGGGCGGGTGCCCCACTCCATTTTGCTGGAAGTGTTCACGGATAAAGGCATCGGCACCATGGTGGTCCGGTGAAGCAGGAGGGGAATGGACATGACCAGCGCGGAAATTATCGAGCTTACTGATAAATATGTAATGCGTACCTACGGGCGCCTGCCCCTGGCCCTGGTGAGGGGGCAGGGGGCACGGGTTTGGGACGCGGAAGGGAAGGAGTACCTTGACTTTGTGGCCGGATTGGCCGTTTGCTCCCTGGGCCACTGCCACCCGGCGGTGGTGGAGGCCATAGCCTCCCAGGCCCGGAAATTGATGCATGTATCTAACCTGTACCATATTGAACCCCAGGCGAAACTGGCCCAATTGCTGGTGGAAAATTCCTGCGGGGACCGGGTGTTTTTCTGCAACAGCGGTGCCGAGGCCAACGAGGCGGCCATCAAGCTGGCCCGGAAGTACGGTAAAATTCACGGCGGGCAGGAGAAATACGAAATTATCACCGCCCTGAAGTCCTTCCACGGCCGCACCCTGGCGGCCATCACCGCCACGGCCCAGCCCAAGTACCAGAAGGGGTTTGAGCCCCTTCCGGCGGGGTTTAAATACGTGCCCTTTAACGACGTGGAGGCCCTTTCCCGGGCCGTAAACCCCAGCACCTGCGCGGTGCTGCTGGAGCCGGTGCAGGGCGAGGGCGGGGTGAACGTGGCCACGTCCGAATACTTAAAGGCCGCCCGGGAGCTCTGTGACCGTTACAATGCCCTGCTGATCTTTGACGAAGTGCAGTGCGGCCTGGGGCGCACGGGCAAGTTCCTGGCCTACCAGCATTACGGCGTGGAGCCGGACATTTTTACCCTGGCCAAGGCCCTGGGCGGCGGGTTCCCCATCGGGGCCATGGTGGCGAAGGAAGAAGTGGCCGTCGCTTTTAGCCCCGGCGACCACGCCTCCACCTTCGGGGGCAACCCCCTGGCCTGTGCGGCCGGGCTGGCAGCCGTGGGATGCCTGCTCAATGAGGGCGTCATTGAAAATGCCGCCCGGGTGGGTGCTTATCTGAAAGACTGCCTCCTGGAGCTGGCCGGCCGGTTTTCCTTCGTCAAGGAAGTGCGCGGCCTGGGGCTGATGCTGGGTATGGAACTAACTGTCGAAGGCAAGGAGATCGTTGGCAAATGCCAGGACCGCGGTTTGTTGATTAACTGTGTGGACAATCACATCCTGCGCTTTATTCCCCCCTTGATTATCACAGAGGCCGAGGTGGACGGGGCCGTGGAAATCCTGGCCGGCGTCCTGGCTGAGATAAAACAGTAACTTTTGCAGCAGGAGGATAACCATGCCCAGGCGAAAGGACATCAAAAAAGTACTGGTCATCGGCTCCGGCCCCATCATTATCGGGCAGGCCGCGGAATTTGACTATGCCGGCACCCAGGCCTGCCGGGCCCTCAAAGAGGAAGGGGTTCAGGTGGTGCTGGTGAATTCCAACCCGGCCACCATCATGACCGACAGCCACATGGCCGACCAGATCTATATCGAGCCCCTCACCTGGCAGACCGTGGCCCGCATAATCGAGCGGGAGCGGCCCCAGGGCTTGCTGCCCACCCTGGGCGGGCAAACCGGCTTGAACCTGGCCGTGGAACTGGCCCGGCAAGGGGTGCTGGAAAAGTACGGCGTGGAACTGCTGGGCACTTCCCTGGACAGCATCCGCCGGGCCGAGGACCGGGAGTTGTTCAAGGAAACCATGCTGGCCATAGGCGAGCCGGTGCCCCCCAGCACCACGGTCACCAGCGTGGAGCAGGCTTTAGAGTTTGCCCGGGAGATCGGTTACCCTCTGATCGTCCGGCCCGCCTATACCCTGGGCGGTACCGGGGGCGGTATGGCCACAGGCCCGCAGGAGCTGGAGGCCATCGTCCACCGGGGGCTGGTGATGAGCCCCATCGGCCAGGTGCTGCTGGAAAAGAGCGTGGCCGGCTGGAAGGAAATAGAGTACGAAGTGATGCGGGACGGGGCCGACAACTGCATCACCATCTGCAACATGGAAAATATCGACCCCATCGGCATCCACACCGGGGACAGCATCGTGGTGGCCCCATCCCAGACCCTGGCCGACAAGGAATACCAGCTGTTGCGCTCCGCCGCCCTGAAGATCATCCGGGCCTTGGAGGTAGAAGGGGGTTGCAACGTCCAGTTTGCCCTGGACCCGGAAAGCTTCCGCTATTACGTGATTGAGGTCAACCCCCGGGTGAGCCGTTCCAGCGCCCTGGCCTCCAAGGCCACCGGTTATCCCATAGCCCGCACGGCGGCCAAGATAGCCATCGGCCTGAGGCTGGACGAGATCATCAACCCGGTGACGGGGAAAACCTGCGCCTGTTTTGAGCCGGCCCTGGACTACGTGGTGGTCAAGATACCCCGCTGGCCCTTTGACAAGTTCAGCAGCGCGGACCGCACCCTGGGCACCCAGATGAAGGCCACCGGCGAGGTCATGGCCATCGACCGCACCTTTGAGGGAGCCCTGCTCAAGGCGGTGCGCTCCCTGGAAATTGGCGTGGACAGCCTGCAGTGGAAGGGCTCGGGCAGCTGGAGCGAGATGGAACTGCAGCAACTGCTTTCCCGTCCCAACGACCTGCGCTTGTTTGCCATTGCCGAAGCTTTCCGCCGGGCCTGGGCCATGCGGGAAATCTTTCAACTCACGGCCATAGACTACTTCTTCCTGGAGAAAATAAAAAACATCGTGGTTCTGGAAGGAGAGCTGCGGGCGGCCGGCAGCGAGCCTTCCCCGGAGCTTTTGCGGCGGGCCAAGGCCTGCGGCTTTGCCGACAGCCATATCGGCCGCCTGACCGGTTTGGATTTTGACCGGGTGCGGGCGTTGCGAAAAGAATTCGGCATTGTCCCGGCCTACAAGATGGTGGATACCTGTGCGGCGGAATTTGAAGCCGCCACCCCCTATTATTACTCCACGTACGATACCGTGGACGAGGTGGCGGTATCCTCCCGTCCCAGGGTGATCGTCCTGGGCTCGGGGCCCATCCGCATCGGCCAGGGCATCGAATTTGATTACTGTTCGGTTCACTCCGTGTGGGGTTTGCAGGCCGAAGGGGTGGAGGCCATCATCATCAACAACAACCCGGAAACGGTGAGTACCGACTTTGACACCGCCGACCGGCTTTATTTTGAACCCCTCACCCTGGAGGACGTCCTCAACGTGGTGGAAAAGGAAAAGCCTCTGGGGGTGATCGTCCAGTTCGGGGGCCAGACGGCCATCAACCTGGCCGGGGAGCTGGCGGCCCGGGGGGTGAAGGTGCTCGGTACGCCGGTGGAATCCATTGACGCCGCCGAGGACCGGGAAAAATTCAGTGCCCTTTTGTCTCGCCTGGGCATTCCTCAGACCGAGGGGGGTACCGCCTTTACCGTGGAACAGGCCCGGCAAATTGCCGAGGGCTTGGGTTACCCGGTGCTGGTGCGGCCTTCCTACGTGCTGGGCGGGCGGGCCATGGAGATTGTCCACAACACTTCGGAACTGCTAAAATATATGGAAACGGCGGTGCAGGTTTCACCGCACCACCCGGTGCTGATCGACAAATACATCCGGGGCCGGGAAGTGGAGATCGACGGCATAGGGGACGGCCGGGACATTTTTATCCCTGGCATCATGGAGCACATCGAGCGGGCCGGGGTGCATTCGGGGGACAGCATGGCCGTTTACCCGCCCCAGAACCTCACCCCGGCGCAAATAGAGCAGGTGGTGGACTACACCCTGCAGATTGGCCGGGCGCTGAAGGTGTGCGGGCTTTTAAACATCCAGTACGTGGTGGCTAAAGACGGCATCTATGTCCTGGAAGTGAACCCCCGGGCCTCCCGGACCGTGCCCATTTTGAGCAAGGTGACGGCCGTGCCCATGGTGCAGGTGGGCACCCGGGCCATGCTGGGCAAAAGGCTGGCCGAGCAGGGTTACGGGTCGGGCCTGGGCAGGATTTCGGAGTATGTAACCGTGAAGGCACCGGTCTTTTCCTTTGAAAAGCTGGGCGAGGTGGAAATTTCCCTGGGGCCGGAAATGAAGTCCACCGGGGAGGTCATGGGAGTGGACCGCACTTTCCCCCGGGCACTGTACAAGGCCATGGTGGCCGCCGGTTTAAGTCCCTTTTCGGGTATAAACCGCACAAAATCGCCCGGTGGGTCTGCTCCTTCCGCGCCAAAAGCGGTGCTGGTTTCCCTGGCCGACCGGGATAAAATTGAAGCATTGCCCGTGATCCGCCAGTATGTGGCCCTGGGTTACACTCTTTACGCCACCAGTGGAACGGCCAGGGCCATTGCTGCCGCCGGCATTCCCGTGCAGGAAGTGGAGGATGTGGCGGGCCTGTTGCGTTCGGGCGCGGTGAACCTGGTCATCAACACTCCCACCCGGGGCAAGCACCCCGCCCGGCCCGGCTTCCGCCTGCGCCGCACCGCCGCCGAGTACCGGGTGCCCTGCCTGACGTCCATGGATACCGCCCGGGCGCTGGCAACGGTGCTGCAGTGCCTGAAGCAGGGGGAGGAGCCGGAGCCGGTAAGCGTGCGGGAATTTACCGCGGGGATGCTGGCCCGGGAGCGTGAGGCCTTACCGTGATTCCGTTATCCTTATGTGTTAAATGTTCAGTAAAACCGAACCCGTAAAGGAAGGGATAATCCAGTGAAGGAAAATTTTAAAGGCCGGGATCTGCTTTCCCTGCATGATTTCACGCCGGAAGAGATTATGACCATCCTTGACCTGGCCGATGACTTGAAGTCCAAACAAAAAAGGGGTATTCCTCACCCTTACCTGGCCGGGAAGACCCTGGGCATGATCTTTCAAAAATCATCCACCCGCACCCGGGTTTCCTTTGAAGTGGCCATGTACCAGCTGGGGGGCTACGCCCTGTACCTCAATGCCAGCGACCTGCAGCTGGGCCGGGGGGAGTCAATTGCCGATACCGCCCGGGTGCTTTCCCGCTACCTGGACGGGATTATGATCCGCACCTATGCCCAGGCGGATGTGGAGGAACTGGCCCGTTACGCCGACATCCCGGTAATCAACGGCCTGACCGACCTGCTGCATCCGTGCCAGATCCTTGCTGATTTGCAGACCATCCGGGAACATAAAGGCAGGCTGGCCGGCTTGAAGCTGGCCTATGTCGGGGACGGCAATAACGTCTGTCATTCCCTGCTTTTCGGCTGTGCCAAAACAGGCATGCACATCAGCGTGGCCTCACCCCCCGGCTACCAGCCCAGGGCTGATATAGTGGAGAAGGCCAGGGCCGACGCTTCGTCAACCGGCAGCCGTATCGAAATTCTTACCGACCCGGTGGCGGCGGTTGCGGGGGCGGATGTGGTGGTCACCGATGTCTGGGCCAGCATGGGACAGGAACAGGAAAGTGAACAGCGAAAGAAGGTTTTTGCCCCCTACCAGGTGAACGAAGAACTGGTGCGCCACGCCAGGCCGGACTTTATCTTCTTGCACTGCCTGCCGGCCCACCGGGGTGAAGAAGTAACGGCGGAAGTCATCGACGGACCCCACTCGGTGGTCTGGGACGAGGCGGAAAACCGCCTGCATGCCCAGAAGGCCGTACTGGCCCTGGTGATGGCGTGATATGTTCCGGATTACGCGCATGCCGCTCATCCTGGCCCTGCTGGGGGGCGCGGGCATTGTGGTCCTGGCTTTTATTAACCGGGACTTTGTCCACCTGCCCATCCACCTGGGTGCCTGGTTTACCGGCATAACCCTGGGCTGGGCCGTCATGTACTTGCTATGGCTGAGGAGAAAGGAGCGTTAGTATGAAAAAAGTAGTATTAGCCTATTCGGGAGGGCTGGATACATCCATCATCATCCCCTGGCTCAAAGAAAATTACGGCTACGAAGTCATTGCCATGGTGGCCGACCTGGGGCAGGGTGAAGAACTGGCCCCGCTGGAGGAAAAGGCCATTAAAAGCGGCGCCAGCAAGATATACATTGAGGACGTAAAGCGGGAATTTGTAGAAGAGTACATTTTCCCCACCTTACGGGCGGGGGCCGTTTACGAGGGCAAGTACCTCCTGGGCACCTCCATGGCCCGTCCTTTAATTGCCAAAAAGCTGGTCGAGGTGGCCGAAAGGGAAGGGGCGGAGGCCGTGGCCCACGGAGCCACCGGCAAGGGGAACGACCAGGTGCGCTTTGAGCTGGCGGTGAAGGCGCTGAACCCCGACCTGAAGATAATCGCCCCCTGGCGGGAGTGGGACATCCGTTCCCGGGAGGATGCCATTGACTACGCCCAGGCCCGGGGGATTCCCGTTCCCGTGACCAGGGAACGCCCTTACAGCATGGACCGCAACATCTGGCACTTGAGCCACGAAGGAGGGGACCTGGAGGATCCCGCCAAGGAACCGCCCGCCGACGTGCTCCTGCTGACCACGCCTCCGGAAAAGGCTCCGGACCGGCCCACTTACGTGGAAATTTATTTTGAAAAGGGCGTCCCCAGGAAAGTCAATGGCGAAGCCCTGGACCCGGTGGCGCTGGTGGAAAAGTTAAATGCCCTGGGGGGTGCCAACGGTATAGGCGTGGTAGATATGGTGGAAAACCGCCTGGTGGGGATGAAGTCCCGCGGTGTATACGAAACCCCCGGTGGTACCATCCTCTACCTGGCCCACCGGGAGCTGGAAAGTATATGCCTTGACCGGATAACCATGCATTTCAAAGAATTGGTGGCCGCCCGTTATGCCGAGCTGGTGTATGACGGCGTGTGGTTCTCTCCTTTACGGGAAGCCCTGGACGCCTTTGTGGAGGTAACCCAGCGTACGGTGACCGGCACGGTGCGCATGAAGCTCTACAAGGGTAACTGCACCCCCGCGGGGGTTAGTTCGCCCTATTCACTCTACAATCCGGAACTGGCCACCTTCAGCCGGGATGAGATTTACAATCAGGCCGATGCTGCCGGGTTTATAAACCTTTTCGGTTTGCCTTTAAAGGTGCGGGCGTTAATGGAAAAGAAGGCAGGTTTAAGGTAGACTCTGGTATATCCATTTATAACTTTCAGTTAGCGGCCAGGCTTTAAGAAAAACGGCCGCTTTTTTGTAAATTGGAGGAATCGGGCGGATACGTCTTGTTAAATATCGAACGTACGGTATACTATAACTCAGGAGGTTAACACCCAAAAGGTAGAGGCAGGTGTAAGCCGGTGTCTTCCAAATACTCCTGTGCTTCCCATCCTTCTGATCCGGTCCGTAAGGTTGAGTTGACCATCCGTTTATCGGAGTTTGAAATCCCGCCCATGCAGGACGTTCTGCTGGTAGGGAAAAGGGCGCCCATTGGCCCGGAGGCGGTGAGGCGGATGGTGGACGCCCTGACTCCAGAGCAGTACGACATCCTTTACCTTGATCATGAAATTTTCGAAGCAGTGGTCCTTAAAAAATCGTTGTTGAAATTTCTGCCCCAGGAGAAATTTCTCCCGGTCATCCTGGAAGAAGGGGAGAGGGTCGCCGCCGAGAACACGGTGGTCAAAGCCCAGGTAAACGTTGTCGTACAGGTGAACAGGGCGGTGGATTTATAGTGTTTTGTGTTGGTGACATCATGCATAAAAACCCGGTCACCATTGGTCCCTTTGAAAGTGTCGGCCGCGCGGCAGTCCTCATGAATGAGCTCAAGATAGGCGGCCTTCCGGTGGTGGAAGACGGGAAGCTTGCAGGTATTATCACCTCCAGAGATGTCAGGTACTGCCACCCCAACCGGCTGGTGGCTGATGCCATGAGCAGGGAGGTAGTTGCTGTTTCGCCGGAATGCTCCTTCTGGGAAGCCAAGGAAATGATGGAGAGCCACGGGATTGAACGTCTGGTGGTGGTTGAGAACGGACGCCTGGTGGGCATAATCACAAAGTCCCGGCTTTATGCGGAAATAGGCAAACACGTGGACGCCCTTACAGGCCTGAACCGGGCCGAATTCCTGCAGCATAAAGCGGCGGAGCTATTGCAAAGCGGGCAGGAGATAACCGTTATTTTTTTAGACCTGGATAACTTCGGGGCGATAGACAAAGAGTTCGGCCACGTTATCGGGGATGAGATTTTGCAGCAGGTAGGGAAAATTTTAAAAAGCATTACCACCGAAGGGCTTGATTACCTGTGCCGCTATGCGGGCGATGAGTTTGCAGTGGTGACCGTCAGGCTGCTGGAAGAAGCGAAACAGTTGTCCTGGCAGATGATAAAGGCGCTTGCCGATGCCAGCTGGCCGCAGGGGATAAAGGTTACCGCATCGGCAGGTGTGGCTGGCGGGCGGCGGTCACGGGTACGTGGGGAGCCCAATGGCACTCACAACGTACGGGATCTGATTAATCTCGCCAGTTTGGCTTCCACCAAAGCCAAAAGAGAAAAACGCCCGGTGGTTGTAGCCGGGTGGGTGGAACTGGAAGAGGTGGGATGAGAGCCTACCTTTAATCATTGACAAAGGAAATTTGAGTAAACCTGAAAGTTAAACCTCTAAATTTACGGAACTGAAAAAGCCGTGGAAAAGTGCCGGCAGCTTTTCAACGCTGGTTTGCACGGAAGAGGTTTTTGTACCGTTCCGGATAGTTGCGGGGGGGGTTCATTTCCCGCAGGGTCTTGACAATATTTTCCGCGCTCTCCCCGGAGCTCAAGAGATGAAACAAGGTCCGTTCATTCACATAAACGCTGCTGCCGTCCTGGAATTGAATAAGGTACTTGCTCGTGCCCGGCACGGGGGTAAACTTAATACCGGCTTCAGCAAAAAACTTGAAATGTTGTACAAGTGCCATGGTGTCACCTCCAACGGGGTGTTTATGAGTTTTATCATACGCGTTCTTCGTGAAAAAGAAATTCTCTTGCGCTCAATGAACTAATTTAGCCTTTTTCCGGTGATTGTGAAACGTTAGCCTTCTTACAAGATGTATGCATTGGCGTCCCCGTTGTTCACCACGCTTTCACTGGCTCACCCTGACCAGGGGAAGGATGCCGGAACCAATTTTCTTAACTATAATTTTAACATATGGGTACTAAAAGGCAAGCTTATTGTGAAAAAATCTCAAGTTCTCCCGATCGCTTTAGAAATTGTTAACATAAAATTAAATTTTACGATAGGCAACTAGTATAAATGATAAAAGGGGTTTTCCCGGTTCGTGGAGAATATCAATTATGGTTACTTTCTGGTAATAACAATGAGGTGGGGAAATGAAAGTTCACGTTGCCAGGTGGACCCATCCGGTGGCCGCTGCCTCCCGTTATTTGTTTTCCATACACCTTCCTTTACAGGTGCTGGGAGCCAGTGATACCCATGTTTTTTGCAATGAACAGGGGCGGGCCATTCTTTACCACGACGGCCACAGGGATTGTGCCCGGTTGATTAACCGGTTTGCCGCCCAACTGGATGCCGGGGTCACCTGGGCAGACCGGGGCCTGCGCAGCACCACCCATCATTTCGATCCCCGGCGGGGGGTGGGGGTGTGGGCATGGGCAAATGCCGCCCAGAAATGCAGGCAGTACTTCGACAGGGCGCTTTTGTTCTGGCACCGGGGAAAATATCGCAAGTCTTTTTTCATGCTCGGTGCGGCTGTACATCTGGTGCAGGATGCCTGTGTGCCCCATCACGCCTGCTGCCAGCTCTTTGACGGGCACCTGGATTATGAAAGATGGGTTAAGGGGCGAAAGCATTATTACCGCGTGCGTTCGGGAGGCCTGTACCACCTGGGCCATACCCCTGAAGAATGGGTGGCGGCAAATGCATGGGAGGCCAGGGAATATTATCCCCTGGTCCGGGCCTCGTCCGATGCAGAAAGTTACCATCAGGCCACCAGCATCCTCCTTCCCCGGGCCCAGCGTACCACGGCCGGGTTTTTGCTCTTTTTTTACCGGCACATACGGCGGGGGTAACTGCAACCGTACATGCTGTTCCGCATGATCTTTAAGGCCAGCGGTCATAATAACGGGAAAGAAGGCGGGAGTGATGGTGATGCAGCTTTCTCCAGGGGAGCGATCCATCCTGGCCTACTTTCCTTCCAGCACTAAAGCCCGGCGGGCCATGGAAGAATTGAGATCCGCCGGCTATGATACCGTCAGCCTGGACCGGGTGTCCCGCTTTGGTGTGGAGGACGATGCGGAAATCAATAATCCCATCGCCGGCCGGGCGGAAACCATTACCGGGTTGACCCTTTTTTCTGACGGTACCGATAGCCTGTCCAATAGCGAATCCCGGGTCCTTAAGGCGGCGGATCCTTCGGTTAGCGGTATGGCTGCGTTTGATTACGGTACGGCGGGAGGCCGGGCGTTTCTCGTAACGGTTGTTACCAGTGAAGACAAGGTCCAGGGAGCCGTGGACATATTGGAAAAACACGGGGCGCAGGTTTAAGGGGGGTTAGGGGCATGGATCGCCGGAAAAAGGACGGCCTTGAACCGCCGCAAAGCTTTGATGAAGCTGTAGAAAGGATTCGTGAAAAGATAGAAGCCCCTGTACTGTCCCCGGCGCAAACGGCCCTTTGGCGTTCGGGTTATCTAAAGGGTTCCGATGAGGCCCTGGCCCTGCTGGAACAGGCCAGGCAGGACAAAAAAGAGGTCGTTCCGGGGATTGGCGATGAAATGTGAGCGGGAGGTTTAGTTCCTCCCGCTCTTGCTTTGGGAAGCTAAATTTTTTTCGGTTTGTTCGGAAGGCAGGAATAAAAGGCAGTCACGTCGAAGTTAAAATAAAATATATTAGAAGTAGCAGCCCTCATTGTGCCAATGATGCCAGCAACTGCTGGCCATTTTTGTTCTCCATACATAACTTAAGTTCAAGGGGGTAGCGAAATGCTGAGAGGAATTGCCGGGGCACCGGGGATTGCGATTGGCAGGGCCTTCATCTTCCGTCCGGAACAGCTGGATTTTGAGCGGAAAACCATTTCACCGCAGGAAGTTGACCAGGAATTGGTTCGTCTGCAGCACGCCCTCCGGCAGGCCCACCAGGAACTGGCCGGCATTTACGCCCGGGCCATGTCGGATCTCGGCCGGGACCGGGCGGGTACCTTCCATGCCCAGCTGATGATTTTAGAAGACCCCACCTTTGAATCCGAGTTGATTAGTATCATCCGGTCGGGTGTCAATGTGGAGGGTGCCGTAGGTGAAGTCGTGACCAACTATGTGCAGATGTTTGAAGATTCGGGAGACGAGTACCTGCGTGAGCGGGCGGCCGATTACAGGGACGTGGGGTGCCGTTTGTTGCGCATTTTGCTCGGCCAGTCCTGGACGCCGGTGCCGCGCCTGAAGGAAGATTCCATTGTGGTGGCCCGGGATTTAAGCGCCCCCGACAGCATGCAACTGGACCGTTCCCGCATTCTCGGCCTGGCCATTGAAAGGGGCGGGCGGACCTGTACGGCCTGCATTCTGGCCCGGTCCCTGGAAATACCGGCCGTGGTGGGTTTGGGCCGCTTCGTACACCGGGTGCAAAACGGAGATCTCATCATCGTCGATGGGAGCAAAGGTACGGTCATCCTCAATCCCGATCCTGCCACGGTAGCCGAGTACCAGCACCGGCGGGAGACCTACCTGGCCTGTAAAAAAGAAATGCAGATGCTTTCCGACCTCCCGGCAGAAACCCGGGACGGGTACCGCGTTCAGCTGCTGGCCAATATCGATCATCCGGGCGAAGTGGCCAGCGCCCTGGCCCAGGGGGCGGAAGGAATCGGGCTGTTCCGTACCGAGCATCTCTTCCTGGGCCGGGATACCATGCCCAGCGAGGACGAACAATTTGAGTTTTACGTGCAGGTAGTACAAAAGATGCGGGGAAGACCGGTGGTGATCCGTACCCTTGACTATGCCGGTCCCTCAAGTCCCTTCTTCCAGCCCATGCACTATGAACCCAATCCCTTTTTGGGCTGCCGGGGTATAAGATTAAATTTGAACTTCGAGGAAATTTTTAATACCCAGATCAGGGCAATCCTGCGGGCCAGTGCCTTTGGCAGGGTAAAGGTGATGTTCCCCCTCATCTCCCGGGTTGAAGATTTACGCCGGGCCAAGGGCATGCTGCGCCAGGCACAGGAAGAACTGCAACTGGCCGGGAAAAAATTCGACCCCCGGATCGAGGTGGGCCTGCTGGTGGAAGTGCCTTCCGCCGCCCTGACCGCAGAGCTTTTTGCACCGGAGGTTGATTTTTACAGCATCGGAACCAACGACCTGGTGCAGTATACCCTGGCGGTGGACCGGGCCAGTGCCGGGATTAATCCCCTGCACCAGGTTTTACACCCCGCCATCCTGCGCTTGATTAAAAACGTCATAGACGCAGCGCGGAACAGCCGTAAAAAGGTAGCCATGTGCGGTGAAATGGCCGGGGAACCCCTGGCCACCTTACTCCTTCTGGGTCTGGGACTGGATCAATTCAGTGCTGCCGCGGGTTCACTGCCGGAAATAAAAAAAGTAATCCGGGCGGTTACTTTAAAGGAAGCCCGGGAGGTGGCCCTGCAGGCCCTGCAGTTATCGGCACCGGAAGAGGTTCGCCGCTTTTTAGAACAGGAGATGAAAAGCCGGCGCTTGTATTTTTAGCTCTATTTGGTTACAATGGTTAAGGATCAGCGTGTTTGGGAAATGGAGGTCTTTTTTTGAAACGGGTAGTCAGTGTCAGCCTGGGTTCTTCCCGGCGGGATCACCGGGTGGAAGTAGAGCTTTTGGGCGAGCGTTTTGAGATCAGCCGCCGGGGTACCGACGGGGATTTCGACCGGGCCATCCAGTTGCTTAAAGAACTGGACGGTAAGGTGGACGCCATCGGGCTGGGCGGAATTGATGTCTACCTGTACGCCGGCAAAACCCGCTATGTGGTCCGGGATGGCAAAAAACTCATGGATGCCGTCCAGAAGACTCCGGTGGTGGACGGCAGCGGTTTAAAAAATACCCTGGAAAGGGAAACGGTCTATTACCTGCGGGAGCATACAGATTTGCTTCCCCCCGGTACCAGGGTGCTTATGGTCAGTGCGGTGGATCGCTTCGGGATGGCCGAGGCTTTTGCCGAACTTGGCTGCGATCTTACCTTTGGGGATCTTATTTTCGCGGCCGGTATTCCCTATCCCATTCGCACGGTCAAGGAGCTGGAAGAACTGGCTGCCAGGCTGCTACCGGAAATGTCCAAATTGCCCTTTCACATGCTCTATCCCACCGGGAAGAAACAGGAAGCCCAGGATGAAGAAAAAGTCAGCAAATTCGGCCACTATTACCGGGAAGCACAGGTAATTGCCGGGGATTATCACCTGGTGCGCCGTTACATGCCTCAGCTTGACGGGCAGACTATTATTACCAATACCACCACCGCTGATGACGTGGCCTTTTTAAAAGAAAAGGGAGCGGGTTGCCTGGTGACCACCACACCCGAATTTCAGGGGCGCTCCTTTGGGACCAATGTCATGGAAGCGGTGCTGGTGGCCCTGCTGCAAAAAACCTGGGAGCAGATCACTCCCCGGGATTACCTGGATCTTTTAAGGCGTCTGGACTTTAAACCCCGGATGGTGTATTTGCGCTAAAACCCAACAGTATCTATTTGGAGGTAGGCATCTTTGGCCAGTCACGAAGAAATTACTGCCAGCCTCCTGGCCTTCCAGGAGGGTTACAACAAAAACGAGCGGTTGAAAATAATGAACCGGGACTGGGACCGGGTGGTCCTGGTGCAGGCCAATGACATCCCTTCCCAGCACACCCTGGAATTGCGGAACGGGGAATTATCAGTTCGGGAAGGGGCGCCGCCCCGGGCCGATCTGACGGTAATTGCCGACAGCGAGACCCTGGCGGACCTTTTTTACGGTGATATTACCCCTACCGAACCCTATATGAACGGCACGCTGAAGATCATCGGTTCCGAGGATGATATTGTGCGGCTCGATTTTATCTCCCTGATGATCTGGGGTGAGTGAAATGGGTTTAAAACGCGTACTCACCCTGCGTACCGTGGTTGCAACCAGCGCTGGCCTCACCCTGGCCAGTTCCTCTTTTGTGGCTGCCGTGCAGGTGGCCGGTTTTCTGGCCGGGGATACCGCCTGGCTGGCCATTCTCACCGGCGGTTTATTGTGCCTGGGAGCCGCGTCCTGTTTTTCCGAACTAAACTCCCGCCTCCCCTCCGCCGCCGGCATCCGGCTCTATTTCTCCCGGGCCTTCAACGACCGGCTGGCCCTGACCGTTTCCCTTTTGTATATGGCGGTGGTGATGGGGGTGGTGGGGGCCGAAAGCTACGTGCTGGCTTCCGTCCTCAACTCGGCCTTGCCCGCGGTACCGCCCCTGATCTGGATTGTGGCCATGTTCCTGGTGGTTACGGGTATGAATATCCGGGGGATTAAAATTGCCGGTACCTTCCAGGACCTGATCACCTACGGACTCATGGGCTCCCTGCTGGTCCTGGCCTTTATCGCCCTGGGCAGGGTGGGGTTTCAGCTCACCGCACCTCTGGCTCCGGGCGGAATCCTTACCTTCATCAACGCCGTGGCGGTTGGGGTTTTTCTCTTTGTTGGTTTCGAGTGGGTTACACCGCTGGCCGAGGAGGTCACCCACAGCCGCCTGGTGTCCCGGGGCATGCTGCTGGCCGTTGGGCTTTTGAGCGTGGTTTACGCCCTTTTCACCGTGGCCATGACCGCTTCAACCCCCAGGGAGGCACTGGTGGCCTCACCCGCCCCCCAGATGGTTTTTGCCCGCACCGTTTTGGGTTCGGCGGGAGTGTTCTGGATGGTGGTTTTGAGCCTTGCCGCCTCCATTACCACCTTTAATGCCGGGTTAATCAGCGTCTCCCGCTTTATTTACGCTTCCGCCCGGGAGTATGTCCTGCCGCCCGTCTTTTCCCGCCTGAGCATGCGCTTTTTTACACCCTGGGTGGCCATCCTCACCGTCTTTGCCGCCGGTGTGACCATATCTCTGGTGGTACTGGCAACCCACCGTTACCTGGTGCTGGTTAACCTGGCAGCCGCCATGGAGTCGGTGGTTTACGCCCTGGCGGGTCTGGCGGTGATCCGGTTGAGGCAGAAGGAACCGCAAGCTAAGTGTCCCTACCGGGTAAAGGGGGGAGTGTTTATTCCCGCCCTTACCTCGCTGGTCTTTGCCGGGCTGGCCGTGGCGGTGATGTTCACGGACTTTTATGTGAGCCTGTACCTGCTGGCCGGTTTTGCCATCCTGTGGTGGTACGTCCACCAGGTGGTGCCGGCTTTGAAGAGCAAATACCAGCCCCGCCGGCCGGCCCGTCGCCGCCGCCCGGTGGCCGAACCGGCCGACGCCGGGTGCGAAAAAACCTAGCCCCCCAAACGGGGGGTACTATTTTTACCCAAACCACAATCCCGCCTTGGGTGACGGGAGTTACCCGTAAATATTCAGTGAACCCGGTTGGCTGCGGCGCTGTCACGCGCCGACAGCACCGCGGCTTGCTTCGGGCCGGCTCTGGCTCTCTGCGGATTGCCCGCCACTAATCATTCTTCGTTATTACCTCTTGAAACAATATGTCTTAAAAGGTCTTCTTCCGGGTGGTTCATCATGCGTCCTCGAGAGCCGAGCCGGCAGCCTCGCTTCACCGGGTGCTGTTACCGGCGCTTCGCAAGTCGTTCGCTCCGGACAGCGCCGCATCCTTCTCATAACGGTTTTACTGAATATTTACGTCACCCTGTAGCTAAAACCCAAGCGCCCGGTAGGCCGGTTTGTCAATCACGTTGTCCCGGGAAAGGTTGTGCATGGCCCGGAAACGGTAAACGCTTTCTTCCATGTCCCAGCGCCAGGTACCGTCAATCTTGCCTTTGAACAGCCCCAGCCGGGCCAGCGTCCGCTGGACCTCCATGACGTCAGAGCCGCAAAAGTCCCGGCGCAGGTCCCGGAAAGGCGGCTCCCGGTAGGTAAAGGGGTTGCCGATAATGATTACCTGCGCCCCCACGGGAACCCAGGGATACAGTTCCTCCACGTCCCGGTTGTGCATGCGGATGCACCCATGGCTGGCGTAGCTGCCAATAGCCCAGGGCTTGTTGGTGCCGTGGATGCCGTAAAGACCCCAGGGGACGTTCAGTCCCAGCCAGCGGGAGCCAAAGCCCGTCCCCCAGTGCATGGCCTTGCGCACTACCCGGAAGGTGCCCAGGGGTGTGGGCGTCTCGAACTTGCCCACGGCCACGGGATACTGGCGGTGGGGCTGGCCGTCAAATAAGACCGTTAAGGTGCGCCGGGTGGTATCGATGAGGATGCTTACATCCTTTGCCGGAGGCTTGTCCTGCTGACTGGCGGTTGGCCTGGTGGCAATCCGGCCAGTGGCGTTCCAGGTGTCCGGGATCTGGAGGATTTGTTCCTGTTCGCAGCAACAACGTTCTAAAGACCGTGTTTCCCCACTGGCTGGTACGGTCGCGTCGAGCAGGAATAAAAGTAAAGTAAACAAAAAGCACAATTTCTTTCCCGTCCTGCTCACCCCCGTTCAGCATGTGGCCTGTTTTCACCTTAGTTATTTGTCCCCCGCAGTTTTTTATGCGCCATGTATTTTGCTTACCGTCTATTCCATCGTCAACACCCTGACCCGGTTTCCCATCGTGCAGCGGAAAAATATAACCAGAAAAGGACCAGCACAGGCAGGTGGTTCTTTTTTTGATTTTTCTTTGGCAGGATTTCCAGGATTAATGGAGAATCCCTTTATCCAGCGTGTCAAATCATGTTGAACAATGGCTGGAGTTGGGAGGATGAAGAAAGGAAAACTTTACCAAGCCTTATTCCGTGGGGCGGTTACCTGCCTGACCGCAGGTTTATTGTTATTATCCTGGCCGGGCAGTTCCCTGGCCGGTGGAGTGCAGGAAGTCGTTTTTAAAGTGGGGGAAAAGAACTATTTCGTAAATGAAAAAAGTTTTACCATGGATGCCGCGCCCTTTATTGCACAGGGACGCACCTACGTGCCTTTACGTTACCTGGCTTTGGCCCTGAATGTGGCTGAAAAGGATATCCAGTGGGATAAAAATACCAGGACCGTTTTGTTAACCAAAGACAGTGTTACGGTAAAGCTTACGGTGGGTAGCAAGACCATCACGGTGAACGGGCAGGCAAAGGCGATGGATGTAGCCCCGGTGATCAAGGACGGACGCAGCTACCTGCCGGCCCGTTATGTGGCCGAGGCCCTGGGCTACCGGGTGGAATGGAACCAGCAAAACCGTACTGTCCGGATGGAACCGGCTGCTCCGCCGGGAGGCGGACAGTCCAGCTCCGGTGGTATGGGGCAGGTGGTCGTACAGGGCAATGGAGTCAATGTGCGCAGCGGTCCCGGTTTACAACACGCGGTGGTGACCCAGGTAAACCGCGGTGAGCGCCTGGCGGTTTTAGGAAAGGTTCCCGACTGGTATCAGGTGCAGCTGCCCGGTGGAGGGACGGGCTGGATTGTAGCCTGGTACGTCCAGGAGGAAGGTCAAAGTACCGATGGGAGGGACAGCCCCATTGCCGGAGAACCGGTGCCGGGGGATGATATCTCCCGCGGAACGCCCGGCGGGCGCCCCCAGCCGGGGGATGGTGGCGATCAAGGCCGGGACCCGGGCGGCTCACCGGGGCAACAACCTCAAGACCCCCTGCCGCCGGACAATCGGGGAGAACAGACACAGGGTCCGGCTGTAACCAGGCTTGATGTTACCGCGGCGGGTAAGGTCACCCGGGTGACGGTGACGGCCGGAGGGGCCATGACTTACCATGTATTCAAGCTGGCTTCCCCCGACCGCCTGGTGGTGGACTTGACGGGTGTGCGTCCGGGTAATGTGCCGCTGGAAATGCCCGTGAACACAGAGGCGGTGAACAAGTTGCGGGTGGGCTGGTTCAGCCGGTCCCCCGATATTACCCGCCTGGTCTTTGACGTAAAGGGGCCGGTGCGCTACCGGGCCAGCCTGTCGGCGGACGGGAGAACGCTGGAAATGCAAATCTATATCCCGGACCCCGGTGATGTTTTGCGGGATGTGGTTATTGCCGTTGATCCCGGCCACGGGGGGCCAGATCCGGGCGCTCTGGGCAACGGCTTGAGGGAAAAGGATATTACGTTGAAGATGGCCCTGCGGGTGGCTGAGTTGCTTTCGGCACGGGGAGCCAGACCCTTACTTACCAGAAGCGGCGATTACGATGTGGGACTGTACGAACGGACGGATATGGCCAACCGGGCGGGGGCGGATTTATTCGTCAGCATTCACATTAACGCCAACGTCAACCCTGCCGTGCAGGGTACAGCTACCTACATCCTCAGCCCGGCTGGGGGGGGAGATCCCAACCGCCGGGAGGAAAGCCGCAAACTGGCCGGGTATATCCAGGCCCAGCTGGTACAAAGGCTCGGTTTGGAAAATGATGGTGTTCTGGAGGCCAATTTTGCCGTCCTGCGTACCTCGTTAATGCCGGCGGTGCTGGTGGAAGTTGCCTACATCAGCAATCCCCGGGAGGCCGCCCTGTTGACCCAGGACTGGTTTGTGGAGGAGACCGCACAGGGCATAGTGCAGGGTATTGTGGATTATTTAAGCGAGCGCTTGGATCAAGGAAGCGGCAACTAGTCACTTTCCAGAAGAAAAAATCTGTGTTATGATGATACAGGTCCTTTCACGGGCCTGTCTTTTTTGAGGCGGAAAAGTGATCCTTGAAGCGAGTAAGATCACGCGTGGTTGAATAAATATAAGATGGTACTATCCTGAACATAATTTAAGAGAGATAAGGAGAGAGCCTAAAATTGAGCGACCCCAGGCCAATTGGTCTTTTTGATTCGGGAGTAGGGGGACTCACCGTTTCACGGCAGGTTTTTCGCCTGATGCCCGGGGAATCCACCGTTTATTTTGGAGACAACGCCCATGTACCCTACGGACCCCGTACGCCGGAAGAACTGATTGGGTTTGCCGAGGGTATCCTGACCTTCCTGGTGTCCTGCGGGGTAAAATACGTGATCTTTGCCTGCAACACCAACTCTTCCATCTCCCTGCCCGTGGTCGGGGAACGCTATGCGGTGCCCATGATCGGCCTGATCGAGCCGGGAGTCAGGGAAGCGGTGCGGGTGAGTACCGGGGGGCGCATTGGGATCATTGCCACTGAAGCCACCATCAAAAGCGGCGCTTACCAGCGGGCGTTGAAGGCTTTAAATCCTGATCTGGCGGTGTTCGGCCAGGCCGCTCCCCGCCTGGTACCCCTGGTGGAGGCGGGCCGGGCCGGTACCAGGGAGGCCCTGGAGGCGGTGTCCGAGTATGTGCAGCCATTAAAGCAGGCGGGCATTGACACCCTGATTTTAGGTTGCACTCATTACCCGTTTCTGGAAGCAGAATTCCGGGAGGTGCTCGGCCCGGAGGTAAAGCTGGTGGATCCGGCGGAAGCCACCACCATAGCCGCCCGGGAGGAGATGTCCCGGCTGGGGTTATTAAACCCCGGCGGCCCGGTGCAGCACCGTTATTTTGTCAGCGGTGACCCCCGGGCATTTAAAGAAACGGCCCGCCTTTTTTTAGGGGAGGATATCCCATCCGTCAAGCAGGTAAAACTTGACTGAAGGTCGAATTCAGCGGGCGACGTTTTAAAAAACCACTTTAATATTTGGGGACAAGGTTATGGATAACAAGAGCACTGGGGAGGCTTTCGGGATGAAGTCCCGCCGGGTGGGCATCACCACCACCGTGCCCGTGGAGGTCATATACGCTGCCGGCTGCATCCCGGTGGATTTAAACAACGTCTTTATCACCGATCCCAACCCCGGGGGGCTGGTGGAGGAAGCGGAACTGGCGGGCTATCCCCGCAATGTTTGCGCCTGGATCAAGGGGCTGTACAGCACTGTCCTGCGTCACCGGGATATCCGCACCCTGGTGGCGGTCACCCAGGGGGACTGCAGCAATACCCATGCCCTGATGGAAACCCTGGAGCTGATCGGGGTGGAAGTGATCCCCTTTGCCTATCCTTTTGACCGCGACCGGGATCTCTTAGCCCTGCAGATTGAAAAACTCATGGACCGCTTTGGAGTGGACTGGGCCGCGGTCAACCGCGCCCGGGGGCGCCTGGATCAAATCCGGCGCAAGGTATGGGAAATCGACCGGCTCACCTGGCAGGAAAACCTGGTGGGAGGGTGGGACAACCATCTCTTCCAGGTAAATTGCAGCGATTTTAAAGGGGATCCGGACGCATTCGAGCGGGAAGTGGATGACTTTTTGGCCCGCCTGAAGGGGGCCGAGCCCCGCCGGGAAAAGATCCGCCTGGCTTACATAGGCGTGCCGCCGATCATGGACGACCTTTACGATTACCTGGAGGAGCGGGGCGCCCGGGTGGTTTATAACGAAACCCAGCGCCAGTTCACCCTGCCCTTTGAGACCGGGGACCTTGTGGAACGCTACCGGCTGTACAGCTACCCCTACGGCATCTTTTACCGCCTGGAAGATATCACCCGGGAAGTGGAAAGGCGCCGGGTGCACGGTGTCATCCACTACGCCCAGAGTTTTTGCTTCCGCCAGATTGAGGATTTAATTGTACGGCAGAGGCTCAAGCTCCCCATCCTTACCCTGGAGGGGGACAAGCCCAACCGCCTGGATGCCCGCACCCGCATGCGCCTGGATGCTTTTATTGAAATGTTGCAGTAACGAGGTGTATCCCTTTGTATTGTGGCATTGACCTGGGCAGCCGGAATGTGAAAATTGCCCTGATGGACGAAGAAGGCCGCCTGGAATTTTTTAAATTCGATACCATCGCTTTTTACCGGGAGCACGGCCGGCTGGAAGAAGGCCAGCTGGCGGTGGATTTATCCGCCCTGCTGCCCGCTGGAACGAAACCCCGGGCGGTGGTCAGTACCGGTTACGGCCGCCAGACCGTGGCCCTGAAAGGAGCCAGGGTGATCCCCGAGATCAAGGCCCACGTCCTGGGGGCGGTCCACCTTACCGGGTTGTCCGATTTCACCCTGCTGGACCTGGGCGGGCAGGACAGCAAGGTGGCCCTGGTGCGGGGCGGCCGGCTGATGGATTTCCAGACCAACGACAAATGCGCCGCCAGTACCGGGCGTTACCTGGAAAATATGGCGGCCGTGCTGAACATCAGCCTGGACGAGCTCAGCCGCCATCACCAGAATCCGGTGGATCTCAGTTCTACCTGTGCCATTTTCGGGGAAACGGAGCTAATCGGCAAAGTGCTGGAGGGGCACCCCATTGGTTCCCTGGCTGCCGGGGTGAATTACACCATTTTTAAACGCATCCGGCCCATGCTGATGCGCCTTTTCAGCGACACCCTGGTTTTTACGGGCGGCGTTGCCCAAAACGCCGCTTTAAGGGAGATTCTGGCTAAAGAGCTGGGAGTGCGGGTGGTGGTGCCGGAGAATCCCCAGTATACCGGGGCGGTAGGCTGCTGTGTGGAAGCAAAAATGGGAAGTGAGAAGTGAGAAGTGGGAGGTGTTATAATGCGGATCACTGTTCTGGGCTGCTGGGCTCCTTACCCGGCCGCAGGCGGAGCCTGTTCCGGCTATCTCCTGCAGGACGGTGGAGGCAATATCATGCTGGATGCCGGCCACGGCACCTTCAGCCGTCTCGTACAGTTCATACACCACTGCGACCTGCGGGCTGCGGTGATTACCCACCTGCATCCCGATCACTATGTAGACCTGCACTGTTTGCGCCATGCCACTGTCGCGGGGCTGCGGGATGGGCGGCGACACCGCAAGGTGCAGCTGTTCATACCGCAGGAGCCGGTACACATTTTTGAGGAGCTATCCGCCTGTACCGATGCCTTTGATGTGATACCCATCGAATGCCTGCCTGAAGAGGAGGTGCCTCCAGGAATAAAGGTGCGCTGCGGGTCCGTTGGCCCGGTGCGGCTATTCTTTTTGCCGGCCCGCCATTCCCTGCCCGCTTATTCGGTAGGGGTGGAGGGATCGGGTTATTTTGTTTATTCCGGCGACAGCGCCCCCACGGAAGAACTGGCCGCCCTGGCCCATGAAGCGGGAATTTTCCTTTGTGAAGCCTCGGGCCTTGATCAAGATGCCGGGTTCTTGCGGGGCCGGCACATGACCGCCCGGGAAGCGGGAACCCTGGCCCGGCAAGCCCGGGTGAAGGAACTGATCATCACCCACTTTTATCCCGAATACGATCTGTCAGTTTTAAAGGCCGAAGCCGAGGCGGGTTTTGGCGGAACGGTGGAACTGGCTGCCGAAGGGGATACATATTTCCTGTATTAATACGGAATCGGGATATATTATATGGAAGATAGGGAAGCGGCGATTTGAAAAATAACAGGCGTACAGGAGGAGGATTATGGAAAGGGTAGACGGCAGAAAGCCGGGTCAGATGAGGCCGGTGAAGATCACCAGGAATTTTAACAAATATGCCGAGGGTTCGGTCCTGATGGAGGTGGGCGATACGCGGGTCATTTGTACGGCCACGGTGGAGGAAAGGGTGCCTCCCTTCCGCCAGGATACGGGTATGGGCTGGGTGACTGCCGAGTACGGCATGTTGCCCCGGGCCACAGGCGTACGTACCTCCCGCGACCTTACCCGGGGTAAGGGCCGCACCCAGGAAATCCAGCGGCTCATTGGCCGCTCCCTGCGCTCGGTGGTGGATTTATCCGCCCTGGGAGAGCGGACCGTGATCCTGGACTGCGATGTGATCCAGGCCGACGGAGGTACCCGTACCGCTTCCATTACCGGTGCCTTCGTGGCCCTGGTGGATGCCCTGGCTCACCTGGTGGGAGAGGGGTTGATCCCCTATTTGCCCGTGAAAGATTTTGTGGCCGCTACCAGTGTGGGCCGGGTAAACGGTGAACTGGTTCTGGACCTGTGCTTTGCCGAGGACTCGTCCGCCGAAGTGGACATGAATGTGGTGATGACCGGCGAAGGCCGCCTGGTGGAAGTCCAGGGTACAGGGGAGGAAGCCTCCTTCACCCGGGAGGAATTGAACCGGATGCTGGACCTGGCGGCGGAAGGTATTCGGCTGCTGGTGGACTACCAGAAGGAAGTCCTGGGGCCCGCCCTGGTCAGCCAAATTGGATCCAAAGGAGAAATGAGTGATGAAACTGGTACTGGCCACACGCAATCGGGGTAAAGTAAGGGAACTGAGCCAGCTGCTCTCCCCGCTTGGTTACGAGGTTGTTTCCCTTGATCACTATCCCGGTGTGCCGGAAATAATTGAGGACGGTGCTACATTTAAAGATAATGCGGTAAAAAAGGCCACCGTGGTGGCCCGCTATACCGGCCAGCCGGCCCTGGCCGACGATTCGGGCCTGGAAGTGGATTATCTGGGCGGCGCCCCGGGGGTGCACTCGGCCCGCTTTACCGGTGAGGGGCATGACGACCGGGCCAACAATGAAAAGCTCTTAAGGCTTTTAGCCGGTGTTCCCCCCGAAAAGCGTACTGCCCGCTTTCGCTGTGTGGTGGCCGTGGCCACCCCTGCCGGGCAGGTTTTTACCGCGGAAGGAACCTGTGAGGGAGTGATTGCAGATAAACCCCGGGGTGAGGGAGGTTTTGGCTACGATCCTCTCTTTTATGTACCCTCCTGCGGGAAAACTTTTGCCGAGCTGGACCCGGCGGTAAAAAACCAGATCAGCCATCGTGGCCGTGCCCTGGCCCTCATCCGGGAAATTCTGGCGGGTCTGCGCCGGGAACTGGACGCAAGTTAAGGCGGAAAGCAGGTGTTGTTTCATGCGCGTAGGTGTGGTTAGTGATACCCACGGAAGGGTGGACCGGGCTATAAAACTATTAAATCAGTTAGAACCACTGGATTTATTGCTGCATGCCGGAGATTATTACCGCGACGGCCAGCTGCTGGCGGAGGCGCTAAATGTGCCTGTGCGTGCCGTGGCCGGCAACTGCGATTTTCAAACGGGCGGCCCGGGGGAAGAGGTGCTGGAGCTGGCAGGGAAAAAGGTGTTTCTTACCCACGGCCATCTATACCACGTGCACTTCTCCCTGCAAAAGCTTCTCTACCGGGCCCTGGAACTGCAGGCGGACGTGGTGGTTTTTGGGCACACCCACGTCCGCTACTGTAATGTGCACGAAGGGATTTTGTTTTTCAACCCGGGCAGCATTCACGACCCCCGGGGAGAACACGGCCCGGGATGCGGCCTTCTGGTGATTGATGGGCGGGAAGTTAAGGCGAGTTTTGGCCCGCGGCGGTAAAGGCCATAAAAACATACCCCGGCGGCTTTGGCTGCCAGGGGTTTTTTATGCCACTGCTAGCTGCGCATGATGATGCCTTCCAGAGCGTTGGCCACGTCTTCACAACAGTCCAGAATAGATTCCATCTTTTCGTAAATTTCCTTGAACTGGATGATCTTTTTCAGATCGCTATTTTCGTCGAAGAGGACCTGCAAACTTTCCCGGTAGAGCTGGTCGGCTTCTTTTTCCAGGTCGTTGATCCGGAAGGTGTGGCGGTGGATATCGGGCAATTTTTTGGCGGCCAGCAGTTGCACGGCCTCAACAATCTCATCCGTGCAGTTCTCCACTATCCGGGCGAACAGGCGCATGTACGGGTCCGGTTCTTTAATGCGGTATATGTCCAGCAGGTCCGAGCAGGCTTCCATGCCGTCCAGCACGTCGTCCAGCTTTACCGTCAGCAGCATAATGTCTTCCCGTTCCAGCGGGGTAATGAAGGTCTGGTTTAACGCTTTGAAAATGGTGTGGGTATACTCGTTACCCCGGTCCGGCACGCGCATCATCAAGCTGGAGCCCGGCAGCGGCTTTTCCGCCGACTTGAGTTCGGCCCTGGTGATCCTGGGAGCCACCTTATTAAAACTCCCCGTGAGCACCACCCACGTCATCTCTTCTTCGGTCATTGGCGTCGGCACGGCCAGGCGTTTTTCCACGGTCAAGTGGGGGACAGCCCAGAAGATCGTCACGGCCTGGCTGGTGACGCTGCCCGTGACTGCCGTTTTAGCGGGGTTATCCTACGGGGTATGTGTTGGTATCAGTCGTCTGGCTGCCGTGTTTTAAAAAGTTCAAATCCTCTTTTGAGATTATAGCTAAGATGTATCTCCCTTTAGAGCCGCCTTCAGAGCGTTTCATTCCGTTTTTGGCGATTTCAGAGGTTCTTTTATGGTATTTTTACGTGATAATTGTTTTGACTTCTACAGCTGTTTTCGCTATAATATACTTGCTGCCGACAACTTAAGCTTTTTCCTTTCGAGCGGGTGTAGCTCAATGGTAGAGCACCGGCCTTCCAAGCCGGGTACGTGGGTTCGATTCCCATCACCCGCTCCAGTTTTTGACATTACGTTTTTTGTTTTACCCGGCAGAATACCTCCCTGACTATGCCCATTCCCTCCCCTTTCACTTTTGCCAGAGGAAGGAGGGTGGTTGATAATGCGGCGCTGTGTGAAATGCAAAGGGGAGCCGGTAATAAATCTGAAATCCACCAATGCGGCCTTTTGCAAAGAGCATTTTATAGAGTATTTTTTAAGGCAGGTAACCAGGGCCATCAAAAAGTATAAAATGCTTGCCGGGGGCCAGCAGGTGCTGGTTGCCGTTTCAGGCGGCAAGGACAGCATGGCCCTGTGGGATGCCCTGTTGTCCCTGGGTTATAAGGCCGATGGCCTGCACGTGGACCTGGGGATAGGAGATTACTCTGAGGGTTCGCGGTTGGTTTGTGAAAGGTTTGCCGCCGTCCGGGGGGCGAGGTTGTACGTCCTTTCTTTGGTGGACATGTACGGTGCCAGTATGAAGGAAATTGTCCGGCGTACCCGGCGGGTCAGTTGTTCAGTCTGCGGCACGGTTAAAAGGTACCTGATGAACCTGGTGGTACAGCAAAAAGGGTATCAGGTGGTGGCCACCGGACACAATATGGACGACGAAACGGCGGCTTTGCTTGGAAATTTAATGGGCTGGCAGGAAGGTTATCTGGCGCGCCAGTATCCACACCTGCCATCTACCCATTCCCGTCTACCCGCCCGCATTAAACCGCTGGTCCGGGTGGGGGAGTTGGAAACGGAAATGTACTGCCGTTTAAGGGGCATTGAGTTTTTTGCCGATGACTGCCCCCTGGCCAGGGGAGCAACATCTTTAGTCTATAAGGAATTAATTAACTCTCTGGAAGAAAAAATGCCCGGCACCAAACAGAGATTCCTTTTCGGTTTCTGGGACAGAGGGCGCAGGAATTTTACCGATGTACCAGTGGAATTAAAGGGTTGTTCCCTGTGCGGCCAGCCGACCACGGCCGACACCTGCCTCTTTTGCCGCCTGATGCAAAAGGCCGGCCTCGATCCTTTGACCCAACCAAAGGTACGGGAAATTTAAAAAGGCGTCACATGCAGTTGCAGGTCCACTATCTCGTATAGTATAATATAAACGCTGACAACCGGCGGGGGCAGCAGGCGACCTGCCCCCAATCATGTCCCAGTAGCTCAGCTGGATAGAGCAACGGACTTCTAATCCGTAGGTCGGGGGTTCGAATCCCTCCTGGGACGCCAAAAAAAGACCGTCTTCAGGTTAAACCCTGAGGCGGTCTTTTATATTTGTCATTTAAGTTTTTCGCAATAAACAAAGGATCAATGACCGGACATTTCCAGGCGGAGGAGCCTGATTTCCCGGTCGTGCTCTTCCAGCTTGACAGAAGTTTCTATTTGCCTGCGTGCAATGTACTCAACCCTGTCTTCGATTTTGGCCAGGGAGTTCCTGATGCTGACAAAGTAGTCCATGTGAACCGCGCGGGCATCGAAGAGGGCGCGGATCTTGTCGATGATTTCGTTTTCGATGCGGGCTTCCATCCGTTCCATGCGCCCGGCGAGCTCCTGCTGGCCCTGCTCCAGGCTGCCGACACGCTTGACGAGTTCCTGCTGGCCCTGCTCCAGGCTGCCGACACGCTTGACGAGTTCCTGCTGGCCCTGCTCCAGGCCGCCGATGCGTTGCTCCACGTTGCCGATGCGTTGCTCCATATTGCCGACGCGTTGATTCAAGGCCTTTAATTCACCGAGGATTTCTTTCAGCAGTTGCTCGGACATGGATCGTTCCCCCCTTTCAATTATATTTCCCTCCCGGGTAATCGTGGGCTTACCAGGAAATCTGGGGATACATCGAAGAAGCCAGCGAAGGCATCCCCACCTGCTGAGTTTTTGTTTTACAGGCCGACCCTGGCGCGGGCGAAAGGCTCCATGTGGCCGCGCACATTGAGGCTCTTGGACATGACGATCATTTCCCCGTCTTCCAGGGGGATGCCCGTTTTGGGGTGAGGACCTATCTGCTCAACCAACCATTCTTTGAACAACTGCAAGCCGCCCATGTTGACCGGGAAACCGCCCCACAAATCCCAGGCCCGGAAGTAGACGTAAAAGTGCATCCGGTAAACGCCGGCCTTTCTATCCAGGCGGATTTTGGTGTCAATCAGCCTGAGGCAGGGCAGGGACTTACCCCTGGCCAGGTCGGACGGAGAAGCGATTTCTATGCACCCCTTCACGTGGTCAAATCCGTAGGTGCGGTAGTAGCGGATCAGGTCGTCCACCTGCTGGCAGATGCGTTCGCCGTAGGTATACGACTCGTTCTCTGCCTTGTACGGGTTCAGGATATAGGTGGCAAAGTACTCCTCGATCTTGTCCATCGTGGTAGGGGGAGCTGGAATACCCAGTCCGGGCGGCAGGATATCGCAGAGCGGCCGCTCCCAGGGGTGGGTGATCTGGCAGACTGCGAAATCAAACTCCCGCCGGCTGTTGTCGCACCGGCCCTGCTCGTCCGCGCCGCCGCCCCACTCGGGGAAATATGTATAGGCGTCAATTTCAAACAGCTTTTTTAAAAGCAGGTACCAGGCTTCAGGCAGGTTCCTGGCTCTAATAAAAACTGGCTCAAGGTATTCCCTCATATCTTCAGACATTTCCGTCCTCTCCTTTTGCTGGTATGGGTACCGGTATGAATTTAACATTTGGGAGATTTTTGGTCAAGATATATCTTAGCCTGGCGGACTCTCTTGACAGGGTTTGTCCCGGAATTCTTCACCGGGATCAGCCAGAGAGCTTGAAATACAGGAGATTTCCAGCGGCCCGAAAAACTTTCGGGCTTTTTGTTTTCCCTTAAGCTTGTGGGATCATAACCCGGGGGAAAATTTCTTTAAAAATGATCTTTTTAAAATGGTTTTTGCCCTTTTTGTCGAATAGTGCTTATTTGTGTGTAAATGATCTGCGTAGGAGGGGAAAAAGTGAGTTCTGTAATTTTGGTGAGGCATCCTCTGGTAAGCGACCGGCTCAGGACTTTACGGGACCGGGAAACCGACACCGAGTTGTTCCGCAGGGCTTTGAGGGAACTGGGCCTGATTCTGGCCATTGAAGCGACCCGCCACCTGCCCACCAGGGAAACCGCCGTGGTTACACCCCTGGGTGTGGAAGCCCGGGTTGAAGAGGTGGATTCCTCCAGGTGCCTGTTGGTTCCGGTGCTACGGGCGGGCCTGGGTTTTGTGGACAGTTTTTTTGAATTCCTGCCCAAGGCCAGGGTGGCCCACGTGGGCGTGGCCAGGGACCACGATACACTGGAAGCGAGGGTTTATCTGAGTTCAGTGCCCGGCAATGCGTTTGAGTACGATCATGTATTTATCCTGGACCCCATGCTGGCCACCGGCAACAGCAGCGTAAAAGTCTTGGAACTGCTGCGGGAAACCGGCTACTCAACCGAAAAGGTAGTACTGGTTTGCGGGTTTGCCGTGGAGACCGGGATAAAACAGGTTACCCGGAAATTTCCCGGTGTCCGGATCGTAACGGCCGCCATAGACCCGGTGTTAAACGATCTCGGCTATATTGTGCCCGGCCTGGGGGACGCGGGAGACAGGCTCTTTTTGCTATAACCCGCCGGAAAGGTTTTGTTGAACAAAGGGGGAACATTAAGTGAACGGGAGAGAAATACAGGTTGAAGAAAGATTGCCCCTGCTTCAGACCCTGCCGCTCAGCCTGCAGCACCTTTTCGCCATGTTCGGTGCCACCGTGCTGGTGCCGGTACTCTTTAAAATAAACCCGGCCACCGTCTTATTGTTTAACGGCATCGGCACTCTCCTTTATTTGGTCGTCTGCAAGGGCCGCATCCCGGCCTACCTCGGCTCCAGTTTTGCTTTTATTTCACCGGTCTTTGTAGTTTTGTCCAAATACAGTTACAGCGACGCCCTGGGGGGCTTTGTGGCCGTGGGCCTGTTCTTCACTGCCGTGGCCCTGTTAATCGGTGCGGTAGGCACAAAATGGATTGACGTGGTGTTTCCCGCTGCGGCCATGGGTGCCATCGTGGCCGTCATCGGCCTGGAACTGGCGCCGGTGGCCGCGCAGATGGCCGGGCTGGTCGGAGAGCCCGGCAAGCCCTACGTTCCCGATCCCAGGGCGATCACCGTGTCCATGTTCACTTTAGGTGTGACTATCCTGGGAACGGTGGTCTTCAGGGGGTTCATGGCGGTTATTCCGGTCCTGTTCGGGGTGGTGGCCGGGTATGTCCTTTCCCTTTTCCTGGGGCTGGTCAGGACCGATATGATTGTGAGCGCTCCCTGGTTTGCTTTTCCCGACCTTTATTTCCCAACCTTCAACCCGGCTGCCGTGGCCATCATCCTGCCGGCGGCGCTGGTGGTGATAGCCGAGCACATCGGGCATCTCTTCGTGACCAGCAACATCGTGGGCAGGGACCTGGCCAGAGACCCCGGGTTAAACCGTTCCCTGCTGGGCAACGGCCTCTCCACATTGCTTTCGGGCTTTTTCGGCTCCACCCCCAACACCACTTACGGCGAGAACATAGGCGTAATGGCCATCACCAAAGTGTACAGCGTCTGGGTAATCGGGGGGGCCGCCGTTATGGCAATTATCCTTTCCTTTATCGGCAAACTTTCCGCGGCCATCCAGAGCATACCCGTGCCGGTTATGGGCGGCGTTTCCCTTCTCCTCTTCGGTGTGATTGCCGCCTCCGGGATCCGGATGCTGGTGGAGTCGAAGGTTGACTACAGCAAGGCCCGCAACCTGATCCTGACCTCGGTGGTGCTGATTATCGGCATCAGCGGCGCGCAGGTGGAACTGGGGGCGGTGAGCCTGAAGGGCATGGGTCTCGCCACCGTCGTCTCGATTTTGCTGAGTCTCGTTTTTAAACTGCTGGATCTGCTTGGCCTGACAAGGGAATAAAAGTGCCATTGAAAGAAATGGGATAAAGAAGTTAATTTACCAATCTCTGTGGTACAGGGATGATGAATACAAAGGGTTAGTGGAATTAATCATGAAAATTCCTTTTGAAGTTTGGAGCCGGGTATGTCCATGTTATTTGCTCTTGTCCTGGGCCTGCTAACTCTCTATAACGTGGTGCAGTACTGGCACATGGCCGTGCTGGCCTTTCTCCTGGGGACCATGCATGCTCTGGACATGCCGGCGCGCCAGGCCTTTATCGTCGAACTGGTAGGTCGGGATGATTTGATGAACGCCCTGCGGGGACGGGCGATGAGTGTTTATTCCCTGGTATTTATCGGCCTGGTGCCGGTAGGCAATTTTTTCAGCGGTACTGTGGTCCACCTCTGGGGTGCCCCGGCGGGGTTCGCCCTGGGGGGCGGCCTGGCCCTGCTGTTCCTGCTTTTCCTTAGCCGCCGGTTGCTGCGGCATCAACATACCCCAGTCTCTTAATAAGCAGCAACCTTTGACGGCACGGCGTTGTCCTGAGCGAACGACTTTGCGGAGCGCCGGTAACAGTACCCGGCGAAGCGAGGCTGCCGGCTCGGCTCTCGAGGACGCCAAACGCAATCAAACGGAAGAACACCTATTGGAACACATCGGGCAGTTTGAGGGTGATTGAAAGGAAGTAGTGACGATGGTAATCCGCAGAGAGCCAGAGCCGGCCCGAAGCAAGCCGTGGTACTGTCGGCGCGGAGCACTGGAGTGAGCGTGGACAACGCCGTGCCTCCTTCGAACAATAAAAAACCGGGAAACTTCACTGAGTTTCCCGGCGCGCCAAAGGGGTTTTCCCTTAGTGAATGGCCGTGATAAAGGCTCCGGCGGCCACGGCGGTACCGATTACGCCGGCCACGTTCGGCCCCATGGCGTGCATGAGCAGGTAGTTTTGCGGGTTGGCTTCCGCACCCAGCTGGTGCACCACCCGGGCGGCCATGGGAACAGCGGATACTCCTGCCGCACCGATCAGCGGGTTGACCTTGTTCGTGGTAAACAGGTTCATGATCTTGGCGATCATGATGCCGCCCGCAGCCGCGAAGGCAAAGGCCACGATACCGAGAATGAAAATGTAAATGGTTTGGGGCTTGAGGAAGGTTTCCGCCGACATGGTGGCGCCAACGCCCAGGCCCAAAAAGATGGTCACGATATTCATCAGTTCGTTGCGGGAAACGTCGGTGAGGCGCTGGACCACACCCGATTCCATGAACAGGTTGCCCAGCATGAACATGGCGATTAAGGGCGCCGATTTAGGTACCAGCAGGATAATCACCAGGCTGGCCAGCAAGGGGAAGAGGATCTTTTCTCCCTTGCTCACCGGGCGCATTTGTTTCATGACCATGGCCCGCTCCCTGGGCGTGGTCAGCAGCTTGGCCACCGGCGGGATAATCAGGGGCACCAGGGCCATGTAGGAATAAGCAGCCACGGAAACCGCCCCCATCAGGTGCGGGGCCAGGTTGGCCGACAGAAAGATGGTGGTGGGACCGTCGGCACCTCCAATGATGCCGATGGTGGCCGCTTCGGCAATGTTAAAGCCAAATAACAGGGCAGTGAAAAAGGCTGCGTAGACTCCCAGCTGGGCGGCCGCCCCCAGCAGTAAAGTTTTGGGATTGGCAATTACCGGACCGAAGTCGGTCATGGCTCCCAGACCGAGGAAGATCAGGGGAGGGATCAACTCGTTCTGGATTCCGTTATGGAAGAACATGTAGTACAACCCTCCCGGTTCCATCAGTCCGGTGAGGGGAAAATTGGCTGCGAAAATGCCGAAACTAATCGGCACCAGCAGGAGGGGTTCGACCCCTTTTTTTATGGCCAGGTACATGAGGCCAAAGGCGACCGCCCACATGATTAAATTGCCCGGGGTCAAACTGAGGAGCCCTGTGCTGTTAATGGTCTCGGTCAATTGCTCCAGCATAGCCAATCCCCCTTTCCTTATTCAAGGGTCAGGATTACCGTATCGGGGTTGACCACATCGCCCGGGTTTGCCTTTATTTCCTTGACCACACCGCTGGCCGGAGCGTAGATTTTGACATACATTTTCATGGCTTCGATGGTGGCCACAGGGTCATTTTCTTTCACCTGATCTCCAACTTTTACATCAACTGAAATTAACTTGCCCACCATGGGGGAATTTACCGGAGTAGCCACTTAAAACACCTCCCCTCTTAATGAATTGCCACTGTTTTCCCCTGAGCGGGGGCCTGCTGGGATTGTTGGGCGGCAGTTTTTTTCCTGGCGCTATAGGCAAAAAGCCAGCCGGAAAAGCTCACCACCGCGCTTAGTATGCCCAAGGCCAAAAACACCGAAACAATACCGCTGATGGCCACTACCACAGCATTAGTCCAGTCGATCATTTAATAGACCTCCTTTTAATTTTTATAAGTGCCCGTTACAGAACTACGGTAACCACTCAGGTGCAACCATCCAATTTTTGCTTATTGTATTCAACAAACAGTATATTGTATACAGACCAAAAATACAACCCCCTTTCTTACTTTTCTAAAAGAATGTTCAAGTTTCTAAATATCAGAAAGCACGATCTTTTATAATTTAGGAATTTATTTATTTATTTATTTTGTTTGCGGGTTTTCCGGTGTTGCCCGGAGCCCGCAATACATGCAGTTTGCCGGGACTCCAGGTGATCTAATTTTTTGACAGAATTTCGTATTGCAGTTTTTACTCTCTTCAGGTAAAATACCTTACTAGCTTGTAATGCATATATCGGGCCAGCAAGAGCTTTTTCGGCAAAAATTTTACCATTAAATTTTTTGGGGGCTGGGAGATAAAAGGCCTTTCTTCTGGAGGAAATATCCTTCAACCGTAGAATTAAGTATTTACATGAAAAATGGTTACACTATAGTATTGTTCGGCCTATAATGGCAAAAGGGGTTAAATCTGGTTATTAAAAAAGCTTTTATAAGGGGGAGCATAGATGAAAGCTAACGCGGAAAGGATAGAGAAAAACACTGTTTTACTGGAAGTAGAGGTAGATGCCGATCAATTTTCCCAGGCAATGGATAAGGCCTATCGGAAGCTGGCCAGGAAGGTTAACGTGCCCGGTTTCCGGCCTGGTAAAGCTCCCCGGATTATCCTGGAGCGGCATATCGGCAAACAGGCATTGCTGGATGAAGCAGTGGAAATGCTTATTCCGGAAGCCTATTTCAAAGCGGTAGAAGATACGGGTATTGAACCGGTGGCCCAGCCCCAGCTGGAACTGGTCCAGGTGGAAGAGGGTAAGCCGGTGGTATTTAAGGCCAGGGTAGTAGTAAAGCCTGAAGTGGAATTGGGCCAGTATAAGGGCCTGGAAGTAACCCGACCCAGTACGGAAGTAACGCCGGAGGATGTACAACAGGAACTGGAACGGTTGCAAAACCGCCATGCCAGGCTGGTGAGCCTTGACGAGGGTGCGGTGCAGCAGGGAGACCTGGTTACCATTGACTTTGAAGGCCGGGTGGACGGGGAACTATTTGAAGGCGGGAAGGCTACCGACTATACCCTGGAGGTTGGGAACGCCGGGTTAATCCCCGGTTTTGAGGACCAGCTGGTGGGGATGGCCATCAACGAAACAAAGGAGATCACGGCCCGCTTTCCCGAGGACTATCCCAAGCCGGAGCTTTCGGGCAAGGAAGCAGTGTTCACCGTCACCGTGAAGGCCATCAAGCGTAAGGAGCTGGCCCCGCTGGATGACGAGTTTGCCAAGGACGTGAGTGAGTTTGATACCCTGGAGGAATTAAGGGCGGACCTGGAGAATAAATTAAAACAAGCTGCCGAAGCCAGGGCAAAAGCCGAAACCCGTCAGGCTGTCCTGAAGAAAGCGGTGGAAAATGCACAGGTTGATATCCCTGAGGAAATGATTCAAACCCGTCTAAAGGAAATGCTTCAAAGCCTGGAGCGCCGCTTAATGGTCCAGGGCCTCACCCTGGAAAACTACCTGAAGTATTCAAACAGCACCATGGAGGAAATGGAAGAACGCCTCCGCCCGGATGCCCAGGAGAGCCTGAAGACCATGCTGGTGCTGGATGCCATCGCCAGGGCTGAAAACATCACCGTCACCGAAGAAGAAATACAGGCGGAAATTGAGCGGATGGCCAAAGAAATGCAGCAGGACCCCGCAGTAGTGCGTAAAGTGGTGGAAAGCCAGGGGCAGCTGGAGGCGGTCATAACGGGGTTAGTCCGGGAAAAGGTAATCCAGTTTTTGGTGGACCAGGCTAATGTAGTCGCGCAGGACGGGCAACCGGCGACAGAGTAAATTCCCGCTTGTGATCGCTTTAAAATAATCCATCCTTTACGCAGGAGGTAACGTTACCATGTCGACTTTAGTACCGATTGTCGTTGAGCAAACCAACCGCGGTGAGCGGGCATACGATATTTACTCCCGTCTTTTAAAGGACCGGATTATTTTCATCGGCGGACCCATAGACGATCATGTAGCCAATCTGGTAATTGCCCAGATGCTTTTCCTGGAGGCCGAGGATCCGGAAAAGGATATCCATTTTTATATCAACTCCCCCGGCGGCGTTGTCACTGCCGGGCTGGCCATTTACGATACCATGCAGTACATTAAACCAGATGTTTCCACCATCTGCCTGGGGCAGGCCGCCAGCATGGGTTCCTTTTTGCTGGCTGCCGGAGCCAGGGGCAAGCGTTATGCATTGCCCTACGCCCGGATCATGTTGCACCAGCCCCTGGGCGGGGTGCAGGGTCAGGCGACGGAGATTGAGATCCATGCCCGGGAGATCCTTCGCATAAAGGATATCTTGAATGAACTGCTGGCCAAACATACGGGCCAGCCCAGGGAAAAAATTTCCCGGGATACTGAGCGGGATTTCTTTATGTCCGCTGAGGAAGCAAAGGAATATGGTATCATCGACGAGGTGTTGACCTATCGCAAGTCAAAATAAAAGAGGTGTTTAGCTATGTTTAACGACAAGGGTCAGCTCAAGTGCTCCTTTTGCGGCAAACTCCAGGACCAGGTCAAAAAACTGGTGGCCGGTCCCGGGGTATACATTTGCGATGAGTGCATTGAGCTTTGTAACGAAATTATTGAAGAGGAACTGAGCGAGGACCTTGGGCTTGACCTGGGAGACATCCCGAAGCCTAAGGAAATCAAAGAAATACTGGACCAGTACGTCATCGGCCAGGAGCAGGCCAAGAAAACCCTGGCCGTGGCGGTTTACAACCACTACAAGCGCATCAATCTGGGTGGCAAGATAGACGATGTGGAACTGCAAAAGAGCAACATCATCATGCTGGGGCCTACGGGTTGCGGTAAAACCCTGCTGGCCCAGACCCTGGCCCGGTTGCTCAATGTTCCCTTTGCCATTGCCGATGCCACATCCCTGACCGAGGCCGGTTACGTAGGTGAGGACGTGGAAAACATCCTTTTAAAACTCATCCAGGCGGCCGATTACGATGTGGAGAAGGCGGAAAAGGGCATCGTCTACATTGACGAAATCGACAAGATCGCCCGCAAATCGGAAAACCCGTCCATTACCCGGGACGTGTCCGGCGAGGGCGTGCAGCAGGCTCTCTTAAAGATCCTGGAAGGCACGGTGGCCAGCGTGCCGCCCCAGGGCGGTCGCAAGCACCCCCACCAGGAGTTCATCCAGCTGGATACCACCAATATCCTGTTTATCTGCGGCGGTGCCTTTGACGGCATTGAGAAGATCATCCAGAACCGCATCGGGAAAAAGGGCCTGGGCTTTGGCGCCGAAGTCCAGAGCAGGCGGGACCAGAAAATTGGGGAAATCTTAAGCCAGATCCTGCCGGAAGACCTGCTTAAATACGGTCTTATCCCCGAGTTTGTGGGCCGCTTGCCTATTATCGTCACCCTGGATGCCCTGGATGAGGAAGCCCTCATCCGCATTCTGACCGAGCCCAAGAATGCCCTGGTCAAACAGTATGAAAAACTGTTCGAGCTGGATGGGGTGAGCCTGGAGTTCCATCCCGACGCCCTGCGGACGGTGGCCCAGGAGGCCCTCAAGCGCAACACCGGCGCCCGGGGACTGCGGGCCATCCTGGAGGACATCATGCTGGACGTGATGTATGAAATTCCCTCCCGGGAAGATATCGCCAGGGTGATCATTACCAGGGACACCATCCTGAAAAAGGATAAGCCCCTGGTGGTGGCCGTAGACCGCAAGAAGAAGAAGGAAGAAACGGCGTAATTGCCGGAAGGTGAAATACAGATTGCAGGCACACGTAGCCATACGTGTGCTTTTTTGTTTCATGGGGGATACTCAGTTAACTGTGAAAAATAGGGTAGCGGTGTTTTTTAGATGCATAAAAGGGCAATAATAGATCTTGCCAAAAATCAAGGCAAGGAGGCATGACCGTGGCAGAGTTTCCCGGGGGACTGGGCAGCTTTATTACCTTTGTCCAGGTTTTCTTTGGAGTGATCATTGGCCTTTACTTCTGGAACCTGTTAAAGGCCCAGCAGGGTAATAGAACGGCCGTGGAGCGGGAATCCCGCAAGGAAATAGAAAAGCTGCAGCGGTTGCGGTCCATTTCCCTCACCGAACCGCTGGCCGAAAAAACCCGGCCCAGCAAATTCGAGGAGATCATTGGCCAGGAGGAAGGGCTCCGATCCCTGCGGGCGGCCCTTTGCGGCCCCAATCCCCAGCACGTCATTATCTACGGGCCACCCGGGGTGGGCAAGACGGCAGCCGCCAGGCTGGTGCTGGAGGAGGCCCAAAAAAACCCCCATTCTCCCTTCAAGGAAAATGCGAAGTTTGTAGAGGTGGATGCCACCACCGCCCGTTTTGACGAGCGGGGGATTGCCGACCCCCTGATTGGTTCGGTGCACGATCCCATCTACCAGGGAGCCGGACCCATGGGCATGGCGGGTATACCCCAGCCCAAACCCGGTGCGGTGACCAGGGCCCATGGGGGGGTACTCTTTATTGATGAAATTGGCGAACTTCACCCGATTCAGATGAACAAGCTGCTCAAGGTCATGGAGGACCGCAAGGTTCTTTTAGAAAGCGCCTATTACAGTTCCGAAGATCCCAATATTCCCGGCCATATCCATGATATCTTTCAAAACGGCCTGCCTGCGGATTTCCGCCTGGTGGGGGCCACCACCCGCACCCCGGAGGAAATTCCGCCGGCGCTGCGCTCCCGCTGCGTGGAGATCTTTTTCCGCCCTTTGCTGCCCCATGAAATTGAAATTATTGCCGCCAACGCCGCCCGCAAGGTTGGTTTTCCCCTGGATGAGCGGGGGCTGGCGGTCATTAAAAAATTTGCCACCAACGGGCGGGAAGCGGTAAACATTGTACAGATTGCCGCCGGTATTGCCCTTACCGAGGGGCGCCAGCAGATCAAAGCGGCCGATGTGGAATGGGTGGTGCACAGCGGTCAGTACAGTCCCCGGCCCGAAAAAAAGGTGGCCTCCCAACCTCAGGTGGGTCTGGTCAACGGCCTGGCCGTTTACGGCCCGAATATGGGGGCGCTTCTGGAAATAGAGGCCAACGCCCTGCCCGCTCCCCGGGGCCAGGGCAAGGTGATCGTCACCGGCGTGGTGGACGAAGAAGAGGTGAACGGGCGGGGACGGACCATGCGGCGCAAGAGCATGGCCCGGGGGGCGGTGGAAAACGTCCTCACCGTCCTGCGCCGCACCACTGACGTGGATCCCCGGGACTACGACATCCATGTGAATTTCCCCGGCGGCATTCCCGTGGACGGGCCTTCGGCCGGGGTGGCGGTGGCCACGGCGGTATACTCGGCCATTACCGGTACCCCGGTGGATAACCGGGTGGCCATGACCGGCGAGGTTTCCATCCGCGGTCTCGTGCTGCCCGTGGGGGGGATTGTGCCCAAAGTGGAGGCCGCCCGCCAGGCCGGGGCCAGGAAGGTTTTCATCCCCCGGGAAAATTACCAGGAGCTTTTCCGCGACCTGCCGGATATAGAGGTGGTGCCGGTGGACAGGCTGGAGGAGGTGCTCAAAACGGCCCTGGTGGAACAACCCGGCGCCGCCCGCAAAAGCGTCCTACCGGCGCCGCGGGATGTGCTGGCGGCGGCGGGATTGCTTTCTTCCCCCGGCCTTTCGTCAAACCACTGCTCAGGAAGTTAAAACCAACCCCAAAAAACTTACGAAAGAATGTTAGCTTACCACACCCGGCTTATAAAGCCGGGTTCTTGTTTTTCCGTGCCACTTATTACTATGGCAGGAATGTTAGGTGTATGTTAAAATAGTGGTGTATGTGGCCGGAACGCAGAACCATACCGAGAAGGAGGTGCAGCTATGGAGCCGGTAGTACGAATCTTACCATTGCTGCCGTTAAGGGGCATTCTGGTATTTCCCTACATGGTCATCCATCTCGACGTGGGTAGGGAAAAGTCGGTGCAGGCCATTGAGCAGGCCATGATGAGCGACCGCATCATTTTCCTGGCTACCCAGAAGGAAGCCCAGACCGACGAGCCCGGCGTTGATGACATATACCGGATTGGTAGCGTAGCCGAGGTGAAACAACTCCTCAAGTTGCCCGGCGGCACCATCCGGGTTCTGGTAGAAGGTCTTGCCCGGGGCCATATCAGGCGTTACCTGGCCCATGAGCCCTTCTTTAAAGTAGAGGTGGAACAATATAACGAAAATTTTATCAAAACCCCCGAGATTGAGGCGCTGATGCGCAGCCTGGTTTACCAGTTCGAGCAATACGTGAAACTCTCCAAGCGCATTCCACCGGAAACGGTGGTTTCCGTAGTCAACCTGGAAGAACCGGGGCGGCTGGCCGACATCGTTGCCTCCCACCTGCCCCTGCGCATAGAGGAAAAACAGCAGGTGCTGGAAGCCGTGGATATTGTCAAACGGCTGGAGAAGCTGTGCGCCCTGGTGGCCAGGGAACTGGAGATCGTGGAACTGGAGCGCAAGATCAATATCCGTGTGCGCAAGCAGATGGAGAAAACCCAGAAGGAATACTACCTGCGGGAACAGATGAAGGCCATTCAGCGGGAACTTGGTGAAAAGGACGAGCGCGTGGCGGAGGGAGAAGAATACCGGGAAAAGATTGCCGAAGCCAAGCTGCCCAAGGAAGTGGAAGAAAAGGCCCTCAAGGAAGTGGAGCGTCTGGAAAAAATGCCGCCCATGGCAGCAGAATCGGCGGTTATTCGCAATTACCTGGACTGGTTGCTGGCGCTGCCCTGGAGCAAGAGCACCCGGGACCGGCTGGATATCAAAACTGCCGAAGCCATCCTGGACGAAGACCATTATGGTCTCACTGAGGTCAAGGAGCGGATCCTGGAGTACCTGGCCATCCGCAAGCTGGCCAAGAAAATGAAGGGACCTATTTTGTGCTTCGTCGGCCCGCCGGGGGTTGGCAAGACCTCCCTGGGCCGTTCCATTGCCCGGGCCCTTGAGCGCAAATTTGTGCGCATTTCCCTGGGCGGTGTGCGGGATGAAGCGGAAATCCGCGGTCACCGCCGCACATACGTGGGGGCGTTGCCGGGCAGGATAATCCAGGGGATGCGCAACGCCGGTTCCAAGAACCCCGTATTCCTGCTGGATGAAATTGATAAGATGAGCATGGACTTCCGGGGCGATCCTTCGGCGGCCCTGCTGGAAGTGCTGGACCCGGAGCAAAACAACAGCTTCAGCGACCATTACATTGAAGTACCCTTTGACCTTTCCAATGTAATGTTCATCACCACGGCCAACGTCCAGCACAGTATCCCGCGGCCCCTTCTGGACCGCATGGAAGTGATCCAGATTTCCGGTTACACCGAAGAGGAAAAGGTGCAGATTGCCCTAAGGCACCTTTTGCCCAAACAGCTGAAGGAACACGGTCTCACCCGTGAGATGTTCAGCATTTCGGAAAAAGCCATTCGCCGGGTTATCCGGGAGTACACCCGGGAAAGCGGCGTGCGTAACCTGGAGCGGCAGATTGCCACCCTTTGCCGTAAGGCCGCCCGGCAGATCGTGGCGGAGGAAACGAAAAAGGTGCGCGTTACCGTGCAAAACCTGGAGCACTTCCTGGGAACGCCCAAGTTCCGCTACGGGGTGGTCGAACAGGAAGATCAGGTGGGCGTGGCCACCGGCCTGGCCTGGACCGAGGTTGGCGGCGACACCCTGGCCATCGAGGTTACCATTTACCGGGGTACCGGCCGGCTTACCTTAACGGGTAAACTGGGTGAAGTAATGAAGGAATCCGCCCAGGCGAGCTACAGTTATGTGCGCAGCCGGGCGGCCCAGCTGGGCGTGGATGAAGAAGTATTTGACAAACACGATATCCACATCCATGTCCCGGAGGGAGCCATCCCCAAGGACGGGCCTTCGGCCGGCATTACCATGGCCTGCGCCCTGGCCTCGGCCTTCACGGGACGCAAGGTGCGCCATGATGTGGCCATGACCGGGGAGATTACCTTAAGGGGTCGCGTGCTGCCCGTGGGCGGCATCAAGGAAAAGGTACTGGCCGCACACCGGGCTGGTATCACCACGGTGATTTTGCCCAAGGATAACCGTAAGGAGCTGGACGATATACCGCACAACGTCAGGAGCAAGATGCAGTTCATCCAGGTGGAGCACATGGATGAAGTCCTGGAGATAGCCCTTTTAGAAAAGGAGCAGGAGCACGAAGCTACTGAACTGGGCTCCCCTTCCGGGGAAGTTTCCGAGGTTTCCTACCAGCCCGTGATACCGGTCAAGGAGGATCCGGCCGCGATCCATGAACATCGTTTCTGCTGAGTTTGTTAAAAGCATAACTGAACTTAACCGGTGCCCGGCCGGGGGCAGACCCGAGGTAGCCCTGGCCGGGCGCTCCAATGTAGGGAAGTCGTCCCTGTTGAACTGCCTGGTCAACCGCCGGAATTTAGCCCGCACCAGCAATACCCCGGGCAGGACCCGTACCCTGAATTTTTACCTGATCAATAACCGGTTTTACCTGGTGGACCTGCCCGGCTACGGCTACGCCCGGGTGCCGGAGAAGATGCGGGTCAGCTGGGGACCCTTGATTGAGGGCTACCTGTCCCGCCGCCCGGAGCTGCGGGGTGTAATCCAGATCGTGGACCTGCGTCACCCTCCTACCGCCCAGGACGTGCAGCTGTACCAGTGGCTGAAACATCATGGCTTGCCTACGGTGGTGGTGGCCACAAAGGCGGACAAGCTTTCCAAAAGCCAGGGCCTGCGGCAGCTGCAGGTAGTCCGGCAGACCCTGGGTTTAACCGGGGAGGCCCCCCTGATTAAATTTTCCGCCCGCACCCGTGAAGGGCGGGACGATCTCTGGCACGTCATCGAGGAATGGATAAATTAAATCTTTAAACGTTGAAACCAGCGCGGTTTTTCCTTTTCCGGAACGTACTGCACCGTTTCCACGGCTTTTTGGGCAAACTGGTTGTTTATTATTTGTTCCGGGGGAATCCTTCTGGCTACTTCCCGGGACTGGTCCAGCAAATCCATTAGATAGTTAAACCTTTCGGGATCGATGACCGGGTTGGTGGCCCAGGTTTCCTGGGCCCGGTAGCGCTCAATGGCCCGCAAGAGGAGGTTCTCGTTCATATCCCTTAAATAAGGCCCGACCACCCGGGCAGCCTCGCGGGTGCTGTGATGGGCCAGCCAGAGCTGGGCCTTGTATACGGCATTTGTAAAACGCTGCAGGGCGACGGGGTTTTTGCGGATGAAATCCGTCCTGGCCACGTAAACCGTCGCCGGCAGGGGACCTGCTTCTTTACCCAGGGAAACCACCACCCGGCCCACCCCCGCGTTTTCCACCATTGAGGCCTGTGGTTCGGCCAGGATGATAAAATCCCCCGACCCTGCTGAAAAGGCACCTATGCGTAAAGACGCCGGAATGTTGGTATAGAGGGTTACCTCCCGGTAGGGAGCGATGTTGTTTTGCCTTAAAAGACCCTCTAAAAGCACCGTCTCAATGCTTTCCGGCCAGCCAGTAATGACGGTCTTTTCTTTTAAACCGGCCCATTCAAAGGAGTCCTTTGCCTTGCGGGCCAGCAGGAAATGGCTGTCCCGCCGGGTCAGGGCGGCAAAGGCCATCACGTCGTCCATAGATCCGTCTGCCCGGCTGTAGATGGCCTCTTCCAGGCCAACTAAGACTACGTCGGCCCGTTCGCCGGCCAGGGCGGGCAGCAATGTTTGTTCATTGGCCGTATTTTCCAGAACCACTTCCAGCCCCTGCTCCTTAAAAAAACCCAGGGCCAGGGCTATGTAATGGGGCAGGTGGTAAACCGAGTGCGGCCCCTCCATTAACCGTATGATGTTGGTTTCCGGTTGTGGTTGGCTAAACCTTTTAATGATTATGGCACCCGCTGCCAGGGTCAGGCTTAAGAGCAGCAAAAGCACCAGCAACAACCTGGGCCTGCCCAATTTTTAACACCCCCCGTTCTCCATGGCCTCATTTTCCCCTTTAACTATCTCTATGGGGTTATTAGCATTTCATGCCAGGAATTTGTCCCGGAGGTTGCTAAAAAACGGGGATCACATTATAATGTTCACAGATTACAGGGAGGAGAGGCATTATGACGCAATTTGACATGCCCACCACTTATGATCCCCGGGCCGTGGAGGAAAAGTGGTACCGCTACTGGGAGGAAAATAAATTCTTTCATGCCAAGGTTGATGCCCGGGAGCCTTTTTCCATTGTCATGCCCCCGCCCAATGTCACCGGGCAGCTGCACATGGGGCATGCCCTGGATAATACTCTGCAGGACATTCTCACCCGCTGGCGCCGCATGCAGGGCTATAACACCCTGTGGCTTCCCGGCACCGACCATGCGGGTATTGCCACCCAGGCCAGGGTGGAAGAACAGCTGGCCAGAGAGGGGAAAAGCAAACATGACCTGGGCCGGGAGAAGTTCTTAGAGCGGGTCTGGGCCTGGAAGGAACAGTACGGCGGGCGCATAACGCACCAGCTGCGCCGCCTGGGGGCTTCCTGTGACTGGGACCGGGAGCGCTTTACCATGGACGAGGGGTGTTCCGAAGCGGTCAAAGAAGTTTTCCTGCGCCTGTATGAACAGGGCCTCATCTACCGGGACTATTATATCGTCAACTGGTGCCCCCGCTGCCACACCACCATTTCCGACATTGAAGTGGAGCACCTGGACAAGCCCGGGCAGCTCTATTACATCAAATACCCCACCAGGGACGGTCGTGATGCCATTACCGTGGCCACCACCCGGCCGGAAACCATGCTGGGTGACGTGGCCGTGGCTGTTCACCCCGGGGACGAACGCTACCGGCACCTGGTGGGCAAAACCCTGGTCCTGCCCCTTTTGGGCCGGGAAATGCCCGTCATTGCCGATGAGTACGTGGATCCCTCCTTTGGCACCGGGGCGGTGAAGATTACTCCCGCCCACGATCCTAACGACTTTGAGGTGGGGCGGCGGCACAACCTGCCCCAGGTGCGGGTGATCAACAAGGACGCGGTGATGAATGATGAGGCCGGCCCTTACCGGGGCCTGGACCGCTGGGAGTGCCGCAAAAGGATCATCAAGGATTTAAAAGAGCAGGGTTACCTGGTCAAAGTGGAAGATCACAACCACGCCGTGGGACACTGTTACCGCTGCAACACGGTTATTGAACCCATGCTGTCCCGCCAGTGGTTTGTGCGCATGAAACCCCTGGCCGAACCTGCCATCCGGGCGGTAAAGGAAGGCCGCATTCGCTTCGTGCCGGAACGCTTCACGAAAATTTACCTGAACTGGATGGAAAACATCCGGGACTGGTGCATTTCCCGGCAGCTCTGGTGGGGCCACCGCATCCCGGTGTGGTATTGCCGTGACTGTGGGGAGGTCATCGCGGCCAAGGAACCGCCCCGGAAATGCACCCGCTGCGGCTCAAGCCGGCTGGAGCAGGATCCCGACGTGCTGGACACCTGGTTTTCCTCGGCCCTGTGGCCCTTTTCCACCCTGGGCTGGCCGGAAAAGACGCCGGAGCTGGATTACTATTATCCCACTTCCGTGCTGGTGACGGGCCGGGATATCATCTTCTTCTGGGTGGCCCGGATGATTGTGAGCGGCCTGCACTTCATGCAGGAAGTGCCCTTCCGGGAAGTGTTTATCCACGGCCTGGTTCTGGATGCCCTGGGGCGCAAGATGAGCAAGTCCCTGGGTAACGGGGTGGACCCCATTGATGTGATTGAAAGTCACGGTGCGGACAGCCTGCGCTTTATGCTGGTGACCGGCAATACGCCCGGCAACGACCTGCGCTTTCACTTTGAGCGCCTGGACGGGGCGCGGAACTTTGCCAACAAGATCTGGAACGCTTCCCGCTTTGCCCTGATGAACCTGGCGGATTATGACCCGGCGGCGGCCCCGGGAAGGGAATACCATACCCTGGCCGACCGCTGGATATTGAGCCGCTATCAGGCCTGCGTCCAGGAAGTGACCCAATTCCTGGAAGCCTATGAGCTGGGAGAAGCAGCCCGGGTGCTCTATGAATTCATCTGGGACGAGTTCTGTGACTGGTATATTGAACTGGTCAAGCCCCGCCTTTACCGTGCCAAAGACGGCCGGGACCGGGCCTGCGCCCAGGACGTACTGGCCCGGGTGTTGCGGGGAGCCATGGAGTTGCTCCATCCTTTTATGCCCTTCATTACCGAAGAAATCTGGCAGCGCCTGCCCCACCAGGGGCGCACCATTATGCAGTCCCCCTGGCCGGTTTATCAGCCGGAGCTGCGGGATGAAAGGGCCGAGGCCGAAATGGCGGTGCTCATGGAGGTAATCCGGTCCATCCGGCACATCAGGAGCGAAATGAATGTACCCCCGGGCAAGACGGCCGATGCAATTCTGGTGGTAACGGACCCGGATACCCGGGATTTGGTCCAGAAATGGCCCGGTTACATCGAGGGGCTGGCCCGCTGCCGGGTACAGGTGCGGCCCGAGCTGGAAGAGATTCCCCCGCAGGCTGCCCACGGGGTGGCCCGGGGAGTGGAAATTTATGTACCCCTGGCTGGACTCATCGACATTGACCGGGAGCTGGCCCGCCTGAAAAAGGAACTGGCCGCAGTGGAAAAGGATCTCAAGAAGGTGCAGGGCAAGCTGGGGAACGAAAGTTTCCTGGCCAAAGCGCCGGCGGAAGTGGTGGAAAAGGAACGGGCCAAAGAAGCGGAGCTGGCGGGCAAAGCAACTGCCATCCGGGAAAGGCTGGCAATGCTCGGGGGATAAGTTTAATTGATACCTCCGGTTTTATGAATACCTGGTATGCCAGTGAGTGCTGGGTCCAAAGCGAACGACTTGCATAAAGCACGTTCTTTGTTTGAGGTGACAGCGGTGCAGTACGATGAAGCCATGACCTACCTGCAGAACCTGACCAAATTCGGTATAAATTTCGGCCTGGGGCGCATCAAGGAGCTGTTGCGCCGGCTGGGGGATCCCCAGAAAAAGCTAAAGGTGGTGCATATCGGGGGCACCAACGGCAAGGGTTCCACCACCGCCATGGTGGCTTCCGTCCTCACCGCCGCCGGTTACCGCACGGGTACTTTCACCTCGCCTCACCTGCATTCCTATACGGAACGGTATCAAATTGATGGAGTGCAAATCTCGGCTGAGCGGGTGGCCTCGTTGATCAGCCAGCTGAAGCCCCACCTGGAAGCCATGGTGGCGCAAGGTTTCGAGCATCCCACCGAGTTTGAGGTCAGCACCGCCATGGCCTTCAAATATTTTTACGAGGAAGGGGTAGATTTCTTAATCCTGGAGGTGGGGCTGGGGGGAGCCATTGATTCCACCAATGTAGTGGAAAGGCCTTTGGTTACGGTAATCACCAACGTAGCCATGGATCACATGGATTACCTGGGGCAAACCATCCGGGAGATTGCTACTGTCAAGGCCGGAATTATCAAGCCCGGGGTCCCCCTGGTGACGGCCTGCCGGGGAGAAGCCCTGGAAGTGGTGGCACAGTTTTGCCGGGAGAAGGGTTCACCCATGGTGCTGGTGGACCGTGTTACTGGTGGCACTTCCAGTATGGACCCCGCCATTGCTTCGGGTGAAGAAACGGCAGTTGAGTTCAACCCGGGGATTTCTTACCGCACCGTTTTGTGGGAGGCAGCCGCGGGTGGGTTTGATCAGGGCGGGCAGTACCTGACGGTGCACGGCCTGCGCCGCACCTACCGGGATCTCTTTATCCCCCTCCTGGGGCGGCATCAGCAGGTGAATACCGCCGGGGCGGTGGCGGTGGTGGAATTGCTGGTGGAGCAGGGGTTTGCCATTCCTGAGGAAGCCCTGTACCGGGGCCTGGCCGCAGTCCGCTGGCCGGCCCGGTTGGAGATTGTCTTGAGCCGGCCCCTGGTGCTGCTGGACGGTGCCCATAACTACGACGGCGCCCGCAGCCTGGCCAGAGCATTGGACGACTATCTCCCCGGCAAAGAAGTTGTGCTGGTCATCGGTATGCTGGGGGATAAGGAGCGGGGCCGGGTGGTGGCTGAGCTGGCCCCCCGGGCCCGGGCGGTGGTGGTTACCCGGCCCAACAGTCCCCGGGCCGGCGACTGGCGGCGTCTGGCCGAAGAGGCCCAAAAATATGTACCCAAGGTCTACACCATCGAGTCCGTTCCCGAAGCCGTGGAGCATGCCTTATCCATGGCCCGTCCCGGTGATGTGGTTTGTATAACCGGTTCACTGTACATGGTGGCCGAAGCCCGGGAGGTGCTTATGGCGAAGGTGAATATGATGGCGAGCACCGAATGAACCGGTGCTTTTTTAATTTGGCACAGTTGGATAAAACCTCCCCGGCCAACTCATAATACCATCTCGAAGGGGTAATTCACCATTCGCCCCATTCCCGGGAGGTGTTCCTTTGGTCCGCATTTTAAAAAATTTTGCCCGGATTTTGCCGAAGGGCAAAAAAAGCCCCCAATCCCTCAAGGAAAGCCACGTTCAATGGGAGCAAAGCTACGAGGCCGGGGAATTGAAAAAGATGCCCCTGAGTTCCCGGTTAAAGGACAACCTGGCCCTTATTAAGCAAATCCTGGGGCACAGCAGCGATTTGGTTATCCGCGAGCTTCAGCTTGGTGTTGACGGGGGTGTTCCCGGGGCCGTTGTTTTTATTGACGGCATGACGGACAAAGGTACGGTCAATGACACTTTGATCAAAGGCCTGACCCTGGAGTCCCGCATGGCCGGCCTGGGGGGGAAGGCGGCCGGGGATTTGTTCACCCTGGTTCGTAATTTCATGATTAATGTGAGTTCGGTGAAGGAAGCTGCTACTGTTTTTGAACTGCTCGATGGGATTCTTTATGGTGACGTGGCCGTACTCATTGAAGGGAAAGCAGCGGCCCTTCTGGCCACCGCTCCCGGCTGGCCGGTGCGGGGTATCGAGGAGCCCACCAGTGAGAGCGTGGTGCGGGGGCCCCGGGAGGGGTTTACCGAGTTGCTGCGCACCAACACCTCCCTCATCCGCCGCCACCTGCGCAATCCCAACCTGGTGATCGAGAGGATCACCCTGGGGGAGCGCACCCGTACCTTTGTGGAGATAGTTTATCTCAGGGGATTGGCCGATCCCCGGCTGGTGCAGGAAGTGAAGGACCGTCTTTCTCGCATCAAGGTGGACGGCATAATCGAAAGCGGTAATATCGAAGAATTAATCGAGGATCACCCGTATTCTCCCTTCCCCCAGGTGTTCCGCACCGAGCGTCCCGACCGGGTGGTGAGCATGCTTCTGGACGGGCGCGTGGCCATTATCACCGACGGTACCCCCTTTGTGCTCATCGTGCCGGCGGAGTTTGTCGTTTTCATACAGTCTTCCGAGGACTACTACGAACGCTTCTTTCTGGCCACGGCCGTACGCTGGCTTCGTTACATTGCCTTTATTGCATCTTTGATATTACCTTCGCTTTACATATCCATTACCACCTTTCACCAGGAAATGATTCCTACCCGGCTTTTGATCAACATAGCCGCCTCCCGGGAAGGGGTGCCCGTCCCGGCCTTTGTGGAGGCCTTCCTGATGGAATTTACCTTTGAGGCCTTGAGGGAGGCCGGCATCCGCCTGCCCCGGAACGTGGGCCAGGCGGTGAGCATTGTGGGTGCCCTGGTGATCGGCCAGGCGGCCGTGTCGGCCGGGATTGTGTCCAGCCTCATGGTTATAGTCGTGGCCCTGACCGGTATCAGTTCCTTTGTGGCACCGGTATTCAGCATGGCCATCACCATGCGCCTGTTGCGCTTCCCCATGATGGCCCTGGCGGCCACCCTTGGGATCTTCGGGGTGATGATGGGGCTTTTGGCCATCCTGGTACACATGGCTTCCATGCGTTCCTTCGGCATCCCTTACCTGGCCCCCCTGGCCCCCATGCACGCCAGGGATTTAAAGGATGTGATGATGCGGGCGCCCCTGTGGGCGAGGGAGGCCCGCCCTTCGGAGCTGGCCAAAGAGGATCCCATCCGCCAGGTGCAGGGTTTGAAACCCGCCCCACCAACCCAGAAAGGGCAAAAGGGGGGCGGCGGTGGGCAGAAAAGGTAACAGAAGCCGCATCTATATCTTTGCAGGCTTAAAGGGTAGTGGCCAGATGAGCAGGTTTTGTTTTGCTTGTAGCCGGCCAAAACAACCAGAATCAGTCCCGGGTCATCGTTTCCGCCTTTTTCCCCGGGGCGGGCGGATTAAGGTGTTAGTGTTTCTGTTGTTGTTTTTGCCTCTCGTCCTCAGTGGCTGCTGGGACCACCGGGAGGTGGAAGAGCTGGGCATTGTTTTGCTCACGGCCGTGGATGCCGCCCCCGAGGGCAAGATACGCGTGGTAGTGCAGACCCTGGTTCCCGCGGCAGTTGCCGGCGGAGGCGGGGGTGGCGGTATGAGCGGTGTCGGTGGCGGTGGTGGTGGGGGGGGTGGCGGGCGCAAGCGCTACCACAACCTGGCCACGGAGGCCAGGACGGTTTTTGAGGCCATCCGCCGGTTGTCCATGGAAAGCCCCCGGGAGCTCTTTTTCGCCCACAACCAGGTGATCATTATTTCCGAAAAACTGGCCCGGGAAAGGGGGGTTGCGGAAGTGATGGATTTCTTTGAGCGCAACCGCCAGTTCCGGCGGGATACCTGGATCCTGGTGGCCAGGGGGGATCCCAGGGATATCATGGAGGTTCCCGTCCACCTGGAGGTCACCCCGGCACAGGATATCGTGGGGATAATCAACAACCAGGAACTTTCCGCCCGTTTCGCCCCCACCCACCTGGGGGAATTTGTCGAGATGCTGGAGAATTCAGGCGTGGAGCCCTATACGGCCATTTTGGAAGTAGTGCCCAACGCCGCTTTTAGCCGCATGTCCCTGCATCCCGGGGGGGCAGGGCCTGCGCCCTTTCATAACATCAAACTTACCGGGACAGCCGTTTTTCGCCGGGACAGGTTGGTGGGATGGCTTAACGAACGGGAAGCCCGGGGATTGTTGTGGGTGCGGGGGGAAGTGCGGGGCGGGCCAGTCACCTTTTCCCTTCCCGGCTCCCGGGGTGAACAGAAACTGGCCGTGGAAATTTTGCGTGCCGGCCGCGGGGGAGTGAAGCTGGAACCGTTTCTGGCCAGCGGGCAGCCGGGCATGAGGGTGGAGATCAACACCCGCGTGAACATTACCGAATCGGAAAACCTGGAGATTGATTTAAGGAATCCCCAGGTCATTTCCCGGCTGGAAAAACAGCTGGCCGGGGTAATCAAGCAGGAGGTCATGGCCTGCGTAACCAGGCTGCAGGAGGAATACCGGGCCGATGTCCTCGGCTTTGGTGAAGCGGTGCACCGCAAGTATCCCCGGGTGTGGAGGCAAGTGGAACGGGAATGGGAGGATGTTTTCGCGACCATGCCCGTGACGGTAGAAGTGAAAGTCGTGATCCGGCGTATGGGCCTGATCAATAGGCCCCTGCAGCCTTCAGGGATGCAGGAAGTTGGCTTAATAAACATATCAAGGAGGGTAATGTACGATGGAGGTTGTTTTGCTCAGCCTGGTCTTTATCATCATTATCGCCCTGCAGGTTCCGCCCCTGGTTAAAAAGAAAATGTGGCGGGAATTGATTGCTTTTAGTGTGCTTTTGTTCCTTGGCATGATCTACAGCTTTGGCCTGGTCCTGAGAATACCGCTGCCCAACCCGGCCAAAGCCGTGGAAGCCGTTTTTGCCCCGCTGACCAGCTTGATCCAGAAGGCCCTCACTTAAAGGATGTGCCGGCGCCGGCAGTTTGGCCGGGTACCCCCGGCAGCATAAGGCTGGACTTTGCCGGCCAGTGGGGCTATAATTAATTCCAGACGTAAGGCCCGTCGTTTTTTGGCGGTGGGCCTTTTTATGTGGAGGGAGCTTCGATGGGTTTGGATCTTGCCCTGTTATTAATCAGTTTGGGGGTTATCCTGGTTAGCGCCGGATTTTTTACCAACGGTGTGGAATGGCTGGGAAGGAAGCTTTGCCTGACCGAGGGGGCGGTGGGGAGCATCCTGGCTGCGGTGGGTACGGCCATGCCGGAAACGGTCATTCCCCTGATCGCCATCCTTTTGGGCGGCGGTGAAGTGGGAGAGGAAATAGGCATCGGAGCCATTCTGGGTGCGCCTTTTATGCTGGGGACCCTGGCTTTGCTGATCAGCGGGGGGGCCGTGCTGGCCTTCCGCCGCACGCGTCTGGAGCCCGATCCCCACGTGATCCGGCGGGACCTGTTTTTCTTCCTGGTGGTTTATACGTTAGCCATTGCGGCTGCTTTTCTACCTCGCCCGTTAAAGCCTGTGGTGGCCCTGGGGCTGATTGTCGCCTACATTTATTTCGTATATGAAACCATCACCGGGGGACGCACCCTGGACCAGGAGGAAGGGGAATGCGAACCCCTTTACCTGTGTAAGAGGCTCGACAATCCTCCCCTGGTTCTGGTAATCGTCCAGGTGCTCCTGGCCTTTTTGGGGATCGTGGCCGGGGCGAAGGTTTTTGTAGATGGCGTGGCGGATCTCTCGGCCATACTCGGCGTGCCTGCTTTTGTTTTCTCCCTTCTGGTTGCCCCTCTGGCCACGGAGATGCCCGAAAAATTTAACAGTATCATCTGGCTTGCCCAGCGCAAGGATACCATGGCCCTGGGTAATATTACCGGGGCGATGGTTTTTCAGAGTTCCGTTATTCCGGCCATCGGTATTATCATGACCCCATGGGTGCTCACGGAGACGGCCTTTATAAGTGCGCTTTTGGCCCTGGCTTCCGGGCTGGTGACTTACCTGTTGCTTTTGCGGCGCGGTTTTCTTGATGCACGGCTTCTGGTGGCCTACGGCGGGGTTTTTTACGCTGCCTTTGTGGCGGCGGTGCTTACTGGAACAATAGGGTAAAACCCGCCCCGCCATACCGCCGGGCGGAAGCGATGCTGGGGAAGTGGAAATCATTTACAGGGCGGAATTGCAGCTTGTCACAAAAGAGGCAAAATGATAAACTAGTACAGATAAGTGGTTAATTTTCGCTGCCGGGTGATGACTGTGGCTAATGCGTACAAGCCCCAGAGAAACTTCTGGTTGCTGGTAATTCTTATGCTGGTCGGGGCCCTGGTGGGTGACGCGCTGGGAGCAGTGATCATTCCTTATTTGCCAATGCTTAAGCCTTTTGCCTCCGTGGGCCTGGCCCCGGCTACTTTAGATCTTCATTTTGCGCGGCTCACCTTTGGTTTTACCCTTACCTTAAGTCCCCTTACGGCATTGGGTTTACTTTTGGGATATCTTTTATACCGCAAACTCTAAAAATGGTGGAGGTTAAAAAGTGTTACCCATTTACCTGGCCTCTTCTTCGCCGCGCCGAAGCATGTTGCTGGAAAAGCTGGGCTTACCTTTCACCGTAGTGGTACCCCGGGTCGAGGAAGGGGTGCAAGAAGCTTTGCCTCCCCATCAACTGGTAGAGACGCTGGCCTTAAGAAAAGCCAGGGCCGTGGCGCCCTCCATTTCCAAGGGGTTGGTGGTGGCGGCAGATACTGTGGTGGTCTGGCACGACAAGGTCCTGGGCAAACCGGCCGATACCCGGGAGGCCAGTGAGATGCTCAGCCTCCTTTCGGGTAACGAACATGAAGTTTACACAGGCGTGGCGGTGATAGAAAAACCCTCCGGGCGCCGGGTGGTTACCCATGAACGCACCCGGGTTAAGTTCAGACCACTGACGGCAGAAGAAATTGCCAGGTATGTGGCCACCGGTGAACCCCTGGACAAGGCAGGGGCCTATGCTGCCCAGGGACTGGGGGCAATTTTTATTGCCGGAATCAGGGGATGCTATTTTAATGTGGTCGGCCTTCCCCTGGCCCGTTTGGCCCAGGTGCTGAAGGAATTTGGTGTGGATCCTTTGGAGTATGTTCAAAACAACTGAGATTTTCCCCGAAAGTTTTCCTGTGGGTCAATTGTACCCGGGAGCCCTTTCGGGTATCTTTCCGTGTGTCTGGAGGCCGCAGAGAGCCTTGGATTCCCCAACGTACCGCATTACCATTAAGGACATGCCCGTGGAACTGCGCCCCCGGGAGCGTATTTTGAGGGAAGGCGCCGGGGTGCTGACGGATCTGGAGCTTTTGGCCGTTCTTTTGCGCACCGGTACGCCTACGGCCAGTGCCATGGAGCTGGCGGCGGCCCTTTTGCGGCATTTCGGCAGCCTGCGGGGCCTGGTTGACGCCTCAGTGGAGGAGTTGAGCAGTGTCCGGGGTGTCGGGCCGGCCAAGGCGGCCATGTTGAAAGCGGCCCTGGAGCTGGGTCGCCGCATTGCCCAGGCCGGCGGGGAAACCCGGCCGGTGATCAGAAGCCCCGAAGATGCAGCCTGTTTGGTCATGGAGGAAATGCGCCACCTGGACAGGGAGCATTTTCGGGCGTTGTTGCTGAATACCAGGAACCAGGTGATTGCCCGGGAGATCATTTCCATTGGAACCCTTAATTCCTCCACGGTGCATCCCCGGGAATTATTTAAGAATGCCATCCGCCGCAATGCAGCGGCAGTGATCCTGTTGCACAACCACCCCAGCGGGGATCCAACCCCCAGCCAGGAAGACCTGGAGGTGACCAGGCGCCTGCAGGAGGTCGGGCGCATTATCGGCATAGAGGTTCTGGATCACCTGATTATTGGGGATAATAAGTACGTCAGTTTCAAGGCCAAAGGTTTGATTTAGATGATCTGGATGGAAAGGAGAGAGAACATGCGGATCGGGCTGTTCTCTAAGGATATGGGTATAGACCTGGGCACCGCCAACTCCCTGGTTTATGTGAAGGGCAAGGGTATTGTTTTAAGGGAGCCCTCGGTGGTGGCCATTCAGCGGGATACCGGCCAGGTGCTGGCCGTGGGGGAAGAAGCCAAGCAGATGATTGGCCGTACGCCCGGCAACATCGTGGCCATCCGGCCCATGAAGGACGGGGTAATTGCCGACTTCGATGTCACCCAGAGCATGATCAAATACTTCATCAACAAGGCCCTGCGCAACCGCACCTTTCTCATCCGCCCCCGGGTGGTGGTCTCGGTTCCCTCCGGGGTGACGGCGGTGGAGGAGCGGGCGGTGCGGGAAGCCGCCCTGCAGGCCGGCGCCCGGGAAGCCTATCTCATTGAGGAACCCATGGCTGCAGCCATTGGCGCCGGTCTGCCCGTGCATGAACCAACGGGCAATATGATTGTGGATATCGGCGGGGGTACCACCGAGGTAGCGGTAATTTCCCTGGGGGGTATTGTTACCAGCCGTTCCATTCGCATTGCCGGGGATGAGATGGATGAAGCCATTATCCAGCATGTAAAGAAGGCCTATAATCTCATGATCGGTGAGCGCACGGCAGAGGAGATCAAGATTGAAATCGGGACCGCCTATCCCACCGGGGAAGTCCAGACCTACGACGTCCGGGGAAGGGACCTGGTGACCGGCCTGCCCAAAACGGTGCGCATTACCTCCGAGGAGATTTACAAGGCTCTCTCTGAGCCGGTATCGGCCATCCTGGATGCCATTAAGGGCACCCTGGAGCAGACTCCGCCGGAGCTGGCCGCCGACATTATGGACCGGGGCATTGTGATGGCCGGGGGCGGTTCACTGCTGCGGGGGCTGGACCGGCTGGTGAGCGAAGAGACGGCCATGCCCGTGCACCTGGCCGACGAGCCGCTTTTGTGCGTGGCTTACGGTACCGGGCGGGTGCTGGAAAATATCGATGTTTTACGCCGGGTACTCATTCACCCGCGCAAACTTTCGTAAACTGTAACAAAATGATAGGTGTTGATCCCGTTGACTTCGGGTAAGAGGCTTTTTTTTCTGGTTATTTTGCTGGTCCTGGTCCTGTACGTGATGCGGGTGACCGCCTTTAGCCGGGTGGAAGCAACGCCCCTGGAAAAGATACTGGTGGATACCTTTGCCACTTTAGAACAGGTAACCACCAGGCTGGGCCGGGGAGTCAGGGATGTGATCACTTTCCCCCTTTCCCTGGTTAACGCGTCGCGCCGGGCAAGCGAGTTGTCGGAGCAGGTGGCCCGGCTGGAAGGCGAGCTTCACCAGGCCAGGGAATTCCGTTTGGAAAATGAAAGACTGAAAAAGCTGCTGGATTTTAAAAGCGGTCCCGCTGCCGACTCCGGACTTGAAGTTACCGCGGCGGCAGTAATAGGCCGGGATCCGGGGAACTGGTTCAGCACCATTACCATCAACAAGGGCCTGGCCCAGGGCATAAAGGAAAACATGACGGTATTGACTCCCCGGGGTCTGGTGGGGCGGGTGATCGCCACCACCGACCGTACCGCCACCGTTCTATTAATTACTGACCCGCGCAGTGCGGTAAGCGCTTTAGTGCAGGACAGCCGTACACCGGGTATGGTTGAGGGCACCGCCGGGAGTGCCGGCAGCCTGCGCATGATCCACATACCCAACGACATGCCCGTGAGACCGGGGCAGGTGGTGGTTACTTCCGGTACGAAGAGTATTTTTACCAAGGGTGTCCCCATTGGCGAAATAACCAGTGTGAAGAGGGATCCGACCGGTCTTTTCTTTGAAGCATCCGTGCGGCCCTTTGTGGATTTTAACCGCCTGGAGGAAGTGCTGGTGATCACCGGGGTGCGCTTCCCGGCCCTGTAAGCCGGGCCGGGAAGTGAGCGGGTATGGTGTGCCGGACGTTTTACTTTAAGAGCTGCCATTGAAAAGATGACCGTGCGGGAGGTTTTTTCTTTGTTGGGCTTGCTGGTCCTGCCCGGGTTTTTATTGCTGGCCCTGCTGCTGCAGGTAACGGTGGTGGACCTGATCCGCGTCAAAGGTGTGGTGCCGGATTTAATTTTTTTACTGGTAGTTTTTTATGCGTTTTGGAGAGGGCAGCGGGAGGGGGCTTTCTGGGGGTTTGTTGCCGGTTTGATGAAAGATTTTATCACCGGCAACTATTTTGGCCTCAACGCCCTCTCCACTGCCGTGGCCGGTTATCTGGTGGGCTGGTCGGAATCCCGTTTATACAAGGACAGCAGCCTGGTAGTGATGGCGTTGACTTTTTTTGCCACCATGGTAAGTCAGTTAATTTATTACCTCTTGCTGGTATACCTGCAGATCAAAATTCCTCCGGGAGTGGCCCTGGTCGGGGTGGTCCTTCCTTCAGCCATGTACAATGCGCTGCTGGTGCCGTTATTTTACCGCAAGCTTTACCGCCTTTACCTCAAGGGATGGTTCAGAATGGGTCAGTTTTAATTTAGTAGACACCCATGACGCATTCAGCGCCACCAACAGAGGATGAAAATGGCCGCCGTTTTGCACGAAGCGACCCAGCACTCACCGGGTCCAGGTACCTGCACAGGTATTCAAGCTGCATATGGTCAGCAATCATACCATCAGAGACCCCAATTGCAGTGAGTGCTGGGGAACGGAGCGAGCGCGTGCAAACGGCAGGCAAGTACTGCTTGCAGGACAGGGGAAGGATGCGCCGTGGCAACAAACGGGGTAACAGCAAAAAGGCTGGAGAAAAAGTTACAGGTGTTGCTGGGTCTGGTGATTGCCGCTTTTGCCGTGCTCTTTATCCGCCTGGCCTATTTGCAGCTGGTGGAGGCGGACAAATATCAGATGATGGCCCAGCAGAACCACCTGCGGTTGATTCCCATCATGGCCCCCCGGGGGGAAATTCTCGACCGCAACGGCGTGCGCATCGTGGGCAACCAGCCGGTCTACACCATTTCCTTTGCCTATTTAGGCATCAAGGATACCGACCGGGTGATTGCCAGGCTGGCCCGTATTTTAGTGGGGGAAAAAACCTTCCAGGGCATGAGCGTGGCGGAGATAGAACAGGAAATCCATAAAAAACTCAACGAACAGAAGTTGCGTCTCTATGAACCGGTGCCCATAGCCGATAAGGTGTCCAGTGAAACGGTAAGCCGTATTGAGGAACAGCGGCTGGAGCTGCCGGGAGTGCTCATCGATGTGCGGCCGGTGCGGCACTACCCCTATGGGGACCTGCTGGTGCCCACCCTGGGTTACGTGGGCATCATGGATCAGAAGGAGCTTGAGGAGAATAAAGACAAGGGTTACAGGCTGGGGGACTCCTGGGGCAAGGACGGCCTGGAAAAATCCTTTGAGTCCTATTTGCGGGGCCAGCGGGGTGCCCGACAGGTGGAGGTGGATGCCCAGGGGCAGCCGGTAAGGGATCTGGGCGTAAAAGAGCCCGTACCGGGAAACAACCTGGTGCTCACCATTGATGCCCGGCTGCAGCGGGCGGTCCAGGATGCGCTGGCCCGGGGTATCGCCCGGGTGCAAAAGGAGGGTTACAGCCAGGCCAGGGCCGGGGCGGCGGTGGTGCTCGATGTGCATACCGGAGAAATCCTGGCCCTGGCGAGCCATCCCACCTATGATCCCACCATCTTTACCCGGGACCTTTCCCGGAAGGAGTGGAATGCGGCCTGGGCCAAAATTACCCGGGATCAATCGTTGCTCAACCGGGCTATAGCCCTGTATCCCCCGGGTTCTACCTTTAAAATGGTAGTGGCGGCGGCAGCGCTGGAACTGGGCAAAATAACTCCCCAATTCGCCATTAACGATACCGGGCGTTACAAATACAAAGTCGACTGGAAGCCCGGCGGGCACGGGCGGGTGGATGTGGTGCGGGCTCTTAAGGTATCCTGCGACACGTTTTTCTGGACCGTCGGGGTAATGCTCGGCCCCGAGTCCATTGCCCGCTATGCCCGGGAATTCGGCCTGGGACAAAAGACGGGGCTGGAGTTGCCCGGGGAGCATGCCGGCCGCATCCCGGGACCGGAGCAAAAGTACAACCTGTGGAAGCCCCTTCTGGACAGTGTACAGAAGCAAATGGACGATATCCGTAAGGAGTATGAGAAGCGCCTGGCCGGCGCGGGCGAAGGGGAAAAGGCGGCCCTGGAGCGGGAAATGAACAGGCGTCTGGCCCCTTTGCAGGACAGGTATAACAAGATAGAGTGGGAATTGAAATGGCGGGAATACGATACCCTGGATATGGCCATTGGCCAGGGTAACAACTACTATACTCCTCTCCAGCTGGCCAACTACGTGGCGGCCATCGCCAACGGGGGTGTTCTTTACAAGCCTTACCTGGTTAAAAAGGTTGTGGCTCCCGATGGCCAGACGGTGGCCCAGTTTTCACCCCAGGAAATCCGCCGGGTCAACGTGTCCAGCCGTACGCTGGAAATATTACGCCAGGGTATGCACGAAGTTACTTTACCGCCCGACGGCACCGCCGCAGGCGTGCTTGCAGGGACCGGGTACAGTTCCGCTGCCAAAACCGGAACTGCCGAGGTCCATGGCCACGACAATCACGCCCTTTTTGTGGCCTTTGCCCCCTATGAAAAGCCGGAAGTGGCCCTGGCCGTAGTGGTGGAATATGGCGGCCAGGGGAGCTCCGCCGCCGGTTCCGTGGCCAGGGAGATCCTGGATGCTTACTTTGACCTGAAAAATGCACCTCCAACCGCAGGCTTATCTGCAGCCGGGGAACAGGCAAAAGAGGGGCAGGCAACGGGTACCGTCCACGGCGTACATGCGCCTTCCCCCGGTTTCCAGCCACCCCGGTCTACCGGCGGGTCCGGGAATGTTCAGCCCCGGCGTACAACAGCACCGGCTGACGTCCCCGTTGCGTCACCCGGAAGACAGGGGCAGGACAGCTCCCCTGGGCCGCCGGCGGGCGGGTCCACACCGGATGCCGGTACCGGGGAAAGCCCGCCGGGTGGTGTGCAAACACCGGCTCAAGGGAGCAGGCAGGCTCCGGCAAATGGCGGTGTACAACCCCCGGCGAACGGTGGTGCTCAGGAACCGCTCGACGACCGGGCCAACCACCAGCCCAATGGCTAAAAGTAAAACAACGCGGGCATCCCGCCCTTTTTTTTTCATCTAGCAGGATTTGGTTACGCCCTGTAGAATTTAAAACACCACTGGGGGGAATACACCTTGGGCAAGGAGAGAGGGAACCCGCAGCACCGGTGGCTGTCTAGCGCCAATGAACTGGTTGATGATAACACGATTTTAATTCAGCGCACTTTGCGTTCCGGTCAAAGGGTACATTACGACGGCAATATCGTCATTATTGGCGATATCAACCCGGGGGCGGAGGTGGTGGCTACGGGCAACATCATTGTGATGGGTGCCGTACGGGGTGTAGTTCACGCCGGCGCCAGTGGAAATGAAAAGGCCATGGTGCTGGCCTTCCGTCTGGAACCCACCCAGCTTCGCATTGCCGGTCACATTACGCGCCCCCCGGATGAGCAGAGCTCAAAACCCGAACAGCCTGAAGTGGCCCGGATAAAGAATGGTGTAGTGACGATCGAAATTTTTAATGGGGAACGCCAGGGATGAAAATGGGAAACTGCTGAAGAGGAGGCTCTTATATGGGTGAGGTCATCGTAGTTACGTCTGGTAAGGGAGGAGTTGGTAAAACCACCACCACGGCCAACCTGGGGGCTGGCCTGGCCACTCACGGGCACCGGGTGGTACTGGTGGATGCCGATATCGGGCTTCGCAACCTGGACGTGGTCCTGGGGCTGGAAAACCGTATTGTTTACGATATAACTGATGTTACCGGGGGGCACTGCCGCCTGCGGCAGGCTTTGATCAAGGACAAGCGCTTCGAGGGGTTGTTCCTTTTGCCCGCCGCCCAGACTAAAGATAAAACGGCGGTTAGCCCGGACCAGATGAAGGCCCTGTGTGAGGAACTCAAGCAGGAATTCGACTACGTGATTATTGACTGTCCGGCAGGGATCGAGCAGGGCTTTCGCAATGCCATTGCCGGGGCGGATAAGGCTATCGTGGTGACTACCCCCGAGGTAGCTGCCGTACGGGATGCGGACCGGATCATCGGTCTTCTGGAGGCGGCCGAACTGCGGGACCCCAAGCTGATTATCAACCGTATTCGCCCGCGCATGGTGCGCCACGGGGATATGATGAGCATTGAGGATATTATCGACATCCTGGCTATCGATCTTTTGGGGGTAGTGCCGGAAGACGAGATGGTAGTGATCAGCACCAACCGCGGGGAACCCGTGGTCCAGGATGAACGTTCCCGTTCGGGACGGGCTTACCGCAATATTGTCCGGCGGATCAAGGGAGAGCCGGTACCGATGATGAATCTGGACGAAGGTGGTTTTGTATCTCGCTTTTTGCGGCGGATGATCGGTTTGTCCTAATCTACTGGTAAGGGGGGTTGGCCTTGCTGGAGTTTTTAAACCGCGTTTTTGGGCGGGAAGCCGGTGGGAGTAAAAATGTGGCCAAGGAGAGGTTGCGCCTGGTGCTGGTGCACGACCGGGCCAGTGTTTCGCCCCAGCTCTTGCAAACCTTAAAGACGGAATTGATCAAGGTTATTGAAAAATACATGGACATTGACGAGGAGTCACTGGAGATCAACCTGGATAGCAATGAAACCCAGGTGGCCCTGGTGGCCAGCATTCCGGTAAAGGGTATGAAACGCGTGACGAGGAACCTGGCGTCGGGTATTTAAGGGGCAACCGCATAATCACCATACCCTGACCCTGTGGTAATTTGGTATTACCCCGGGGCTTTTTTTGTCTCTGGAGGTGGTATATAATTAAACCTGTAGTTTTAGGGATATCAGAAGAAGCGGTGATTTTCCTTGGTTAGTAAGCGGTTTGCACGCAGCCTTGATCATGTCCTCCTCCTGGCCGCCGGCATGGTGGTTCTCTTTAGTTTAGTGGCCATCGGCAGCGCCACCCTGGAATTTACCGATGAATCATTCAGCCAGTTAAAGAATCTTTTTTTTGCCGTGAAACTCCTGCACCTGGACTATACCTACGTTATCAGACAGCTGGCCTGGATTTTTGTTGGTTTGTGGGTCATGGCGGCGATCATGTATATACCCTACGAAGATCTTTGTAAACACGCCCGGGGGCTTTATATACTCAACCTGGTCATGCTAATCGCGGTAATCTTTTTGGGACGGGAAGCTCTGGGTGCGCAGCGCTGGATTTATATCGGTCCCTTTAGTTTTCAGCCTTCCGAGTTTTCCAAGCTGATCATGATTATCACCTTCGCCAGTTTCCTGTCTGCCCGGGAAGGCCGCTTGAACCGCCTGCGGGATCTCCTGCCCTGTTTTGTGTACGTAGGGATACCCACCCTTTTGATCCTGAAGCAGCCGGACCTGGGTACTTCCCTGGTGTTTGTAGCCATCATGTTCGGCATGCTTTTTCTGGCCGGGGCCAGGCCGGGGTTGCTTCTGGCCCTGATCGGCGCCGGGCTGGCCCTGATGATTGGCCTGTTTGTCCTGCACATGTACCTGCATAATGCCGACGTTGACCTGGAAAAACAGCTGCTGGCCCTGGAACAGCAAAAAAAGGCGGCCGTTTCCGAAACGGCCAGGCAGGAGCTCCAAAGAAAATATCAACAGGTGGAGAGGGATTACCGGGAAGCCCATCGCCGGCATGAGTCCTTCCACCGGCACACCCTCAAAGAATACCAGGTGACCCGGCTGACCGTTTTTCTGGATCCCCAGAGCGATTTGCTGGGGGCGGGCTACCACGTGTGGCAGTCGCTTATTGCTATTGGTTCTGGAGGGCTCCTGGGCAAGGGTTTACTGGGCGGTACCCAGAGCCACCTCACCTTCCTGCCCATCCGCCATACCGACTTTATTTTTTCGGTAGTAGGCGAGGAGTTCGGGTTCATGGGAGCGGTGGTGCTCCTGGGCCTGTACCTGGTCCTCTTATACCGGGGATTAAAAATTGCTTCCCAGGCCAGAGATCTGCAGGGGACGCTGCTGGCCGGGGGAGTGGTTTGTATGTTTGCCTTTCATATCTTTGTCAATATTGGCATGACGGCCGGGATTATGCCGGTGACGGGTATCCCGTTGCCCCTTTTCAGTTACGGCGGTAGCAACATGATTATGAACCTGGCGGCGCTGGGGCTTTTGCTTAACGTCTATATGAGGCGCAAGAAAATCCTGTTTTAGAAAATGGGCATGGTTGTTGTAAGGTTTTTTTAAATGTCAGTTCAAAATAGAAAGAGCCCGGCCCCGCCGGGTTTCGTATCTTTTTCGTTATCTTCTTACCGGGCCTGCGCCGGTGTAAATATGCTTTCTACCGGGGCTCGCGCAAAATATACTCCTGAAACATCGGTTCAACGAATTTATACGCCCCGCGCCCGCTTTTTTCAATGATTCCTTTAGCAATCAGGTAATCCAGTCCATCAGCCAGCCTTGTCTAAAGGGAAGCAATAAAATCCTCTCTGTCCACGATGTCTTTTTCTGAAACAGGGCCGCCGACAGGAAATAATCTACCGGGCAAAGTCACGCGCCTCCCAGGATATTACACTTTCTGTAATATTATATTACATAAGATGTAATAAATCAACAACAGCCCAGGAAAATTAAGGGCTGGAGTTGTATGATGTGTAGTAATCCTGTTTTGGGTGGTATCCTGCGGGGAAAAATACAAGTAACAATTTGCTTTGCGGGAGGTTATGCTGTTGGCCAAGGGCAGCGCCGTGCGTCAAATAACAAAAAAACGCATAAACTGGTACGGCTCGGTTACGGTTCACCCTGCCATAGCCGGGGTGAGGATATTCCCCCGGGTGGAATCATTAACCCACCGTGTGTTGGAAAACAACGTCCTGCAGGTGCAGGCGACTATCAAACTTTTTGCCGTAGCTCCTCCCGCCACTGATCTCCCTGGTCAAAATGGCCAGAGCCCCCGTTGTTTCAGCAGTCTGGTCGACACCACCACCTTTATCCGGTTGAGGCCGCTGGCCCATCCCCGGGACATCCTTTCCATTCGCCATGAAGTGGGGATAGAGAAAACTACCATGCGTCCGGGACGCATCAGTGTCATTGGCCGGCTGGACATTGAGGTGGAATATCTTTCCCCGGTCAGCTTAAATGGGAGGGTGACGGCCTTTGCCACGGGACAGCCTGTGGCTGGGGCAAAGGTCCAGGTGCTGGACATGGAGCAGGAAGAGGTGCTTTACGAAACCACTACCGCTGCCGACGGCAGTTATGCCTTCGAAGGCATTGATGCCGGCACCTACCGGGTGCGGGTCCAGGCGTCCCATTATGAGCCCCGGGAAGAAATCGCCGTCCTGATGCTCCAGGATACGGTAAATTTTGTGCTACACCGCCGGCTGGACCAGAAGGATGTCGCGGCAAATTAAGACCGGGGCTTGTCATATTTGTCCCCCCTGTCCAATATAATTTTTCCAGCAGGGGGGATGAATCTTGCTTTGGAGCAGGCCGAGAAGAAAATACCCCATCTCCGAGCATCCACGTACGGAGGACTGGTTATACCGGTACTCCCCTTCCAGGGGTAGCCGGGGTAACAGCTGGTTCTGGCGGGGTATGGTGGCTGTGGTTATCCTTGCCATTCTGCTCCTGGCCCGGGAGATTCCTTATCCGGGGGGGGAACATGTGCGGGAAGGCCTGCGCTACCTTTTGACCACCGAGTGGAACTACCAGCCCGTGGTGCAAAAGGTTGTGCAGCTGGCCCTGCAAATGGTTAACGTGGATCAGCCTTTTCCCGGCGATATAACCCCGGGCACCCGCCAGACCATGGCTCCTGCCGGTGGGGAGGGACGTTTCCAGATCCCCGTTTCGGGCAAGGTGGTGCGGGGGTTCGGGTGGGTGCAGGATCCTCTGGATGACCTGGAGCGTTTCCATTCGGGTATTGATATTGCCGCGCCAGTGGGTACGCCCGTGAAAGCGGCCCGGGAGGGCCGGGTAGTCAGGGTAGGAGAGGATCCTTCCCTGGGCCGGTTTGTGCTCCTTGATCACGGGGAGGGGGATTACACTTTATACGCCGGGTTGACCGGGATCGCCGTGACCTCCGGGCAGCAGGTGGCCGCGGGGCAAAAACTGGCTGAAGTGGGGGACAAGGGCGATGTGGCCGGCGGCGGTTTGCATTTTGAAGTGCGGGAAAAGGGAAGGTTGATCGATCCCCTGGTCAAGTTGCAGTTTTGAGGTGGTTTTTATGCGCCTGGGGCGAATCATGGGGGTGGATTTATACCTGAATACCTTTTTCCTGGCCCTTTTGGGCCTCTTCTTTGTGGCCGGCATCCTGGGCAAGGGGCTGGTGGCCTTTGCCGTAGTGCTGGTTCATGAGCTTGCCCATGTGGCCTGTGCCCGGTACCTGGGAGTGCCGGTGAACGAAGTGGAATTATTGCCCTTCGGCGGGGTGACCCGCATGGGCAGTGAACTGGTCCTGGATCCCGTCAAGGAAGTTTATGTGGCCGCGGCCGGACCGTTATGCAATGTGGTTATGGTTCTTTTGGGCCTGGCCATGAAAAACTACGGTTTATGGCATGATGAACTGGGGCCTTTTTTTCTCCAGTGCAACCTGCTCATTGCCGCCTTCAATCTCCTGCCCGCCCTGCCCCTTGATGGCGGCCGGGTTTACCGCGCCGGCCTGGCCGGCAGGATGAGCATAAAGGAGGCCACCTACCGGGCGGCCACCCTGGGGCAGGTCTTTGCCGTGGCCGTGGTGCTGCTGGGCTCCCTGGGGTTGTTGTTTGGTTTTACTGGTTTAGATATTCTGTTCACAGGGCTCTTTTTGTTTTTTGCCGCCACCCGGGAGCGGGGCATGGCCCCCTACCTGTTCATGGGTCAACTGGCCGGTAAAAAGGGTGAAATCCTGAGGGCTGGCGTGCTTCCCGTGCAGCCGCTGATTGCCCTGGAAGACGTCCCCCTGGGCAAAATTGTCAAACCATTTTTACCCCAGAAGTTTCACCTGGTGCTGGTTCTTGACCGCCAGTGGCAGTATAAAGGGTTTCTTACCGAAGCCCAGATTATTGATGGTTTGTTGAGCCACGGGGTAGACCTGCCTGTGGGCCGTCTGCCTTTGCGGCCCCTTTAAAATATAAAATATGACGCTATCTCCAGGCTATTTACAACTATTGGTTAAACAGGTAAAATAGTTTTAAGGCGTCTTTCCCCGGGCAATAATACAAGCAGGAGGGTTTTATGATCGAGCTGGAGCAGGTGTTACACCGGGTACAAAAACCGGCCCGCTATGTGGGCGGGGAATGGAATGCCGTATATAAGGACTGGGACAAAACTCCCGTAAGGGTAGCCTTTGCCTTTCCCGACGTTTACGAGGTGGGCATGTCCCACCTTGGCCTGCAGATCCTTTATCATGTAGTGAACGGCCGGGAGGACGCGCTCATGGAGCGCACCTTCGCCCCGTGGGTGGATATGGAGAGTCAAATGCGCCGCCGGGGACTACCCCTCTTTACCCTGGAGTCACACCGGCCGGTAGCGGACTTCGACATCCTGGCTTTTACCCTGCAATACGAAATGACTTTTACCAATATATTAAATATGCTGGATCTTGCGGGTATCCCTTTGCGCAGCGACCAGCGGGGTTCGGAACACCCCCTGGTGATTGCCGGGGGGCCATGTGCTTTTAATCCCGAACCCCTGGCCAGTTTTATTGACCTTTTTGTCATTGGTGAGGGAGAAGAAGTTTTTCATGAACTACTGGACCTGTACCTGGAGCTGGGCGGGCACCGGGCCGACCGCCGGCATTTTTTGCGCCGGGCGGCGGAAATTGCCGGCATTTATGTTCCTTCCCTGTACCGGGTGGAGTATCGCTCCGACGGAACCCTTTCCGCCATTGAGCCCATTGCCGACGGCGTGCCGCCAAAGGTGACCAAACGGGTCATCCGCGACTTTGACCGGGTTCCTTTTCCCGTGAAACCGCTGGTTCCTTACCTGGGTGTGGTCCACGACCGGGGTATGCTGGAGGTGCAGAGAGGGTGTACCCGGGGTTGTCGCTTTTGCCAGGCCGGGGTAATTTACCGGCCCGTACGGGAAAAAAGCCCGGCCACCCTGCTGCGCCAGGCCAGTGAAATTGTCAAACACACGGGGTACGACGAGATTTCCCTGGTATCCCTGAGTACGGCCGACTACTCCCGGGTTCAGGAAGTGGTGCGCTCTTTGCTTGATCAATTGGGGGATATGGGGGTAAGTGTATCCCTGCCCTCACTACGGGTGGATGCCTTTTCGGTAGCCCTGGCCCGGGAAGTACAGCGGGTGCGCCGGGCCAGTCTGACTTTTGCCCCCGAGGCTGGCACCCAGCGCCTGCGGGATGTGATCAATAAGGGCGTGACAGAAGAAAACCTCATGGAGGCGGTTTCGGCCGCCTTTGCTGCCGGCTGGTCGGCCATCAAGCTTTACTTCATGATCGGCCTGCCTACGGAACGGGAAGAGGACCTTAAGGGTATTGCCGGGCTGGCCCGGCAGGTGCTGGCCCGGGGAAGGGAACTGGGTGTGCCCGGGAACAGGCTAAAAGTAACGGTCAGCGCCTCCTCCTTTGTGCCCAAATCCCATACACCCTTCCAGTGGGAGCCCCAGGTGGAAATGGATGAGCTGCACCGCCGGCAAAAAACCCTGCGGGGGCTGTTAAAGGAAAAAGGGCTGGTTTTCCACTGGCATGAGGTCGAAACCAGCTTTTTGGAGGCCGTTCTGGCCCGGGGAGACCGGCGCCTGGACCGGGTGCTGGAAGAGGCCTGGCGGCTGGGCTGCCGGTTTGACGGCTGGTCCGAGTGTTTTGACTTTGCCAAATGGCAGGAAGCATTTCGTATGGCCGGCCTGGATCCGGCCTGGTATGCCTACCGGCGTTATGCTTACGACGACCTTTTGCCCTGGGATCACATTGATGCCGGTGTGAGCAGGAAGTACCTGGTCCTGGAACACAAAAGGGCCATGGAGGGGAAGGCTACACCCGACTGCCGTACTGGCAGGTGCCCGGGCTGCGGGCTCTGCCCCACCCTGGAGATCGAACCGGAAGTACTGGACCAAGATCCGCGCGTAGTAAATATTCAGTAAACCCGGTTGGATGCGGCGCTGTCCCCGCTCACTCCAGTGCTCCGCGCCGACAGCACCGCGGTTCGCTTCGGGCCGGCTCTGGCTCTCTGCGGATTGCCCGCCACTAATCATTCTTCGTTGTTACCTCTTGAAACAATATGTCTTAAATGGTTTTCTTCCGGGTAGCTTATCATGCGTCCTCGAGAGCCGAGCCGGCAGCCTCGCTTCACCGGGTGCTGTTACCGGCGCTTCGCAAGTCGTTCGCTCCGGACAGCGCCGCATCCTCCTCATAACGGTTTTACTGAATATTTACCGCGCGTAATATAATACAGGAGGTATCCATTTTGCCCCGTTACCGGATTGAGTTTCGCAAAGAAGGCCCGGCCCGTTTCATCTCCCACCTGGACCTGGTGCGCACCCTCGAGCGGGCCATGCGCCGGGCCGGGCTGCCCCTGGCCTTCTCCCAGGGGTTTAACCCCCACCCCCGTTTCAGCCTGGGGGCGCCTTTACCAGTGGGGGTAAAGGGGGAAAAGGAGTATTTAGACCTGGAGCTGGTGGCCGCGCTCCCGGTGGATGAAATGCTTAAGCGCCTGAGCGATCAGCTTCCCCGGGGACTTAAGATGACCCGGGTATGGCGCATTCCCGGTGACGCGCCGGCACTGATGGCCACCCTTGAAAAAGCCACCTACCGGGTGGACGTATCCCTGGCGCGGGAAATTACGCAGGAAGACCTGCAAAGGAGCATTGACGGGCTGCTTGAGACCCCGGAAGTCATCATTACCCGCCGGGCCGGGGAGAACAGGGAAAAGGTCCTGGATATCCGCCCGGGCATTTATGCCCTGTCCGGCCGGCTGGAAGATGGCCGCATCAGGCTGGAGATGAGCCTTGCCGTGGGTAACCGTGGAACCGTGCGCCCGGAAGAAGTGGTGCTGGTGCTGGCGGAGCGGTTCGGGCTTCCGGTTAAAGATGAGCAGCCCGATGTGATCCGGACGGGCCTATACCCGGCGGAACCAGAAAAATTCTATGGAGGTTAAATTTGAAAGAAGGTTTTGGTTTTGTTTAAGGAAATTGTGATTAATGCGGGAGAAGAGGAAACCCGGGTAGCGGTGCTGGAAGACCGGGTGCTGGTGGAAATGTATATTGAACGTTCTTTCCAGCAGCGCCTGGTGGGCAATATTTTCCGCGGCCGGGTGGAAAATGTTCTACCCGGCATGCAGGCGGCCTTTGTAGACATCGGTTTAGACAAGAACGCCTTTTTATATGTGGAGGACGCCCTGCCGCCCCGTGCGGGCAACGGTTTTCATCATCACGGACTGGGGTCCAGCATTACCGATATATTAAAAAAGGGCCAGGATGTGATTGTCCAGATTGTCAAAGAACCAGTTGGCACAAAGGGGCCGCGGGTGACCACCCACGTTACCCTGCCCGGGCGTTATGTGGTTTTAATGCCCACCATGGATTACATCGGCATTTCCCGGCGCATTGAACAGGAGCGGGAACGGGAAAGGTTAAAAGAGCTGGCCGCCAGCTTGAAACCTGAAGGCATGGGTTTAATCGTGCGCACGGTGGCTGAGGGGGTTGAAGAGGAAGACTTTGCCCAGGATGTGCATATGCTTACCAGGCTCTGGCGCAAGATCCTTCACCGGGCCGGCCAGGGACCGGTGCCCAATCTGATCCACCGGGATCTGGAACTGATCCAGCGCATCCTGCGGGACGTTTTTACTGAAGATGTGGACCGCCTGACGGTGGATTCCCGCTCCGAGTATGAAAAAATTATGGAGCTTTTAGACATCACTTCGCCGAAGCTGAAATACAAGGTGTTTTTAGAAGAAAGGGAAAATATCTTCCAGGATTACGGCATTGAACAGGAAATTGAACGGGCGCTTAAACGTAAAGTCTGGCTCAAGTGCGGCGGTTACCTGGTGATCGATCAGGCCGAGGCCCTCACCGTGATAGATGTTAATACTGGCAAGTATGTGGGCAGCACCAACCTGGAGGACACGGTGCTGAAAACCAACCTGGATGCGGCAGTGGAAATAGCCCGCCAGCTGCGTCTGCGCAATATAGGCGGGATCATCATTATCGACTTCATTGACATGCAGCAGGAAGGGCACCGGCGCCAGGTTTTAAAAGTCCTGGAAGAAGAAATCAAAAAGGACAAAACCAGGACCAATATCCTGGGCATCACCCAGCTGGGGCTGGTGGAAATGACCAGAAAGAAGGTCCGTCCCAGCCTGTCTGAGGTATTGCAGCGCCCCTGCCCTTATTGTGAGGGGCGGGGTAAGGTGCTCTCGGAGGAAACGGTGGGCATTCATTTCAAGAACCGCATCATTGAACTGGCCCGGCGTACCAGCGCCGACACCATTTTGGTGGAGGCCCACCCCCTGGTGGCTGGCCGGCTAATTGGTAGCGGGGGCGTTAACTTGCGGGAGCTGGAGCAGAAAACGGGCAAAAACCTTTACATCCGCGGTTCCCAGGGGCAGCATATAGAATCGGTAAGCATCCGGCCGCTCTACAATAAAGAGGAAGTTATTGCCCACACTTTGCCGGTCAAGCCCGGCCAGGTGCTGGAGGTGAAGGTGGAAGAACCCCATATCTCCAACACCAATGACGGGATTGCCCGCATTGACGGCTTTATCCTGGACATTGAAGGGGCCGGTTCCCTGGTGGGCGAAACGGTGCCCGTAGAGGTAAGCAAAGTTTACCGCACCTACGCCCGGGCCAGGTTGGTGAAGTAATTCCCGGCCTGGCCCCATTTTTATTTCCCGGCGAAGCCACCAACAGAAGATGAAAATGGCCGCGGTTTTGCACGAAGCGAGGCTCACCGGAGAGCGCGTGCAAGCGGCAGGCGTAAATGTTCAGTAGAACCGCTCTGTTAACTACAAAGGCACGGCGTTGTCCAGAGCGAACGATTTTGCGGAGCGCCGGTAACAGCACCCGGTGAAGCGAGGTTGTCGGCTCGGCTCTCGAGGACGCCAACGAAACCAGGCGAGAGAAATGTAGAAGAACCACATCGGGTAGAAAAAGTGAAACAGCATAAAAACAGTATCGATGGCAATCCGCAGAGAGCCAGAGCCGGCCCGAAGCGAGCCGTGGTGCTGTCGGCGCGGAGCATATGAGTGAGCGGGATAATGCCGTGCCCTTAAGCGGGTTGACTGAACATTTACCGGCAGGCAAGTACTATTTTCTGAGGAGATACCTGCTGAATCTTGACACGGACCTGTTGCCGTCATTTGCTTGACAAAACTACCGGTTGTGTTAAAATGTTATACCGTAGGCAGTTTTCGCGCTGCCGCAACCGCACGAAAGGGGTTTTATAAAAGGGCAAAAAGCCCTACCTGCTTTCGGCGAGACCTGAAAAAGGGGAGGTTTTATCTTTGTACGCCATAATTGCCACAGGTGGCAAGCAGTACCGGGTTTGTGAGGGGGACACCCTGCTGGTGGAAAAGCTGGCGGTGGAACCCGGCGAAGTGGTGGAAATCGACCAGGTGCTGGCCGTGGAAAAGGACGGGGAGCTCCGCGTGGGCAGCCCGGTGGTGGAAGGAGCCAGGGTAATCTTAAAAGCCGTGCGCCACGGCCGGGGTCCCAAGATTATCGTCTTTAAGTATAAGCCCAAGAAAAACTACCGCCGTAAAAAAGGGCACAGGCAACCTTTTACCGAGGTTATCGTTGAAAAAATCGAAGCCTAAAGAAGCCCTGCTTTTGGGGCCGGCTTTAGCAGGAGGTGAGAATTATGGCGCATAAAAAAGGTGTTGGTAGTTCACGTAACGGCCGGGATTCCAATCCCAAGTTTCTCGGCGTAAAGCGTCAGGACGGTCAGTTTGTCACCGCCGGAAGCATTCTGGTACGGCAGCGGGGAACCCGCATTCACCCGGGGCGTAATGTAGGTAAAGGCGGCGACGATACTCTGTTTGCTCTGGTAGACGGTGTGGTTTCCTTCCACCGCAAAGGGCGCGATAAAAAGCAGGTTAGCGTGATCCCGGTGGCGGCATTGCAAGCTTAGAAGATTTGACACGGGCCAGCTTTGGGCTGGCCTTGATTTTTCTCGCCAGACTTTTTTTGCCGGCAGGGATTCCCTTTTTCTGAATAGAATAGAAAAAGTTAACCTGTCGAGTATAATGCTGGAGGAAGGTTTCATGGAGTTAAAATCCCTGCTGGAGTTTATCCGCCTGCAAAGGCACGACTTTCTCAACCACTTACAGGTAATCTCCGGGTTTATTCAAATGAATAAGGGGGAAAAGGCGCGGGAATATCTCCTGGAAGTGGCCCGGGAACTGGAGCGCCTGGCTAAAATCATCCATTTGCAGATGCCCGAGGCCACCGCGGCATTTCTGGCAGCCCTCGCCGGGGCCGCCAATTTACAGGTTGAAGTAGATTACGACATTCAATGCAATCTGGCCGATTGCTCCGTTTCCGGGGAACAGGTGGGTACCGCCCTGGAAACGGCCTTTTTCCAGGCTTTGTCTTGCCTGTCATCGCCCGAGGTTACAAACCGCCGCCTGGAGATTACCCTGCGGGAGTCGGAAGACTGCTACACCTGCCGTTTGGTTTTTCCGGCGGTGACCCCTTGCGAACCGCTCAAGGAGAAAATATCCGCCGTTAACAGGCTTCTGGCCGGTCATGATGGTCGGGCGGAGGTGGTTGAGGTTCAGAAGGACGGCGAAAGTTCCTTTGAAATTTTACTTGTTTTTTCCCGCCGGGAGTCCTGAACCATTTTAATGGGGTACATAATAAGCAAAGGTGAAAGAGTATGTTTTTTGATACCGCAAAGATTTATGTCAAGGGAGGAGACGGCGGAAACGGGTGCGTGGCCTTTCGCCGGGAAAAGTACGTCCCCGAAGGCGGGCCGGCGGGGGGTGACGGCGGCCGGGGCGGGAACGTAATCCTGAAAGTGGATCCGGGCCTGCGCACCCTGGTGGATTTCCGCTACCAGCGTCATTACAAGGCCGGGCGGGGCCAGCACGGCATGGGTAAGAACATGCACGGCAGGCAGGGGGAGGACCTGATCCTCAGGGTCCCCCCGGGTACGCTGGTGCGGGATGCCGCTACCGGGGAAGTGATTGCCGACCTGGTATACCCCGGGCAGGAAGTGGTGGTGGCCCGGGGAGGACGGGGAGGACGGGGGAATGCCCGTTTTGCCAGTGCGGTGAACAGGGCTCCCCGCATGGCCGAAAAAGGCGAGCCGGGAGAGGAACGCTGGTTGGAACTGGAACTCAAGCTGCTGGCCGATGTGGGACTGGTGGGTTTTCCTAACGCCGGCAAATCCACCCTGATCGCCAGGGTATCAGCCGCCCGCCCCAAAATTGCCGACTACCCCTTCACCACCCTGGTGCCCAATTTGGGCGTGGTGCGGGTGGACGAGGGGCGCAGTTTTGTCATGGCCGACATACCCGGCCTCATTGAAGGGGCCCACGCCGGTGCCGGGTTGGGCCACCAGTTTCTACGCCACACGGAACGGACGCGCCTTTTGGTGCACGTCCTGGATATTGCCGGGAGTGAGGGACGGGATCCTCTGAAGGATTTTGAAATCATCAACCGGGAGCTGGCCCTCTATGACCCGGCCCTGGCGATACGCCCCATGGTGGTGGCCGCAAATAAAATGGATTTACCCGGGGCCACGGAGAACCTGGACCGTTTGCGTGAGGCCCTGGGTGACAGGTACGAAATTTTCCCCATCAGTGCCTTGAACGGGGAAGGCACAACTCCCCTGATTTATCGCCTGGCTGAATTGCTTGACCGGCTCCCGGCCCCGGAGCCAGTGGTTGAGGAAAGGGTGCGCGTAACCAGGGTAGAGGAACCCCGGTTTACCGTATCCCGCCAGAATGGAGTGTTTGTAGTGGAAGGACGGGAGATCGAGCGCCACGTGGCCATGACCGACCTGGAGAACGAAGAGGCGGTGGAAAGACTGCAGCGGGTCATTTCCCGGATGGGTTTGGAAGATGCCTTAAGGGAAGCGGGCATCCGGGAGGGGGACACGGTGCGCATCGGGAAATTTGAGTTTACTTACATTGAGTGAAAGAAGGCCTTCTCCACTTAAGGGGAAGGCCTTTCACTCTTAACCTAAAAAGGTATAAAAACCAGGTTGATCGGCAGGTAGGATGCCGCCGGAGGCATGAAGCGCAGGGTTTTTTGCTGCCCGGGTTCGATGATGCCCACCAGCGCCCCCTGGCCGGGTGGGTTCAGCACGCCCCGGTTGGGCAGGTAGAAGGGCTGGCCGTCCCAGGTGGCCGCGCCGGCAAAGGGCCCGCCCCGGGGCGAGAAAAACACGCCCATGCGGTGCTTCGACTCAATGGTTATTTCGTAGAGCACACCGTAGTTGCCCTTATTATATCCCAGAAGGTTGGTGACCCCATCCCTGCCGTAAAGGAAGGAATCACCCCCGCCATCGGCAATAACCAGCCGGGCTGGCTTGTTTTCGTAAAGGTGTACCGACAGGAACCGGTTGGCCAGGGGAAAGGTGCCCCGGATGTGCTTGCCATCCGGGGGAAGCACGGCCAGATCACGATATGCTGTTATGGGATCCCGGCCTTCCGTGGCCACCACGGAAAAGAGTACCTCCCGGTCGGTATGTATATCAAAAATGCCGTGCACACATAGCCCCGGCGCAATGGGCTTGTGACCCTCGTTTAGAATTTTGCTTTCCCCCGGCGCCAGGTAAATGGTCCGGGACTGTTCCGCCCCGGCCGCCAGGTAGCGGTGGGTGGCCACCCGCCCTGCGGCCATGGGGTCCCCGGGGCCGGCAGTGGCCTTTTCCCTGATGGTTACCGTGGCTGTGTCAAAACCGTTGTTGGTGGCCAGGAGATAAACGTGCTGTTTGACGGTGTTCCCGTTAATGTGGTGGTAATAAAGCCGGGCCGTTCCCAGCAGGGTATCGGCATACAGGATCCCTTCCCCGGTAATGACCTCCGGGCTGTTGCTGACCATTAACATATCCCTGTTCATAGCGGTGGCCGGGTCGACGGCCGGCAGATCGAGCACCTTAACCGCTGACAAATCCAGGGGTTCCCCCGGGATGGGGTGGTGCAGGTTATAGGTTACCTCGTCCATGAGCACTTCTTCGGTGACGGTAATGATTTTGCTGGCTGGTTCGCTCCACGCACCGCGGCTGTCCTTGACCTGCAGGGTAACGGTATATTCCCCCGGTTTGAAAAAGGCCCGCTGCCTGCCCGTCCATTTCACTTCCACCAGCCCGTCCCCATCGGGGTCATAACTTTCATCCCGGTAAATGACTGTCTCCCCCTGGGCCACGGTGGTCTTTTCGATCTCGAAACGGGCCACCGGGGGCCGGTTTGGCGGGGGCGGTGGCGGAGGTAGGGTAATTCTGATTTCCCGGCTGGGAGCATCGTAGAAAACCTGGCATTTTAAGGTTTCGGCCACGAAACGCAGGGGTACCAGGGTAGTGCCGCCGCTGATGGTGGGCGCGCAGGGCAGTTGCTGGATCTGGCCTTCAACCACTGCCTCTTTGCTTTCCGGTTTGAGATGTATCTTTCGCTCCTGTCCTTTAATGGTTATCTCCCGGGACCGGCTGTCCCAGTGTACTTCCATGCCCAGCGTTTCCACCAGAAAGCGCAAAGGCACCAGGGCGACCCCGTCCTTAATTGCCGGTGCCTTTGGGAGGGGGTAAACCGCCCCGTCAACTACTGCCTGGTTGGAGGACAGCTTCAGGACAACCGTGCCGGCGCCGGCAGCCGCCGGGGCTATAAAAGAAAAGGCAAACAGGCAAAGGACCGGTAAAAAAACCGGGAACTTTCCATGGATAAATCCTTTCATCAATGGCACCTGCTGCATACCTCCTTCTTAATATTTGGCATTTTTAAACTATAGCTCTATTTAATAGACATCCCCGGCTGGCTTTTGGTTCCACAAAACCGGTAATTTTAATGGTTCTGTCACGCAATAGTATCTTTTGGCACCGGTCCATGGTTTATGGTATACTGTTGCCGGTGGTGATTTTCATGGCCGGGGAGAGGGATTTCCGCCATATCAAACGGGTTGTGGTCAAAGTGGGTTCCAGTTCCATTATCTATCCCACCGGGCGGCCCAACCTTTCCCAGATGGAACAGCTGGTGAGACAACTGGCGGATTTACACAACCAGGGTAAAGAAGTGCTTCTGGTCACTTCGGGAGCCATTGGGGTAGGACAGCACCGTTTGGGCTACACCCGCCGTCCCAGGACCATTCCTGAAAAACAGGCCGCCGCGGCGGTAGGCCAGGGTATGCTCATGCATATGTATGAAAAGTTCTTTGCCGAATACGGTGTTGCCGTGGGACAGGTCCTCCTAACCCGGGAGGATTTCAGCGAACGCAAGCGATTTTTAAACGCCCGCAACACCATGTATACCCTTTTGCGCCTGGGCGTGGTACCCGTTATCAATGAAAATGACACGGTGGCGGTGGAGGAAATAAAGCTGGGGGACAACGACAACCTGGCGGCCCTGGTGGCCACGCTGGTGGATGCCGAGTTGCTGATTCTTTTATCGGATATAGACGGCCTTTACGATGCCGATCCCCGCAAAAACAGCGGGGCCAGGCTAATTGCGGAAGTGAACGAAATCACGCCGGAACTGGAAGCCATTTCCGGAGGGGCGGGTACGTCCCTGGGCACCGGCGGTATTGTGACCAAGCTGCAGGCGGCACGCATTGCCATGCACTCGGGGATCATTACCGTGCTGGCCGGTTCTTCCGAAAAGGACGTGGTAAGGCGGGTGGTGGCCGGCGAACCCCTGGGCACGGTATTCTGGCCCTGCAGCCGGCTGGAGAAAAAAAAGTGCTGGATTGCCTACAGCTCCACGGTGCACGGCCGCATCTACGTTGATGAAGGAGCGGCGCGGGCGCTGGTGGAAAACGGGAAGAGCCTTTTGCCTTCGGGGATTATCCGGGTGGAAGGTTCCTTTGAGATGGGGAACACCGTGAGCATCTGCGATGCTACAGGTAAAGAAATTGCCCGGGGTATAGTGAACTATTCCTCTGCCGAAGTGGAACGCATCAAGGGTTTACAGACCAAAGAAATTGCCCGGGTATTGGGGCATAAGGACTACGATGAGGTGGTCCACCGCAATAACCTGGTGCTGGATATTTAAGTATGCCGTCATGGTATTAACAGGGGGTAGGGAAAGATGATCGAACAAATTGAGCGAGAGGTTAGGGAGAAAGCTCAAAAAGCCAGGGAGGCCGCCCGGCATCTGGCCTACCTTTCCACTGAGGTTAAGGACCGCGCCCTTTTGGCCATGGCCGACAGCCTGGTCAAGAACCAGGAGAGCATCCTGGCAGCCAACGAGGTTGATGTGCGGGCCGGCCGGGAGAAGGGCTTATCACGGGCACTCATCGACCGTTTGCTGCTCACCCCCGAGCGGATTGAGGATATGGCCGAAGGGTTGAGGGCCGTGGCTTCCCTGCCCGATCCGGTGGGGGAGATCGAGTCCATGTGGCTGCGGCCCAACGGCCTGCAGGTGGGACGCATGCGTGTTCCCCTGGGGGTAGTGGGGATGATTTACGAGGCCCGGCCCAATGTTACTGTGGATGCCGCCGGCCTGTGTTTGAAAGCAGGTAACGCCGTAGTGCTGCGGGGTGGCTCTGAGGCCATCAATTCCAACCGCGCCATTGTGACCGTCATTGCGTCGGCCGCCGAACGCTCAGGTATCCCCGCCGGAGCCATTGAGCTCATTGAAAACACCGATCGGGCGGCAGTGAATGTAATGCTTAAGCTGAACGGTCTTTTGGATGTACTTATTCCCCGGGGCGGGGCGGGATTAATCCGGGCGGTGGTCGAGAATGCCACGGTCCCGGTAATTGAAACGGGCGTGGGCAACTGCCACGTTTATGTGGACGAAGGTGCCGATCTGGAAATGGCCCGTTCTATCGTGATCAATGCCAAATGCCAGCGTCCCGGAGTTTGCAATGCCATGGAAACGCTGCTGGTACACCAGGAGGTGGCCCGGGAGCTGCTGCCGGGGCTTTTGGAGGATTTAAAGGAGGCCGGGGTAGAGGTACGGGGATGCGAGAAGACGCGTGAGCTGGCGCCCTGGGTAGTACCGGCCACAGAGGAGGATTGGGCGACGGAGTACCTGGACCTGATCCTGGCCGTGAAGGTGGTGGAATCCATGGAGGAGGCCATGGAGCATATCTACCGCTACGGCACCAGGCATTCCGAGGCCATCGTCACCCGGGATTATGCCAGGGCCAGGCGGTTTTTGCGGGAAGTGGATGCGGCGGCGGTATATGTAAACGCCTCCACCCGTTTTACAGACGGTTACCAGTACGGTTTTGGGGCGGAGATCGGCATTTCCACCCAGAAGCTCCATGCCCGGGGCCCCATGGGGTTGAAGGAGCTAACCACTTACAAGTATATTGTTTTTGGCGAGGGTCAAATCCGGAGTTAATGCGTTATTTAGGGATTGAAAAGTAAAGGACAGGCTTTGGACAAAAGGCCTGTCCTTTTTTCCGCAATTACTTTGCGTTTAAGCCCTGGCCTGCAGGGCCGCTATTACCTCCTCAGAGGTGATAAACCGGGCGAATTCATCGCAGGCCCGGGACTGGAACTTGGTCCGGTTGCGGATGATTTTGAACTCCCTGGTTATGTTCAGATCCTTCAGCCGTACGGGTTTGATGGTACCCAGGGCCAGTTCTTTGCGGATGGTCCACTTGGAAAGGAAGGAGATGCCCAGGCCCGCTTCCACGGCCTGCTTAATGGCCTGGGTGCTGCCCATGACAATTATCCTGGCCGGTGTAACATCCATCTGGCGCAGGGCGTTTTCCGCGGCCACACGGGTGCCGGAACCTTCCTCCCGGAGGATGAAGGTGCAGGATTCCAGGTCCTCTCCCGTAGCCTGGGATTTGCCGGCCAGTGGATGTCCCGGGGAGACGATGAGCACCATTTCATCGGTGAGAAAAGGTTCCACCTGCAGGTGGGCATGCTCCACCGGCCCCTCCACCAGGCCGATGTCAATGCTTCCTTCCAGGGTTTGTTCATAGACCATGGCCGTGTTGCCGATGGTCATGGCCAGCTCCACATCGGGATACTTCTGGGCAAAGGCGCCCAGCAGCCGGGGCAGCACGTACTCCCCAATGGTCATGCTGGCCCCCACCGCAATCTTTCCGGTAACCAGTTCAATAAGGTCGGTTACCGCCCGTTCGGCCTCCTGGTGCAGGTTTAAAATTTTTTTGGCGTAGGAATAAAGGATGGTACCGGCCTGGGTCAGCTCCACCTTTTTATTTGACCGGTCAAAGAGCCGTGCCCGGTAGTGCTCTTCCAGGGCGTGGATGTGCTGGCTGATGGCCGGCTGGGTGAGATTTAATACTTCGGCGGCCCGGGAAAAATTCTTCTTTTCCGCTACTGTTACAAAAACTCGCAATTGGTGATCGAGCACTGTCTACCCTCCAGTTGTGTATATTTGTGTACACCCTAAACGCAGGTATTTGAACGCGGGTGTAATATGTCAGGGTTGTCGTAAGAAAATGAATTTTTATATGCTTTATAGCCCTTACTAATTCTATACGCACCCGCAAATCGTGTCAACAAGGGGTTGCTTTTTGTTGCCCGGGCCATTAAAATGGTGCTGAGGTTTTGGCTTATGGCACAGACGCTGAAAAGATTGGGCATCATGGGCGGTACCTTCGACCCCATCCACTACGGACACCTGGTTGCCGCCGAGGGGGCCCGTCATACCTTTCAACTGGAAAAGGTTATTTTTATTCCTGCCGGCCGCCCCCCCCACAAAACGAAGCGGAAAATTACCGACCCCCACCACCGGTGGATTATGACCGAACTGGCCGTGGCCAGCAACCCCTACTTTGATACATCCACCATCGAAGTGGACCGGCCGGGGTACTCCTACACTATTGATACGGTGCGGGAGGTCCGGAATCTTTACCCGGGGGCAGAAATTTTTTTTATTACCGGTGCGGATGCGGTACTGGAAATATTGAACTGGAAAAACGTAAATGAATTGCTGGAAATGTGCTGGTTTATTGCTGCTACCCGGCCCGGCTACCCGCTGGGAAATTTAAAGCGCCGGCTGGCGGGGATAGGTCCGGAGTACGTAAAGCGCATTATCCCGATGGAAGTGCCGGCCCTGGCCATTTCTTCCACGGAAATCAGGGCCCGCGTGCAGGAAGGGCGTCCCATCAAGTATCTTCTGCCCGAGCCGGTAGAGGCGTACATCTTGAACCGGGGGCTGTATAAATGAAAAAAATGGCCCGCGCGGCAGGGCGGCACCTGAAGAGGGATGCCGCCCTGCCGGCGGGCAATTTTTTTGTTTTACCCTGGATCGGCATAAAGATACTGTCGCATAACCACTTGGGCGGCGGTCGTCCCCAGTCGCTCCGTGCTCCGGACCGGACGAAACATCGGCTTGCTTCGGAGCGAACCTGGCAGCGCTGCATATGCGACGGAAGTTATCTCTATTCACGGAAAACTACAACTTAAGCAGTTTTATTATTCTATAGATACTGTTACCAGCGCGATTCGCACTGCCGGTTCGCTAACCTCAGCTGCGCCGTGTTTCGTATCCGGCCCTCCGCAAGTCGCTCCTTAGCGACGACCGCCGCCCCGCCCACACCTTTTAGTTTTACGACGGTATCTTAAAAAACTTCGCTATTAACCGGCCCTGGTTTGCGGCCTGGCAGCAAGACCGGCCGCGGCCAGCTTGCGGCGCACGTAGGCCAGCTGCATTTGCAGGGGCAGCTCCATGGGGCAGTTGTCTTCGCAGGCCATAAGGCCCACGCAGCCAAAGGTGCCCTCTTCCGTGCCCACCACTTCGAAATATTCCTGCGGGCTGCGTTCATCCCGGGGGTCGACCATAAACCGGGCCACCCGGTTTATGCCCGCCGCTCCGATGAAATCTTCCCGGATATTGGCCGTGGCGCAGCCGGCAATGCAGCACCCGCATTCAATGCACCGCTCCGCCTCGTAAATTTTCAGGGCCGTTTCGTTGTCCATGCGCTCTTCCTGGGCCTGGGGATCGAATTCTTTGGTTGTATGGATCCAGGCTTCCGTCTTCAGGGACATGTGCCTGAACCAGGTGCCCGTGTCCACCGAGAGGTCCCCGACGAGCTTGAATACCGGCAGGGGGAAGAGGGTAATCCTGGACGGCAGGTCTTTGGTGAGGGTTTTGCAAGCCAGGCGGGGCTTCCCGTTCACCAGCATGGCACAGGAGCCGCAGATGGCCGCCCGGCACACGAAGTCAAACATCAGGGAGGGGTCCTGTTCCTCCCGGATTTTATTTAAGGCCACAAACAGGGTCATGCCCGGCATTTCCTCGAGCTTGTACTCCTGCATGTAGGGCTTTATTTCCGGCGTGTTGGGGTTGTAGCGGAAGATGCTGAAAGTCAGCAGGCGTTCAGCCATGATTCTCCTCCTTATCATGTGCGGCTGTTGTTGCTTTGACCTTTCGTGGCACGGCGTTGTCCCTCGCTCACTCCAGTGCTCCGCGCCGACAGCACCGCGGCTCGCTTCGGGCCGGCTCTGGCTCTCTGCGGATTGCCCGTAACTAATTGCGCTTCGTTGCAAGTTCTTAACTAATGTGTTTCAAACTTTTCTTCCGGTTGGCTAATCTTGCGTCCTCGAGAGCCGAGCCGGCGGCCTCGCTTCGCCGGGTGCTGTTACCGGCGCTTTGCAAGTCGTTCGCTTGTGACAACGCCGTGCTTCCCGGGGGACTGCAGTGGTTTTCTACTGAACATTTTCCGGCTTGGCGGCATTTGCCGCCGACGATTCGCCGTAGCCCCGGTCTCCCGGCGGGAGTTCGGTGATTTTTACCGGCTCATATTTCAGGACCGGCAGTTCAGCTCCCGGCGGCCAGTAGGCCAGGGTGCGCTTGAGCCAGTTCACGTCGTCCCGGTAGGGGTAGTCTTCCCGGGCGTGGCTGCCCCGGCTCTCGGTGCGGTTTAAAGCACCATAGGCTATGCACAGGGCCAGGCGGATCATGCCGGGCAGCCTTAAGGCGGAGGCCAGTTCCGGGTTGGCATATTTCCCGCTGGACCGCAGCCCCAGCCTTAAGGAGCGCCGGTAAAGCTCCTGGAGCTTGTCCACGGCCTTTTGCAAATCGGGACCGTTGCGGAAGATGCCCACGTATTCCATCAGGGTGTCTTCCATCTGCTTGCGGAGCTCGTAAACATTTTCGTTGCCCAGCCGGCCGGAAATGAGATCGTTTATCCTGTTTTCCTGACGTTTGACGTGCTCATCCACCAGCTTAAGGGGGCAATCCAGAGCGGCTCCCAGGGTGTATTCGGCCACCTTCTTGCCCACCACCATGCCGGCCACAATGGTTTCGGCCAGGGAATTGCCCCCCAGGCGGTTGAAGCCGTGCAGGTCCCAGCAGGCGGCCTCTCCCACGGCAAATAAGCCCTTTAAACCGTAGGCATGTCCGTCGATGTTGGTTCTGACTCCCCCCATGCTGTAATGCTGGGTGGGACGTACGGGAATCAGGTCTTTGGCCGGGTCGATGCCGGCAAAGTTCTTACATATGTTGGCAATTTCCCGCAGGTTGGTATAAATATGTTTCCGTCCCAGGTGGCGGATATCCAGCCACAGGTGGGGGCCCCACTTGCTTTCCACGCCGTAACCTTTGCGGATATGCTGGATCATGCGCCTCGAGACCACGTCCCGGGAAGCCAGTTCCTTTTTCTTTGGTTCGTAGTCGGGCATGAAGCGGTGAAGGTTTTTGTCCAGCAAGTACCCGCCATCACCCCGGGCACCTTCCGTGATCAGAATCCCCACCGGCACCATCCCCGTGGGGTGAAACTGGACCGCCTCCATATTGCCCAGTGGTACCACGCCCGTTTCCAGGGCCAGGAACATGCCGCTGCCCTCGTTGATCACGGCATTGGTGGAAATCCCGTACAGCCGGCCGTAGCCGCCCGTGGCAATGACAGTGGAGCGAGCCAGGTAGGCATGGAGCTGGCCGGTGCGCAGGCAGCGGGCCACCGCCCCGTAGCAGTTCTCGCCGTCATGAATCAGGGCGATGGCCTCCATGCGGTCGTGGACGGTGATACCCATTTTGATGACGATGCTGTCCATGGTGTACTGCAGGGTGTGTCCCGTGCCGTCGGAGGTGTAGCAGGTGCGCCACTTGGCCGTACCCCCGAAATCCCGGGCCGTAATCAATCCTTCGTATTCCTTTAAGTCCTCTATTTCCCGGCCATCGGGGAGGGTTTTCCTGCCGGCTACAACCCGGTTCCAGGGCACTCCCCAGTAGGCCATCTGCCGTACGGCTATGGGGGCGGTGTTGGCAAAGAGGCGGGCCACATCCTGATCGCAGCCCCAGTCGGAACCTTTTACCGTATCTTCAAAGTGAATGTCCGGGTTGTCCCCGTAACCCATGGCGCAGTTTCCCAAAGAAGCCTGCATTCCCCCCTGGGCTGCGGTACTATGGGAGCGCCGGGGAGGAACCAGGCTTAAGATAATCACGTCCAGCCCGTGGGTTGCCGCTTCAATGGCCGTGCGTTCTCCGGCCAGGCCGGCACCGATGACTAATACATCCGTGGTGAGGGTTTGGTAGACGCTCATTGTGCACCTCCTAGCCGCATGAAGGCCCACAGGGTGACTGCTCCCAGGGCCACGATGATTACCGTTATAGTTTTCAGTACCACTCCAATGGTATGCCTGTTAATCCAACCCCATTTCACAAACTGGCGGTAAAGTCCAAAACCGGCGTGGTATTCGCCCACCAGGAGCAGGACGATATAAAACCAGAGGAAGGATTGTATCCGCTCGGCACTGGTAATAGCCCGGATGGGCCAGCCGGCCAGGACCATCCAGACGTGAATGCCGGCCAGAACCAGAATGGCCATGCCGGTGATGGTTTGGAAAACCCATATCCAGGTGTCGGTGTGGCCCAGCATTTTGCTATGGCGCAGGATAATGCGCTGCTCATGCCATTTGTTGGGGATTCGTCTGCCGGCTGTCACGATATGGACCAGGGCCACCACGATAATAAAAGGAATGCCGATATAAGAGAGGTAATACTCGTCCAAAAAGATTGACAACCGGTCAAAGGTCCTGCCGCCGAGCAATATGGAGGCCACAAATAACATGTGGGTCCACAGGAACCCGACAAGTAAAAGACCGCTGACCAGCTCAGCCAGATCCACCAGCAGATCGGCCCGGGGATTGCGGGTGAGCAGTTTTTCTTGCGTGGTCATGGGACTCCCCTTTCTTTGGTAATGATGTTGCATCCTTTAACTTTTTGCCGCGGCGATAGATTGCCCCTCGCAATTTTTGTGCCAAATTTTAAGGCCGTTGCCTTTTCGGGCTGAAGGAGACTTATGCGAACAAAGCGAGAAAAAACTTGACCTCTTAAGTATAATTTATGCTTATAGCTTTTATAAGCGGTGACAGCTTCTAAAAATTATAATTTTTATATTTAGAAATGCCATTCTTTTTTGCAAGCGTATTCCTGAACAATAAAGGGTAATTGAGTAAGAAAATGGCATAGCTTTCGGGTTTATGCACAGTATGAGGGAAAGATCTTTAGCAAATAATAAGCGCACACAGCTTAGACATGCTGCAGGAAAGAGGTGAAACAGGTGGTGCGCACCCTTTATGTGGGGAATTTGCCCTGGGCTACCAGGGCTGAGGATTTAGAAGAAGCTTTCTCCCGGTATGGTGAAATCATCAGCGCCCGGGTGATTACCGACCGCCAGACCGGGCGGTCAAGGGGATTTGGCTTTGTTGAGGTGGCCGATAAAGATGCCGATGCCATCATTGCCGCCTTGAACGGGACCGAATTCAACGGTCGGGTAATCACGGTTAATGAAGCCAGGCCCAGGGAAGAGCGTGCTTAAAAAGAAAAAACCTCCAGATCCTCCGGACCGGGAGGTTTTCTTTTTACCAGGCAGGAACTTTCCCCTTGAGGGCGAATATAATATACCCAAAAACTGTTAAGGAGGCATGCCTTTTGACCATTGATCCGCAGGCGCTGGTTAAGGTTGTCGTTGAGGCGGCGGAAGATAAAAAGGCCTTTGACACCACCGTGCTGGATATCAGCCGGATATCGATCATAGCCGATTATTTTGTGATTTTAAGCGGTCGCTCAACCACCCATGTCCGGGCCGTTGCCGAGGAAATTATCAGGGTAGTGGATGAAAAGACCGGACTTGTTCCCCGGCAGGAAGGGATGCGGGAGGGGCGCTGGGTACTGCTGGACTACGGCGACGTGGTGGTCCATGTCTTCCATGAGTCTGAACGGCAATTTTATAACCTGGAACGTCTGTGGGGAGATGCCCGGGTAGTGGGTATGCCCGTAAATCTATAGAGTCCTAATAACATGCCCCAAAATTTTTGTGACCAAACTGTTGACAAACGGGCAGGTATGTCGTACAATTGTAGGTGTCCGTTAATAAGGACAAATGACTGTGATGGGGAGCAGTAGGCAGCAGCGGTGTCTGCAGAGAGCCGCCGGAAGGTGCGAGGCGGTGAACCGGGTTGCTGAACTCGCCCCGGAGTTGCCCGGGGGAAAGGAAAGTACTCCGGGCCGGCGTGTGGCCGTTAAAGCACATCGAGAGGGTAAGTATGGGGCTGTGGCGCAGAGGGAGCGCGCTTCCTTGGCATGGAAGAGGCCGCGGGTTCGATTCCCGCCAGCTCCACCATTTACCAATTAGGGTGGTACCGCGGGATAAACCTCCCGTCCCTAGAGGGGCGGGAGGTTTTCGTTTTATGTCCTCCCAGGAAGTTGCCCGGGGGGGATTGTGGCCTATTTTCCTCCCTTTATTATGTTAATATTTTAAAAATTTATAAAGAGAAAGAGGAGGCCTTTAAATGGATCGGTTTGATCAGATCACTATTGGTGACCTGCTCGACAGGACGGCTGCCCTGTATCCAGATAACGAGGCCCTGGTTTATACCGACCGTGGTTTGCGCTATACATACCAGCAGTTTCGGGAACTGTGTAACCGGGCGGCCAGGGGATTGATGGCCCTGGGCATAAAACGGGGCGAGCACATTGCCCTGTGGGCCACCAACATACCCCAGTGGGTCGTCCTCCAGTTTGCCTCGGCCAAAATCGGTGCCGTGCTGGTCACGGTAAACACCAATTATAAAGTGCGCGAACTGGAGTACCTGTTGCGGCAGTCCGATGCCACCACCCTCTTACTCATCAACGGAACAAAGGAATCCAATTACGTAGAAATGCTCCACGAACTCTGCCCGGAATTGAACCATTGCCTGCCCGGGCGGCTGAATGCGAAAAAATTCCCCATGCTGCGCAATGTGGTTTTTATCGGCGACGAGGAGCACCCGGGCATGTACACCTGGGAGCAGGTGCTGGGGATGGCTGAGGCCATTTCCGAACAGGAGCTGGTAGCCCGCCAGGCCTCCCTTGCCCCCGATGACGTGATTAACATGCAATATACCTCCGGGACCACCGGTTTCCCCAAGGGGGTCATGCTGACCCATAAAAATTTAGTCATGAATGCAAAAAGTATAGCCGAGTGCCTGAATTTCAGTCCCCGGGACCGCTTGTGCATCCCGGTGCCCTTCTTCCACTGCTTTGGCTGTGTGCTGGGGACTTTGACCTGTGTGGTCTCGGGAGCCACTATGGTGCCCCTGGAGTCCTTCAATCCGGTGCGGGTTTTGGAAACAGTGGAAAAGGAAAGGTGCACCGCCCTGCACGGCGTACCCACCATGTTCATCACCGAGCTGGAGGTGCTGGAAAAGCAACCCTTCGACACATCTTCCCTGCGCACCGGCATCATGGCCGGGGCTCCCTGCCCCATGGAAGTGATGAAAGCGGTGGTAAGCCGCATGGGGATGAAGGAAATAGTAATTACATACGGTCAGACCGAAGCTTCCCCGGGAATTACCATGACCAGGACCGACGACCCCCTGGAGATCAGGGTATCCACCGTGGGCAGGGCCTTACCGGGCGTGGAGGTAAAGGTAGTGGACCCGGCCACCGGGGAAGAAGTACCCCGGGGGTACCAGGGCGAGATTTGCGCCCGGGGATACAACGTTATGAAGGGTTACTATAAAATGCCGGAGGCTACGGCCAGCACCATTGACCGGGAAGGCTGGCTGCATACCGGCGACCTGGGGATTATGGATGAACAGGGCTACGTCCGTATTACGGGACGGATCAAGGATATGATCATCCGGGGCGGTGAAAACATCTACCCCCGGGAGATTGAGGAATTCCTGCATACCCACCCCAAGATCAAGGATGTGCAGGTGGTGGGGGTGCCCAGCAGCAAGTACGGTGAAGAGGTAATGGCCTTCATACAATTGAAGGAAGGCTGTACAGCCACGGCCGAGGAAATCAGGGAGTTTTGTAACGGCAAAATTGCCCGGTATAAAATACCACAGTATATCCAATTTGTGTCCAGCTACCCCACCACGGCCAACGGCAAGGTGCAAAAGTTCAAGCTGCGGGAGCAGGCCATCCGTGAGTTGAATTTGTTCCAGGCAGCCCGGGTAGAAACAGCCTGAAGTTGCCTGTTGCCCCCGGGGTGGTGAAGACATTTGTTTGTCCACCACCCCGTTTTCTCTTTTCCCCGGGGTGCCGGTTCTTGTCTTAAGCGTAACATTTATGATAAAATGACACTTATGATGAAATGCCGTCGAAACAAGGGACAGCAGTTTACGGTATACGGCAAGGGGGATGCTTTGGTGAACGAACGCTACGACTTCAAGGAAATTGAAGCGAAGTGGCAGGCCCGCTGGGCCGCAGAAAATTTATATAAGACCCCGGATTTCTCCGACCGTCCAAAATACTATTGCCTGGAGATGTTTCCCTACCCTTCGGGCAAGCTGCACATGGGCCACGTAAGGAACTACTCCATTGGCGATGTGGTGGCCCGCTTTAAAACCATGCAGGGTTACCACGTCCTGCACCCCATGGGGTGGGACGCCTTCGGCCTGCCGGCGGAAAACGCGGCCATCAAACACGGCAACATCCATCCCGCCGACTGGACCATGGATAACATCAGGACCATGCGTGCCCAGCTCAAGCAGCTGGGCATCAGCTACGACTGGGACCGGGAAGTGGCCACCTGCCATCCCGGCTACTACAAGTGGACCCAGTGGTTGTTCCTGCAGCTTTATCATAAAGGGTTGGCCTACAAGAAAAAAGCAGCGGTCAACTGGTGCCCCTCCTGTGCCACGGTGCTGGCTAACGAGCAGGTCAAGGAGGGTGCCTGCGAGCGCTGCAAGACTCCCGTGGAAAAGCGGGAACTGGAACAGTGGTTCTTTAAAATTACCGCCTACGCCGAGCGCCTTCTCAAGGATCTGGAGCTGCTGAAGGGCTGGCCGGAGAAGGTTAAAATCATGCAGGAAAACTGGATCGGCCGCAGCGAGGGGGCGGAAATCCGCTTTAAAGTGGCCGATATGGATGAGGAGATTGTGGTCTTTACCACCCGCCCCGACACGGTGTTCGGGGTGACCTACATGGTGCTGGCTCCGGAACATCCCCTGGTGGAGAAGCTCGTTGAAGGCAAGCCCCAGGCCGAAGCGGTGCGGGACTTCGTGCGGCGGGTGCGCAATTTAAACGAAATTGCCCGCACCGCCACCGACGTGGAAAAGGAAGGGCTGTTTACCGGAGCTTACTGCATCAACCCCTTGAACGGGGAGCGGGTGCCCATACTGGTGGCCAATTACGTCCTTTTGGAGTATGGTACCGGTGCAGTGATGGGCGTGCCGGCCCACGACCAGCGGGACTTTGAATTTGCCCGCAAGTACAACCTGCCCATCCGGGTGGTCATCCAGCCGCCCGGGGAGGAACTGGACCCACAGACCATGACGGAAGCTTATGCCGGCGACGGGGTGATGGTAAACTCCGGCCAGTTCAACGGCCTGCCCAAAGACGAAGGGATCCGGGCGGTAATCGCCTACCTGGAGGAAAAGGGCCTGGGCCGGGGCCAGGTGAACTACCGCCTGCGGGACTGGCTGATTTCCCGGCAGCGTTACTGGGGCGCCCCTATTCCGATTATATATTGCGATAAGTGCGGCATCGTCCCCGTGCCGGAAGAGGACCTGCCGGTGCTCTTGCCCCGGGACGTGGAATTTAAACCCACCGGACAATCGCCCCTGGCCGACTGCCCGGAGTTCGTGAATACCACCTGCCCCCGGTGCGGCGGGCCGGCCCGGCGGGAAACCGATACCATGGACACCTTCATGTGTTCCTCCTGGTACTACTACCGTTACACCAGTCCCCGGGAAGACAAGCAGCCCTGGGACCGGGCCAGGGTGGACTACTGGCTGCCCGTGGACCAGTACATTGGCGGCGTGGAACACGCCATTTTGCACCTGCTGTATTCCCGCTTCTTCACCAAGGTGCTCTACGACCTGGGGCTGGTGGGCATCCAGGAGCCCTTCACCAACCTGTTAACCCAGGGCATGGTTTTGAAAGACGGCGCCAAGATGTCCAAGTCCAGGGGGAACGTGGTCAGCCCGGAGGAGATTGTGGCCAAATACGGGGCCGATACCGCCCGGCTTTTCATCCTCTTTGCCGCACCCCCCGAGCGGGATCTGGAATGGAGCGACCAGGGGGTTGAGGGCTGCTACCGGTTCCTCAACCGGGTCTGGCGCCTGGTTGCCTCCGTAGCCGGCGGGCTGCTGGAAGCACCGCCAAAACCGGCAGGTAAGCTGGTGGGGGTCAACCGGCAAATGCACCGCCTGACCCACCTGACCATTAAAAAGGTGACCGAGGATATCGGCAGCCGGTTTAACTTCAACACCGCCGTCAGCGCCATCATGGAGCTGGTGAACGCCCTGTACCAGTACAAAGAGGTGCCGGAAACCGACCGGGACCCGGCGGTTCTGCGGGAGGGGATCGAGCACCTGCTGATTCTGCTGGCTCCCTTTGCTCCCCATATAACCGAGGAGCTGTGGGAGTCCATCGGCCACCGGGAGAGCATCCACAGGCAGCCCTGGCCTGCCTACGACCCCGGGGCCATTGTGGAAGACGAGATTACCATTGTGGTTCAGATCAACGGCCGGGTGCGGGAGCGGGTGCTGGTGCCGGCCGGCATCACCCCGGCTCAAATGCAGGAAGTAGTGCTGGCCCAGCCCCGGGTGCAGAAACTGGTGGAGGGCAAGCAAATAGTGAAGGTCATCCCCGTGCCGGGGAAACTGGTGAACATCGTGGTGAAGTGACAAGAAGGGCCGCAGGCATTTCGCCGGCGGCCCTTCTTATGGACTGTCGCCCGGCGCCCTCCCTGTCCTGTTACAGCCTCACGAATTCCTCCATAAGCGCCGGGCGATTGGCGTTTGTTTTGCGAATCTGATCTATGTATAGCTTGAAATCTACAGGGTAAATATTGGTGCCGGTTCCCTGGCCGGCAGCCGGTTGCCGGTAAACTTCAGATTTGATACCATACCGTTCTGGAGGCAGTCTTCACCGTACTTGAAGACGGCCCGGGAGTCAGCCATCTTAGCTACATGTTCCCTCTTGAGCTGGGAAAACTTCATATGTTCCACCTCACTTTCACACAAAGGAGTGGCAGGGGGGATTTGCTTTGCTGGTTAAACAGGTGATGCTGGAAAATCCCCAGACTCTTTATCCATGGCAGACCCTGGCGGACGCCTGTGAGGTCTACCGGCGGCAGGGGGTGAACTGCGCCCCGGTTCTTGATAGTGACGGCAGGGTTGTTGGCATCCTTACCGTTTTTCAGGTTCTCCAGGCCCTGCAGCGGGGGGCTTCTTTTGATACTTCTGTGGGGCAGGTAATGGAGCGGGACATTATGACCATAGACGAGGACATGCATTTTAACGAGGTAAGCAACCTGCCCATAGACCGCCTGGTCATTCTCAACCGGCAGGGCCGGCTGGCCGGGGTGCTGACCCGCATAGACCTGATCAACAAAGTGCACAACGCCCTGGAGGCCACCGAGTATAAACTGGCGGTGATTCTCCAGTCGGTCCACAACGGCATCATTGCCGTGGACGCCCGGGGCGATGTTTGCCACTTCAACGCCGCTGCGGAAAAACTGACCGGCATCCCGGCCGTCAAGGTGCTGGGACGGCCTGCAGGACCTCTTTTGAAGCAATTGGGGCTTGGCCAGGTGAACCCCGGGGTAGACGCCTTCCTGGGGCGTTTTAAGGTGGGGGACAGGGTACTGATCATCCGCCAGAGCCCCATTCAAAAGGACGAAGAGCAGGTGCAGGGTTTTGTGCTGGTGTTGCAGGATATCTCGGAGCTGGAGGATATATCCAGCCAGCTGGATTCGGTACGCAATTTGAACAAGGAGCTGGTCGGGGTTATCCAGTCCTGTTACGACGGCATTGTGGTAATCGACCGGCAGGGGAATATAGAGAGGGTTAACGCCAGCTACGGCCGGATCACCGGCATGGATTCACCGGAAGAGATCCAGGGGAAAAACGTGACCGAGCTGGCTTCGGGGCAGCATAAACACCTTCTACAAATCTACAATGAGATTATGTCCGGCAAGTCCCTGGTTAACATGGCGGTGCATACGGAGGATGGAGAGGAGCTCATTTTCTCCGGCAGTGCGGTGGTCGGGGAAGGGGGACAGGTGGGCCGGATTGTGGTTAACCTGCGGGATATAACCGAGCTCAACCGGTTTAAGGAAGAGGCTGCCCGGGCTTCGGCGGAGCTGAAGGAATTGCGGGCCAGGCGGCTGGCCGATGGGGAAATTATCGCCGAAAGTCCCCTGATGCGCCGGGCGGTGGAACAGGCCTTGCGGGTGGCCACCGTGGACTCTACGGTGCTCATCACCGGCCCTTCGGGGGTGGGCAAGGAGAGGCTTGCCAAGCTCATTCACCGCCACAGTTCCAGGGCGGACAAACCCTTCATCGAAATCAACTGCGGAGCCATTCCGGAATCCCTTCTGGAGTCCGAGCTATTCGGCTACGAAAAGGGGGCCTTCACCGGAGCCCAGCGGGAGGGAAAACTGGGCCTTTTGGAGATTGCCAACGGGGGCACGGTGTTCCTGGACGAAATTGGGGACATGCCCTTAAACCTGCAGGTGAAGTTGCTGCGGGTGCTTCAAGAACAGATCATCTACCGGGTGGGGGGACGCAGGCCCATCAAGCTGGACATTCGCATAATCGCCGCCACCAATAAGGATTTAAAACGCCTCATTGCCGAGAAAAAGTTTCGGGAGGACCTGTACTACCGGCTGAATGTGGTGCCCATCAGCATCCCGCCCCTGAAAGAACGCCGGGAAGATATTCTGCCCCTGGTCACCCATTTTCTCAACCGCTTTAATGCCAGGCACGGCACCAAAAAGCGCCTGGGCATGGAGACCTGCCGCCTGCTGGAGGGCTATTCCTGGCCGGGCAACGTCAGGGAGCTGATCAACCTCGTTGAGCGCCTGGTGATCATGTGCGAGGAGGAGGTTATTGAGCCTCACCACCTGCCCGGCGAATTCATGGAAGCCCTGGGCAGGGAGGGGTGGCGGCCCCAGATTTCGGAAATTGTGCCCCTGCAAGAAGCCAGGGAGGCCACGGAAAAAGAATTAATCAGGATGGCCCTGGAAAAATACCACAGCCTGCGCCGGGCCGGGCAGGTTCTGGGAATTTCCCATTCCACCCTTCTGCGCAAGGCCCGTCAGTATGGCCTGGCGGTGCAGAACTGCACCGATGCGGTGCAAAATTGAACCATGCTGTCATCCCGGCATTTTCCGGATGAGCACAAGTTACTTGGAGTACAGGTCCCTGGGCTGTTTTTAGCCGCCGTAATCAACAGGGCCTTTTTCTTTGGCCCTTCGCACGGAGTTTGCGTACAAAAAAGTGCCGTAAAGGGACTTGAAAGTTTGCAAAACTATAAGCAAAACGAGGTGAAGGATATGCGTTACAAGATTGTCGTGATCGGTGGAGGTCCCGGAGGTTATGTGGCGGCCATCCGGGCGGCCCAGCTGGGTGCCCGGGTGGCGCTGGTGGAAAAGGAGGAACTGGGGGGGACTTGCCTGAACCGGGGCTGCATTCCCACCAAGGTGCTGGCTGCGGCTGCCGAGATCCTGGCCGGCATAAAGAAGGCCGGCGAGTTTGGCATCTCCACCGGGGCGGTGGAGGTGGACATGGCCGCCCTGATAGAGCGCAAGCGTCAGGTTGTCAAGCGGCTTGCTTCCGGCATCCAGTTTCTGCTGCAAAAGAACAAGGTGGAGCTGGTACGCGGGACGGCCATGCTGACATCGCCGCGCACAGTTAAAGTAATCCTTCCCGGCGGGTCTGAACAGGAGCTGGAGGCAGAGAATATTGTCCTGGCCACCGGCTCCAGCCCGGCGCTCATCAAGAGCCTGGGGTATGACGGCCGGCAGGTGATTACCTCGGACGAGGCTTTGAACCTGGCGTCGGTTCCGGGCAGGTTGCTCATTATCGGCGGAGGTGTGGTGGGATGCGAATTTGCTTCCATATTTGCTGCGCTGGGCAGCACAGTTACCGTGGTGGAGATGATGCCCACCATCCTGCCCACCGTGGACAAGGAAGTATCCCGGTACGTTCAGGGGATTTTCAAACGGCAGGGGATTACCATCAAGACCGGGGCCACCATCAAGGCCGTTCGGAAGGATGCCGGTGGCGTGGTGGCCGAGCTGGAAAGTGGTGAGGAAATTGCCGCCGACCTGGTCCTTATCTCCGTCGGCCGTGTTTTAAATACCGGCGGATTGGGGTTGGCGGAAGTGGGCGTAACCCTGGGTGAACGGGGTGAGGTGCTGGTAAATGAGCGCATGGAAACCTCGGTTCCGGGCATCTACGCCGCCGGGGACATTACCGGTAAGATCCAGCTGGCCCATGTGGCTTCGGCCCAGGGGCTGGTGGCCGTGCACAACATCATGGGCCATTACAGGGCCATGAACTACCGGGTGGTGCCGTCCTGCATCTTTACCCGCCCCGAGGTAGGGGTGGTGGGTCTAACCGCCGAAGAGGCCCGGGCCCAGGGCTACGAGGTAAAAACGGCCAAGTTCCCCATGATGGCCTGCGGGAAGGCACAGGCCATGGGGGAAACCGAGGGCTTTGTCAAGATGGTGGCCGATGCCCGGACCGACCGCATTCTTGGAGTACACATAGTGGGACCCCACGCCTCCGACCTGGTGGCCGAAGCAGCCCTGGCTCTGGAGATGGATATGACGGCCGCCCGGCTGGCGCAGGTGATCCACGCCCATCCCACCCTGGCGGAGGCGGTTCTGGAGGCGGCGGAAGGTATCCACGGCTTGACCATTCACGCCTGATTCGTGTTTGCAGGAAAACACGGCTATATGCGGTGGGGTGCGGATTTGCACCAGTATGGTACAAAAGCAAACCAGCCTGTCCTTAACGGACAGGCCGGTGGTGGTGCATAAATGGACCAGTATTGATGGGGCCGGGAGATTGCATCTGACCTTTGTCGCCTGGATGACACGGCTGGCTTTATATGATGGTGGCATGGCACGCTTTTTGCTGCCATAAGTAAAAGTAATAGCGCCGGCGCAAGGATATCCGCAACAAATCATGAAAGGAACGGGGGTAAAGTATGAACTCTTATGGCTACTGGATCCTGGGGCTGGCCGTGCTTTACACGGCGGTGCTCATAGTCCTGGGCAATATTGTCCGCCGCAAGGCTTCCTCCGCCGAGGGGTTCTGGGTGGGCGGCCGGTCTTTCAGGCCCTGGATGGTATTTGCGTGCATTACCGGCCTCTTTTCGGGTTCTACCTTCATTGCCGTTATGGAGCTGGCTTACCTTAAAGGAATATCCGCCGCGTGGTATGGTGTGGCGGAAATGGTGCATGTGCTCATTATCGCAATTGTGCTTCTGGGGATATTCCGCCGGAAGTTGATGGTTACCATTTCCGGCCTGATTGGCGACCACTTCGGGCGGGTTGCCCTGGGGGTGGCGGGTCTGATTACCGCCTTTACCTTCCCCATGTGGTCGGTGGCTACCGCTCTTTCCTTTGCCTCAGCGGTTTCCGCCTTCACCAACCTGCCCATTACGGTGTCCGTGATCATCAGCGCCCTGTTGCTGTTGATTTACCTTCAGGCCGGGGGTATGTGGTCGGTGGTCATGACCCAAACCGCCAACACCATTATGTTTGCCCTAATGTTTATCGTGGGGGCCATCGCCTTCTTCATCAAGCCGGGGATCGGCGGTTTGGTCCAGCTGTCGATGAGCAGACCCGAGATGTTTGACCTCACCGGAGTGGGTCTGCAGGTGATTATTGCCTGGTTCGCTACCTTCCTCATCAACGTGCTGCTGGCCCAGGCCGCCTTACAGATGGCCCTGTCCTGCCGCACGGTGGAAGAAGGGCGCAAGGGGTTACTCATGGCTTTTGCTGCCAACATCTTCTTCATTTTCTTTGGCGTTCTTTTCGGCCTGGCTGCTGCGGCAGTGGCTCCCGGCGGCGCCAGGGGAATGATCCAGGTGCCCCTGTACCTGGCGCAGGTGCTTCCCGCTCCCCTGGTGGGAGTGTTCTTCCTGGGCGTTTGGGCCTGCGCCCTGGGTTGGGGAGCGCCCTGCCAGTTTTCCGGTTCCACCAGCCTGGGCAGGGACTTCATGGGTGCGGTAAACCCCGGGCTTACCGACGAGCAAAAGGTTCGCTACACAAAGATTTCCCTGGTGCTTTTAACCGGCGTGATGATCCTGCTCAGCTTCCTGCGCAGCGACCAGGCCGCCTGGTGGAACGTACTGGCCTGGACCCTGCGCAACGGGGCCACCTTTGCTCCGGTAGTGGCGGCCCTATTCTGGCCCCTGGCTACCCGGCGGGCGGCGGTTACCGCCATGCTCTGCGGTTTCCTGTCCGGCCTGGCCTGGTATTACCTGGGTGGCTGGCACCCCAGCAAATTCTACCTGAATATCCACCCGGTATTCGTGGGCATGTCGGCCAACATCCTGGGTATGGTTCTGGTAACCCTGGTGGAGCAAGCCGGAAAATGGCGCATAGGCGGTCCCAATCTGACAGCTGTGCGCCGGTCCCTGGCCCTGTTTTCCGGCACCGCTACCGTAGCGGTCCTGCTTCTGATCCTGACCAAATTCGGCTGGCTGTATAAGATGGGATTGTTTGGTCTGTCCTTCTTCCTGGTGGTGGTAGGTCTCTACGTCCTGATCCTGTCCGTGGTGGTGCCCAGGGAGGAAATGGCGGCCAGTATGGAGACGGACCCCGCCACGGCATAATTCCCTGGGTTTGAAGTGATTGTATCAACAATTTTTAGGAAGGAGACATGGGATATGCCGGAAGTAACCGTGAAATGGGAAGGAAACATGAAGTTCGTAGGTGTGGACGAAGCCGGGCGGCAGGTGGCCATGGATGCCAGCCAGATATACGGCGGCATGAACCAGGGTGTGAGGCCCATGGAATTATTGCTGATGGCCCTGGGCGGCTGTTCCGGGATTGAACTGGCCCACATTTTGAAAAAGATGCGGGTGCAGTTTGACAGCCTGATCATAGAAGTGGAAGGGGAACGGGCGGAAGATCACCCCAAGGTTTTCAAGAACATCCACATGGTTTACAAGTTAACCGGACCCGACCTGCCGCCGGAAAAGGTGTACCACGCCCTGAAGCTTACCGACGAAAAGTACTGCTCCGTATCCAATATGGTGGCAAAAGCGGCTGCCATATCCTATGCCTTCGAGTTAAACGGCACCAGGTTTGAATATCCCGCCCGGGAAGAACAAAAGGGGGCCTGACATGTATCCGCAGGAATTAAAGTATCATCGGGAGCACGCCTGGGTAAGGGTGGAAGGTGAAAAAGCACGCATTGGCGTGACGCACTACGCCCAGGAACAGCTGGGGGACATTTTGTTCGCCGATCTGCCGCAAAAGGGCGGCGAGATTGTTGCCGGGGAGCCTTTCGGCCGGCTGGAATCGGTAAAATCGGTTTCCGATGTCATTGCCCCGGTGAGCGGTACGGTGCTGGAGGTTAACGAGCGCGTGGTGGACCGTCCGGACCTGGTCAACCAGGATCCTTATGGCGAGGGATGGTTGATCCTGGTCCAGATGTCCAGCAGTGCGGAGATTGAACAGTTGCTGGACGCGGCAGAATATGCAACAATAGTGCAGGAGAATTAGAAGGAAAGCCGGGGTGATGTTCGTGACCGGGGGCGGCGGTCTTCCCCTGGAGCGGCTGCTGGAAGAGGCCTGGCAGGTGCGCCGCCGGAACTTTGCCCACCGGGTGGAGTTCGTGCGGCCTACCGCCACCCGGCCGGTGAGTGTTACCGGCACCGCCTGTGCCCTGAATTGCGCCCATTGCGGGGGCCACTTTTTACAGGGGATGCTGCCCCTCCCCCGGCTCATGGAGCGCTGGCAAAAGGGAGAAGAGCTGCCCTGGAGCAGTTTGCTCATTTCGGGCGGCTGCGACCCTGAAGGGGTGGTACCCGTGGCCCGCCACCTGGACCAGCTGCGGGAACTGGCGGCCCGCTTTAAACTGAACCTGCACCCGGGCCTGGTGGACGGGGAAACGGCCCGGCTCATCGGCCAGGTGGCCAGCGCGGTTTCCTTCGATTTAATCCTGGACGAGGATACCATTGCAGAGGTCCTGGGGCTCCCCTGCGGCCCCCGGGACTACCTGCGGGTCTACCGCCACCTCAGGCGTTATAACCGGGTTTTTCCCCACCTGGTGGTGGGGTTAAGGGGCGGCCGGCTCTCCGGGGAGTACCGGGTGCTGGAAGCACTGGGTGAGCTGGGGGCGGAGGCCCTGGTGGTGATTGTGTTTTTCCCGGTGCCCGGCACCGCCTACGGGGGATGTCAACCCCCCGCCCTGGAGGAGGTGGCGCGCCTTCTGGCTACCGCCCGGATCATGCTCCCCTGGATGCCCATATACGTGGGATGCATGCGCCCGGCGGGGAGCTACCGGGCCCGGCTGGATGCCCTGGCGGTGAAGGCGGGGGTGAACCGGCTGGTGCTGCCCGCCCCGCCGGCCCGGGAACTGGCCCGGGAACTGGGCCTGGAGGTGGCCTGGCGCCGGGAATGCTGCGTTTTGTGATCTACGGGGCCGGTCGGCCCCTCCTTGCTTTGGGGTGATGAAGTTTGTACTGGTATGTTTCCGAAGGAACGGCGGCGGTGCTGGGCCTTCTCCCCGTGCGGCTGGACGCGGCACCCACCACCGCCTATCTGATGACCGGGGAACATTGCGCCCGGGACTGCGCCTTCTGTGCCCAGGCCCGCTCCAGCCGGGGGCGGGCCCACCGCCTTTCCCGGGTGATCTGGCCCCCCTTTCCCGCCGGGGAGGTCCTGCCCCGCCTGGGTGATGCCTGCCGCGCCGGACGGATACGCCGGGCCTGCTTTCAGGTGGTGCATTCGGAGGATTACTTCCACCGGGTCCGGCAGGCCATTGCAGAAGTGCGCCGGGAGGTGGACATCCCCCTGTGCGTTTCCATCGGCCTGCGTACGGTGGAGCAGGTACGGGAGTTGCTGGAAGCGGGGGTGGATGTGGTGGGCCTGCCCCTGGACGCGGTTACCCCGCAGCTCTACCGGGACGTAAAGGGAGGCAACTGGGAGCGGCACCTTCGTTTGCTGCAGGAAGCGGCGGCACGGTTTCCGGGCCGGGTGGGGACCCACTTAATCATCGGCCTGGGCGAGAGCGAGGAAGAGGCCATACGGTTAATCGGAGAACTGGCGGCCTGCGGGATAGGGGTGGCCCTCTTTGCCTTTACCCCGCTGCCCGGCACCAGGCTGGAGCACCACCGGCCTCCCGACCTGAGGACCTACCGGCGGGTCCAGGCGGCCCATTACCTTTTGAAGCGGGGCCTGGTGCGGCCGGGCGGGATGAAATTTAAGGACGGCAGGCTCGTGGACTGGGGCATCTCCCGGGAGGAACTGGTCCTCTACCTGGCGGACGGTGAAGCCTTCCGCACCACCGGCTGTCCGGACTGCAACCGGCCCTACTACAACGAGCGGCCCGGGAAGACCCCCTACAACTACCCCCGTCCCCTCAAACCCCGGGAAGCCGCTGAAGCGGTGGGGCTTGTGGTGGAGGACTGAAAGTATGAACGTTTAAAAATACAGACCACCTGTTTAGAGCCGGGGCGCAAAGTTCCCGGCGTTTTTACTCTTAACATAAGGTTACTTGAATGCCTCTCAGATCAGTCCTTCTTGTTTCAATCCACTTTTTATTCACTTGAAGAAGTTGGAACCGCTCTTTCCCTCCTGCCGTCTCGAATACAGTGCTTCCCCCGGTTAACCGGCAACTTTTTGAATTTGAGTTAAACGGTTCAGGTATGCAACAATTATACTCGTGCCTTGTTGTTGAGTCGATAAGGCTAAAATTTTAGGCTTGATTAGCAGGAATTTCTAGTTTTATACAGAAGACGTCGACAAGGGGACTGAAAGTGTTCAAACGGATTGCCTCTTGGCCTCCGAGCTATTCCAGTTACAACCACCGACCCGACGACAAGGGGACTGATTTCACTCTCGGTACTAAAACTTGCCCCATTTCGTTCCAGCCCACCACATCGGCTTAGATCAAGGTCTTTTTAAGAATTTTGGTCCCGATAACAAGGGGACTGAAAGGTCATAAATCAATACCATTCAACGAAAAAATTATAAGAGGTTTCAATCCTTGACCCAATAACAAGGGGCTAAAAGTTTACCGGCTGTCCCCTGCAATGTGGCCCCTTGTTTTTTACTATTTTCCAAAAAGTGTTGCAATCACTCTCTTAACCGGTTATATTATGGTTAAAAGTACACTTGGGAGTGACTGCAATGCATATAGTAAATGTGACAGATCTGCGGAGGAACATTCGCGAGGTTCTGGCGGAAGTAATTCGCTCAAAAGAACCGGCGGTAATCCTTCAGAGGTCAAAGCCGGTTGCTTACCTGGTCGACGCTGAAACGTTCGAGAGATCGCGAAAGTTCGATGAAATGGACGTGTTGACACAAACCAGGAAAAAAAGCCTGGAGAGGATGCTTCAGTTAAGGGCCAAGGTGGCGAAGAGGACAGGTATAAAGAGTGATTCTACAAAACTGATCCGTGAAATCCGGGAAGGGTTGAGTCGTCATGAGTAATTATATCTGCCTGGACACTTCGGTTTTGATCAAGGTGCTCATGGAGGAGGAAGATAGTGACAAAGCAACGGCGCTTCTGCAAAGGATTATAGACCACCGGCAGCTCATTGTGCTTCCCGCATTCGCGTGGGCTGAAGTAGGTACTGTTCTGAGAAAGAAGCGTAGAAGAGAGGAATTAGCCGTTCAGGAAGCAGATGACCTATGGTTGGAGTTCCGGCAATTTCCCGGGATAGAGTACCTTAATGATGACTCGATAATGGACCTGGCCTGGAAAATCAGCCGCCACTTTGATATGCCTACGCTTTACGATGCGGCTTTCCTGGCGGTTACCGAGGTGGTGGAGGAGAGAACCGGGGAAGGATGTGAATTCTGGACTGCGGATGAAAAGCTGGTTAACCTTTTAAACGGACGAAGGAAGTATGTAAGATTGTTGAAAGAATTGGAGTAAGGGGAGCATAATTTCAGCGTGCAAGCCATTTACTATATTCCATGGCGTGCTCGATGAGGAGACCGGTGCAGCCTACCGGGCCACCTTCATCATCAACCCCCAGGGTCGCAAAGAGAGTTCTCCTGACCTGTTGTTATGACAGGGCTTGATATTTTCACTCCTCCCCCGAATCATCCAGGCCCCACATCCGGAGGAGGCGATTTAGTTTCAGGGTGATGTAACCTAAAACTGCCGCCGCCAGGGTGGGCGCATAAAGGCCGGCGCCGATGCCCGTGCCCAGGCCGGCGGTGAGCCAGATGCTGGCGGCAGTGGTCAGGCCGCGGATGTGATCCCGGTCCTTGAAGATAATGCCGCCGCCGATAAATCCCACACCGGTGACAATTTGGGCGGCAATGCGTGTCGGGTCCCCTGGCTGGTACGGGTTCCTTCCCAACAGGGACATGAACCCGTAGCTGCTGATTAAAGTAAACAGGGCGGACCCCAGGCAGACCAGGGCATGGGTGCGCACTCCAGCGGGCTTGTGGCTTATTTCCCTCTCCAGGCCGATGAAAAATCCCACTAAAAAGGCCAGCAGCAGCCTGGCAATCATTTCTTGCAGACTGATATTTCCCTCTCCAGGCCGATGAAAAATCCCACTAAAAAGGCCAGCAGCAGCCTGGCAATCATTTCTTGCAGACTGAGCACCGGGATTCACCCTTTAGATAAGTGTTTAACTGTATTATGATCGGCCCTGCCCGCCGGTTATGCGTGGATGCCTTCTTTAATCCGGGGCCGGGTTGAAAAAACAATGAAGCCTCCGGAATTTTCCCCGGAGGCTTCATTAGAACAAGGCCGATCACTGCCAGATTTTGATGGCTACACTGATGCTAACAGCCAGAGCGGCCAGCGCAATGCCGACGGTAGCCCAGAAAAACCCTTTTATTTCTTGCCTTAGCGAGTTTATCTCCTGCCTTAAATTTGATTCAAAAGTTATCATTTCTTTTCTGAGACCTTCTTCAACGGCTTTAATTTCTTTTCTGAGGCCTTCTTCGACGGCTTTGATTTCTTTTCTCAGGCCTTCTTCAACAGCTTTGATTTCTTTTCTGAGGTCTTCTTCGACGGCTTTAATTTCTTTTCTCAGGCCTTCTTCAACGGCTTTGATTTCCTTCCTCAGGCTTTCTTCAACGGCTTTGATTTCCTGCCTTAACCCATCTTCTGTTGAGGATAATTCCTTGCGCAATTCCCGCATTTCGGCCCGCAGATCCCGTATCTCACCCTGAACCCAGCTTCCCAGAAAGAACATTTGTCCGGCCTGGCGGTATTCCTGTTCATCGGAAGTGGCTGCTATTTCCCTTTTGACCTCTTCCACGGCTGCCACCTGCCTTTCACTTCCAGCATAGCAGGTAAGGGCGTTTCAGGCAAGGAAAAAGTAGGGCAGTATCACACCGTTTCCTCAATCACCAGGTCCACAAAACGGAAGTTCACCGTGTCCACCAGGCCGCGGTTGGTCACCCGCAGCTCCGGTATGACCGGCAGGGAGAGCAAGGCCATGGTCATGAAGGGGGAGACCAGGGGGCAGCCCAGCTCCCTCCAGGCCCCTTCCAGGGCGGCCACCATTTCCCGTACCTCTTCCACCGGCCGGTCGGACATCAACCCGGCTATGGGCAGGGGCAGGAGGGCCAGCACCCGGCCGTTCAGCACGGCCCTTCCACCGGCCGGTCGGACATCAACCCGGCTATGGGCAGGGGCAGGAGGGCCAGCACCCGGCCGTTCAGCACGGCCACCATGCCGCCCCCGCATTCGGCCAGGGTGTTGGCGGCCAGGGCCATATCGGCGTCGTCCATGCCCACCACCAGCAGGTTATGGCTGTCGTGGGCCACGGTGGAGGCCACCGCGCCTCCTTTAAGATGAAAGCCCCTGACCAGGCCCAGGCCCATGTTTCCCGGCCCGCCGTGCCGTTCAATGCAGGCCACCTTGGCCACATCCAGTTCCACGGAAGACCTGATTTCCCCGTTTTCCACGGGTACTTCCACCTGCCGGTGCAGGGTGCCTACCCTGGCTTCGATTACTTCCATTACCCGCACCAGGGCTTTTTTTCCGTGGTGGGCGGCAATGGTGAAATCGCCGGCGGCAAGGGGCCTGCGCAGGTGCACCGAGTGACGGGCCTTTTCAGGGTAATCGAAGGGCGCCAGGTCAAATAACATCCGTCCTTTTTCGGCCACCATCATGCCGTCTACCATGACCCGTTCTACCTTCATGTCCGCAAGATCGGGGATAAACAAAATATCGGCATAGCGCCCGGGGGCGATGCTGCCCAGATCCCGGGTTACCCCGAAGCACTGGGCGGGATTGATGGTGGCCATCTGGATGGCCCGCACGGGGTCGACCCCTTCCTGGATGGCCCGGCGCACCACGTGGTTCAGGTGGCCCAGGGTAAGCAGGGTTTCCGGGTGGGTGTCGTCGGAAACCAGGATGGCGTAGCGGGAGTCTACCCGGGTTTCGGTGATGCTCTTTATCGTAGCCTTAACATCCTGCCAGGCCGAACCCTCCCGCATCTTGGCGTACATGCCCAGGCGCATGCGGGCCAGGGCGTCTTCTGCCCGAGTGGATTCGTGGCAGGAGGAAATGCCCGCGGCAATGTAGCCCGGCAGGCCCACTTCCGTCTCCGGAATGGAGTAATGACCCGTGACCACCTTGTTTGCTTTCAGGGTGGCCTGTATTTCACCGTGCACCAGGGGATCCCCCGCCAGTACGCCGGGGAAGTTCATCATTTCCCCCAGGCCGATGATCCCCGGCCAGGTCATGGCTTCACGAACTTCCGCCGGCCCGATGTTTGCCCCGGCATCCTCAAAGCCAGGGGCGGCGGGGACGCAGGAGGGCATGGTGGTAAAAACCTTTAAAGGCAGCCTTTCCCCTTCTTCCATCATCAGGCGGATGCCCTCCATACCCAGGACATTGGCGATTTCATGGGGATCCATGAAAATGGTAGTGGTGCCGCAGGGGATTACCGCCCGGGCAAACTGGGTGACGGTAACCATGCTGCTTTCCACGTGAATATGCCCGTCCAAAAAGCCCGGTACAAGGTAACAGCCCCCGGCATCGATCACCAGGGTATCCTTGTCGATGGTATGGTCGGCCCGGCCCACCAGCACCACACGGCCGTGTTTAATAGCCACATCCAGGCCGGGCTGGACTTCGGCGGTATGTACGTTGACCACCCGGCCGTTTTTGATTACCACGTCCGCTGGTATTTTTCCCTGGGCCGCCAGGGCCAGATCGGCGGTAACTTCCCACAGGGGACGCCGGTTGGGTTGATATGCCATTTTTTCACCCCGCAAGATGAATGGTTTTCCCACTATATTTACCGTGTGAAAGGGAATAATACCTGCAAGTAAGGGGGGAAAACTGCACTTAATTTTTAGCTGGGGCAGTTTTCCCTTTAAAGGGTTTTAAGGGGGATAAGTCCGGCAACTTACCCCCGTTTTTCTTCCCGGGCCTTTGATAGTTATTTTGAGCCGTCATTAACCCGGAAGAGGTGAAAAACGGTCTTCTTGTCCCACCCCATATCCCAGGGACAGTGGTAGCGGTCCACGGTATGGGCGTCCACCACCGGGTAACCCCGGGAGTCCGTCCCAACCACAATGGCAAAATGCTCGATGCGCCCCTTTTCCTCGTAGCCAATCACATCCCCTTTTTGCAGTTCCCGTACGGCTCCCCGGGGAAATTTGGCGCTGGGCTGGTTCAATTCCGGGAAGGTGCCCCGGGCTATACGCCGGGCATGGCCGCTGTACAAAAGCCAGCTTGCAAAGGCCTCGGTTTGCACCCAGGCCCGGCTGCCCGAACCGCCGTTGCGGTCGTAGCGGTAGTACCAGGTGCCGTCCATGGGGAGCTTACCCCCTTCCTGGTCCCCCAGGCACTGGGACACAAAATTGGTGCAGTCTCCGCCGTTGCCGTTAAGGTCGCGGTAACGGGGGTTGTATTTGTGGTTGTTGCCGGCCCCCCAGGCCAGGCCAGCGTAATTATCCGCGTACCGGGCTGCCCCCTCCCGGTCGAAAACCCCCTTTGTATAGTTTTGAATGGAATCAGATTTTACAACCGTACCTATATAAGCAGGGCCATCAGCGGGAGTGGGTTTAGGTACCAGGGTGTCATCACCCAGGCCGTCAGTGTAAAAGTCCTTCCGGATAAGCCATTTGCCGCCCTTTTTCACCAGTTCCATCCAGTGCCGGGTGCCGATGCCAAAGCGGTTGATGGTAGGGTCATGGGGGTAAACATACCCTAACTGAAGGGTCTGATGGACAACAAACTCCGCGGTATCTTCCCGTACCTGCGACCAGGGAATACGTATCGCTGGTTTCGCTTCAATAATTTGCACCCCCCTTTTTTTAGCCCAGCATTGTACAAAACTCAGCTTGTGTTCCTCATGGGCAAGGGCCCAGCGGCCCAGCTTGGCCCCGGTGTCGTAGCAGACCAGGGCCGGGGCGGGATCGGCTCCGGTGATAATGGCCCGGGCACGGGTGTCAAATATTTCCTTAACCGTGGTTTCCAGTTCCTTTTTTGAGACGGGCGACTCGGTAGCTGTGCAATTTGAAGCCCCAAGAATGCCGGCCATACTGACAATTATTAGTGATAGAATAATTTTTTGCAACAACATAATGCTCCTCCCTTTTAGCTTTTCTGCCGTTAATATATTTTCCTGCGGTTATAAAGTGTTTGCGCGTTTAATAATGGTAACTCTGTCTGAATGAAAAAGCCGCTCGTCCGAGCGGTCGCGTTTTAAGTGCAGGTTACTTCCCGTAGCACCCGGTTCCAGGCGTCCGGGGATACCTCGCGGTATTTGGCGGGGCCGACAAAATAATCCCGCCCGGGGAGGGCCTGCTTGCGCAGGATTTCCGGGCCGTTCCCCTGCAGGGCCTGGTAAAGGGTCAGGATATGGCCCATGCCCAGGTTTGTTTCCACCCCGCTGGTAAAAATCCACAAAAGGCGCGGCAATTTGATCAACACGGCCGGCTCAATCAACCTTGCCGCCAGGGCCCGGATTTCTGTTTGCAGGTCCATGCGCTGGTTGGTATAAGTTCCCTCAAATACCTCCAGCAGTGAAGTTTGTTTGCCCGCCATCTCCACCGGTCCCAGCGCCTCGCTGGTGCGGGTCAGGGTGGCCTGGCTGATATCCACGTAATGGTTGATGGGTATGCCGAAGCGTTTTTCCAGGTATGCCGTCGTCCCTTCCCGTCCCGTTTTATGGTAGAGTTCCTCCAGCGTTTTTACGCCCCAGATGTCGTGGATGCGGGTGTTTATGGGGATGGAGACAATGCCCACCGGTTTCTTGCGCGGGGTGATGGCCATCAGAGTGAGGGCCTTTAATTTTGGACCGTCGGTCCAAAAAATAAGAACGTTTTCCGTGGTGGTGGTCAGGTTTTGTTTATTTTGCAGTTTGTCGGGCTGCTGTTGTTCCGCACAGACTTCAGTGGCCGTGTTTAAAAAAATAAATAAGGTAAACACTGCAAGAAGGGTGTACCATAACAACTTCCGGGAATTCAACGCTCGTAACCTCCTTTGCCGTGCCAGATTTATTCTGGCACCGGGTTTTCCTATTTATGCAACTTCCTATTGACATGGGAAAGGGACTGATCTATACTGGATGATAGTTTCACCGGGTAGTATATTATCATATTAAAGCAAAAAAGGATTGTGGGGGTGTTTTGTTTGAAGTTGCGTTTGGGCTTACCAAAGGGGAGCCTGCAGGAGGCCACTTTTCAGTTATTCAAACGGGCCGGCTTTAATATAGCGGTCAGGAGCCGCTCCTACTTTCCCAGCGTTGACGATCCGGAGCTGGAAATAGTGCTGATGCGTGCCCAGGAAATCCCTCGTTATGTATATGAGGGTGTGCTGGATGCGGGCATCAGCGGCCTGGACTGGATCATGGAAAATGAGGCCGACGTGGTGGAGGTGGCTGAACTTGTTTACTCGAAACAAACCACCAACCCCATCCGGCTGGTGCTGGCCGTGGCCAACGATAGCGACATCCAGACGGTGGCCGATTTGCAAAATAAACGCATTGCCACCGAGCTGGTCCGGGTGACCAAAAAGTTTCTTGCCAGCCACGGTGTAGAGGCTTTTGTGGAGTATTCCTACGGTGCCACCGAGGTTAAGGTGCCTCACCTGGTGGATGCCATTGCTGATCTTACGGAAACCGGGAGTTCGCTGAAGGCCAACAATTTAAGGGTGATTGCCACCATTTTGCAATCAACACCCCGCCTCCATGCCAACAAAAAGGCATGGGAGGATCCCTGGAAGCGGGAGAAACTGGAAAACCTGGCCGTACTGCTGCAGGGGGCGCTCCGGGCCGACGCCAAGGTAGGCTTAAAGATGAACGTGCCCAGGGAGAAGCTGGATGATGTGCTGGCGTTGTTGCCGGCCATGAAACACCCCACCATTTCCCAGCTGGTGAACTGCGACTGGTGTGCGGTGGAGGTAATTATGGATGAGAAAAAGGTGCGGGATTTGATCCCGGCCTTGAAAAGAACCGGTGCCGAGGATATCATCGAGTATCCATTGACCAAGGTGATTCCCTAAAGGCGGACTGTGCGTTGTCCTGAGTTAACTCCCTGAAGTTCGCCAGGATGTGCACTTCTCCATGTTTTAAACTTCCCCCGGGTTGGGGAAGTTTTAATTTTGCCGGCCGGAAGGTTTATCAGAAAGTTCTTAGAATTTAATCATAAGGGGATCATTCATATGGGGAGGGATCGCGATTGTCCGGCAATAAACTGGAGGTGCTGAACGGTATTTTTTATCCCCGCAGTGTGGCCGTGGTAGGGGTTACCGGGTCAAGTGACCGCGTAGGTTACAACCTTTTACAAAGTCTTATCTACTCCGGGTTTCAGGGCAAGATTTATCCAATACATCCCCGCCTGGAGAGCTTGCAGGGCCTGCCGGTATACCGTTCCCTGGAAGAAGTGCCCGGACCGGTGGATGTGGCGGTAATTGGGGTAAATCAGTTTGCTACCGTGGAAGTGGTGGAGCAGTGCGGTAAAAAAGGAGTGAAAGGAGTCATCTGCGTAGCAGGCGGTTTTCGAGAAATGGGGCCGGCAGGGAAGGCCCTGGAGGAACGCCTGATTGCCGTGGCCCGGCAATATAATATGGAAGTGGTTGGCCCGAACACGCTGGGGTTGATTAATACCCGGGCCAATCTAAACGCCACTTTTTATCCCCTGCGGTTACCCCGGGGCAAGGTTTCCTTCGTCAGCCAGAGCGGTGGTGTAGGGCTTACCATACTGCAAAAAGCCGTGGATGAGGGTCTGGGCATTAACAAGTGGGTGGGTGTGGGCAACCGCAGCACCCTGGAATTAAGCGATTACCTGGAATACCTGGCCCGGGACGACAGCACGGCGGTCATTGGCGTTTTTGTTGAAGGCACCGATGATGCCCGGCGGCTGGTACAGGTAGCCGGGGAGGTGGCCCGGCGTAAACCGGTGGTTTTTTATAAGGTGGGGCGTTCGGATGCGGTGAACTTTGCCGCCCTCACCCATACCGGCAGCATGGCCGGCAGCTATCAAATGTACAAACAAATACTGCAACAGTTCGGCCTTTTGGTAGTGGAGAGTGCTTTAGAAATGGTGGCTGCCTGTAAAGCCCTGGCCATGGCTCCCATTCCCCGGGGAAACGGGGTGGGGGTGGTTACCCATACGGCAGGTCCCAGTATCGTACTGCTGGATGAAGCAGGTTTACGGGGCGGGGTGTTCCCTCCCTTTGCCGAAAGTACCATGGAAAGAATCAAAGGAGTATTGGGACAAAACCCTCCGGTGGTGCTCAAAAACCCTCTGGATGCGGCGGGACAGGGGATGCAGGCAGCCACCTTTGGCCGGCTGGTGGAAGCGGTGCTGGATGATCCGCGAATCGATCTGCTGGTGGCTGCCTACTGCCTTCACCTGAACTGGCGCTGTCCCACTTCCGAACTCCTGGCCGCACAAAAGCAAAGTAGTAAGCCGGTGGTGGCCCTGTACATTTCGACCCAGGAACAAGTAAGGGAAGAGAGGGAAATCCTGCACTCCCGGGACATCCCCGTCTACATTACCCCCGAGGAGGCGGCCTGGGGAGTCTCGGCCCTTTTACATTACGCCCTGCAACGAGGAGGGATCAGCCGGTGAACGTTGCGGAATTCTTAGCAGAGGCCCGGGCTGCCGGGCGCCGGTATTTATGTGAGGACGAGGTGAAGGAAATTCTGGGTAAGGTGGGAATACCCGTGACCCCCTGCCTCCTGGCTCATAATGAGGAGGAAGCGGTGGAGCGGGCCGGGGAATTGGGTTATCCCGTGGTGTTAAAGGTGCGGTCCCCTTTAATCGCCCACAAGTCGGATACAGGTGGGGTGGCCTTGAACCTGGTGGATAGCCAGCAGGTGCGCCTGGCCTACCGGGAGATCATGGCCCGGGCGAGGGCAACAGATCCCGCGGCTGCAGTAACGGTGCAGCCCATGGCCCCGCTGGGTAGGGAAATGATTGTCGGGGTTACTACCGACCGGCAGTTCGGACCCGTGCTCATGTGCGGGCTGGGAGGGGTTTTCACGGAAATTTTGGGGGATGTCAGTTTTCGTTTAGTTCCCGTAAATCCCGGTGTGGCCCGGAACATGATCCGGTCCTTGCGGGGGTACCGGCTGCTGGCCGGGTACCGGGGTGCCCCGCCCGCAGACGAAGAGGCTCTCGTCAATATATTGGTTAAGGTTTCCGATCTGGTGGCCAGTTATCCGCAAATCCAGGAGATGGATTTAAATCCGGTAGTTGTTTATGACCGGGGGGCGCTGGTGTTGGATGCCCGACTTGTACTGGCAGGGTAATATTTTCCGGCCGGGTGACCTGGCGGCCCGCTTGTATTTTCCTTAAGATGTGGTAAATATACCTTTGTCGGGTGAGCAACACTATCCATAAAAATCCTTGTCAGAAATGGTCGCGAAAGTATATGCTATAGTGGAGGAGTGACCACAGGCTTCGGTTCTCTGGAGCCTGTAGCTACTTCCGGCAATAAATACAGAAAAGGGTTGATTTCGTGATTCCTTTACGCGACAGCATCCGCCCGCGACGCAGGCCCTTTGTGAACTGGCTTTTAATTTTGATCAACCTCTGGGTTTTCTTTTTTAAAGAATTGGGACTTTCCCAGGCACAACTGAGCGAGCTTTTCTATAACCTGGGCGTTATCCCCGCCCGGGTAACCCATGCCCTGCAAACCGGGGCCCCGCTGGAACCACTGTTAATACCTTTTATTACGGCCATGTTTTTGCATGGCGGGTGGGTACACCTCGGGGGCAACATGCTGTACCTGTGGATATTCGGGGATAATGTGGAGGACCGGCTGGGTCACTTTCGTTTTCTCCTCTTTTACCTGCTCTGCGGCGTGGTAGGAAGCCTGGCCCATGTACTGGCCAACCCCGCTTCACCCGTACCGGTTATCGGTGCCAGCGGGGCAATTGCCGGGGTTCTGGGCGGGTACTTTGTTACCTTTCGCCATTCAAGGATCCTGGCCCTGGTGCCGGTGTTCTTTTTCCTCACCCTGATGGAGGTGCCGGCGGTAATTTTCCTGGCCCTGTGGTTTGTCATCCAGCTCTTTAACGGGGCGGCCTCCCTGGGTGGGGTGGTCAACCCGGTGGCCTGGTGGGCCCATGTAGGTGGTTTTATAGCCGGAATGATTCTGATGAAGCTTTTGACTCCCCGTAGCCGGATACGTAACGATTACCCCTGGTGGTAATGGTGTACGTATTATTATCAAAGGAAGTAAAACAGTGCTCCCAGGGCGGTGGTGGCCGGCAGGGTGAAAACCCAGGCTAAAAGAATTCTGGCCACCGTGGACCAGGATACGGCCTTTGCTCCCCGGGTAAGGCCCACTCCGGTGATGGAAGAAGAAATGACATGGGTGGTGCTGACGGGTAATCCCAAAAGGGTGGCCGTCAAAATGACCAGGGCCGAGCCCGTATCGGCGGCAAAACCCGCGGGCGGATCCAGGTGGGTGATGCCCCTGCCCACCGTACGGATGATCCGCCAGCCGCCGCAGGAGGTTCCCAGTGCCAGGGCCAGGGCTGAAAGGACCTTGACCCACAGGGGGACCATAAAACTCTCCTGGTATCCGGTCAGGACCAGGGCCAGGGTAATTACCCCCATGGTTTTTTGCGCGTCGTTGGTACCATGGGAAAAGGCCTGGAGGGCGGCGGCCAGGCGTTGCCAGTGTCTGAACCGGCGGTTTAGACGGGGACTGGCCCGGCCCCCGGTCAAGCAAAACACGACCGTCATGACCACAAAACCGGTAGTTACGGCCAGGGGTAGGGACAGGGCCATGGCCTGAAAAATAGTGGTAAGCCCGGCAAGGTTGACCCCCCTCAGGCCCGCTGCGGCCAGGGCAGCTCCGGTTAAGGCGCCTACCAGGGCGTGGGAAGAACTGCTGGGCAGCCCGCCAAACCAGGTTAACAGGTTCCAGACAATGGCCGCCAGCAGGGCGGCCGAAATGGTTTTAGGGTTATTAAAGAGGGTGGCGGTATCGACAATGCCTTCGGCAATGGTCAGAGCCACCCCGGTAAATGTCATAGCCCCCAGAAAGTTCATGGTGGTGGCCAGAAGGATGGCGGAGCGGGGTGTCAGGGCGCCGGTGGCCAGGGAGGTGGCCACGGCGTTGGCAGTATCATGGAAACCATTAATAAAATCAAAGGCCAGGGCCAGGCAAATGACCAGCACAAGGACCTCACACACATGGACTAGCCCCTTTGCTTTTTTTTAAAAGCATATTAACCATGTTTTGGGCCAATTACCTTACTCTACTATCCGTTGAAATAAAAACTACCAGCAGGGTAAATACTAGGATACAAGTACCGGAGATACGGGTGTGGTCATCCGAGTTCCGCTAAAAAGAAAGGCTGGAGGAGGATGGTGGTAATGCAAAAGGATATTTGTGTGGTGGGGATTTTAGTGGATGGGCGGGCAGACAGGGCGCCGGAAGTTCAGCAGGTCCTTACCAGGCACGGTTCCAGGATTTTAAGCCGGTCGGGGATTCCGGATCCCAGCCGTAAGCGGGGGATTATTACCCTGACCATGGAGGCCGATGAAAGCGAGCGCAAGACGCTGGAGGAGGATTTACAGCAGATCGAAGGAGTGGTGGTAAAGTCGGTTGCCCTGGGGCCGGCATTAATGTAAATTCCTCAAATAAAAAATCCCGGTCAGGCATGGCCGGGACTTTTTGCTATAGGTTCCTAAGCCCCTGCTTTGAGCATGTTTTGCCGCACCTGTTCTTCTGCGTGCTTAAAAAATTCCTCCAGGTCCGTTTCCACCATGTGCCGGGCCGTGGCAATAAGCCGGGCCGTACGCTCGATGTCGATGTGGATGCGGTGTTTATAGAACATCTGCACGTCGTACTTGGCCGCCAGGGTGCGGGGGGTGAGCCGGGCAATTTCAATATAATGGGGGAAGTTGTGGATGCGCTGGTAAAGCCGGCGGGGCTCCACCCCGTATAGCGGGGCCACCCGCCGGCTGATTTTATCGATCAGGCCGGCATTGCGAAAGGCGGCGGCCAGGGCCTGACCGTAAATAGTCCCCTCGCCAATAAGGAGTTCAATGCCCATCTCCACAATGTTATGGCTCTTCCACCAGCCCATGGCCGGAGGCAGATTGCATGCCCGGATGGTCTCCTCCACTAAAGGGCGGCCCTTTTCAAAGCAGTAACCCCGTTCGTAATCAAGGTATTTTTCGTCCCCATAGTAATCCAGGCCTTCCGGATTAACCCCGTGGGTCAATACCCCCCGGGCAAATTCCCGCAGCTGGGGATCGTCCTCCAGGGCGGCCAGCAGCTCTTTTCCCCGGCCGTGGCTTTCTTCGCGGCCCGGGGCCAGGGCGGCAATCATATCGGGGAAAATACTGCCTAAAACCATGGCGTCCGAAAGTTCCCCGCAAACTCTCTCGGCGAAGTAAACGTGGGTTTGAGGATACAACTTGAATACCCCCGCCCGGGATAGATTGGATTGTGCTGGATATTCTTCTACCTCTGTATTTCGTTTTCCTACCGGAAAGGCAAATTTTCGTCTACCACCCCTTGAGGAGCAAAAAACTGGCTCCGGCCAGGAGCAGGGCGAGGGCAAAGGCCAGTCCCCGGATTTGCTTTTCTGCCTGGGAAAGCTCCTGTTCCAGGCGGGTGACGCGTTTTTCCAGTTCCTCCATGGCCGAGCGCCACTCCTGGTATCTATCGTGCAGGGCGGCGTTCAAACTGGTTACCTGCCCGTCCAGTTGTTTAAACCGCCTTTCAGTGGGGGTGACGATCCGCTGGCGGATGGTTTGGGCCAGGGAATCCACTACCTCTTTTTCCTTGCCCTGTGCGGTAGCCATGGCGTTAACCCTCCTTTGCCTGCTGAATGGCATCCCGCAAGGCAGTGAGTGTAACCAGGGGGGTTTCCGTCACCCGGTTTTCCAGCTGGTTGATTAATTCCCGGGTTTCCCGGTAAAAAGCAGTTTGCTGTTCTTGCAGTTCACCTACAGCACGGGACAGCTGGTTTATTTCCTGAACGAAAGGTTGCAGTAATTTTTCACGCAAGGCCACCAGGATTTCCTTCATCAACGCCTGAATCGCTTCATCCTGGGCCGTTTGCCTGACGGACATGAAAATCCCTCCTAAATTTGATGAATGGCCCCTTTGAGCAGGGTTAAGAAGCGGGTTACTTCCTGCTGGGAATTTTGACGGACGATAGCTGTTACTTCTTTTTCCAGATCCACCAACAAGTCTTGTTTAATTTCATTTCCGGTGTGATTGCTTACCTCACGGATAATGCGCTTTAACCTTTCCTCAAGGACGCGGGCATTTTCCATAAGCGATAACCTCCCGGTTGCTTAAGTATCACCCGGATCTCCTCCAGCTCCCGGCAATATTTTTCCAGCACCCGCCCGGCTGGGGATGGTTCGTGGCAGTCCATGGTTAACAGCTCCTTTATTTGCTCGATGCGGCGCAGGAGGACATTCTCGCCCCGTTGAGTGAGGACGAACCGCTCCAGGCGGCGCAGAAACTGGTTAAAAGCAAAGTTGTTTTTATCCTTGAGGGCATCCAGGGCGGAAATGAAATGGATTTCGGGGGGCGCTGACGGGGCCAGTTCCCGGCGCAGGAACGCTGCCACCCGCTCTTTTTCATTGCGGTTTAAGGTATCAGCAAAATTAATCACGCAAAAACAGTTCTCCCAAAATTTTTCCGGAAAGACCATGTGCCGGAGAAGATCCCGGTGGGTGGGGGAAAGCATATGCCGGCCGTTGAAAAAGACCAGGTGTACATCACTTTTGCTCAGCCAGCTGGTAACGGTTTTTGTATAGCGGGTGTGCACCGAATCTATTCCCGGAGTATCTACAAAGGTGGCCAGTTTGAACATTTCGGCCGGATGATAGATGTCGATTCCGTCTACAAGTATTGCTTCTTCGGGGGTGACGATGAGATGTTTAAATTCCATAAATTCGTTTGGATCTGCCAGGTGATAGGTTTTCTCCCGGGCATTATGAAAGGAGAAGCGAACTGCCGTTACCGCCCGGGTGGCCCGCTTTGCCGGTATGGAACGGGTGATGGCCGGAACGGGGCTGTTAATGCTCGCCGGGAAGGCCGGCGGGCGGAAAAGGTTTTGGGTTCTGGCAAAGAGAGTGCGCAACTGTGCCATGTCTACCTGCGAAAATTTCCCCCCGATGCATACCTCAATTTCCCTGACGGTGTTAAGGAAATTTGGTTTCTTTAGCCAGCCGTCCAGGGCGGCCAGTTCCTCCCGGCACAGGAAAACTTCCCCGTCCCTTTCATCGAGAAGGGAAAGGGTAACCTGCAGGGGGTAATGGGCCACCGCCAGTTTTTCCGGCCCATAGTGCAGCCGGATAATGGAGGAAGTGGTGGATTTATCCTGGGCTGGCAGCAGGGCCTCCTGCATCAGGGCATTGAGAAAAGTGCTTTTCCCCGAGGAGAAGGGCCCCCAGAGGGTGATAAAAAAGCGGTCATTGGCCATGCTTTTGGCCAGCTCCCTCAGGCGTTCGCGTGCAGCAGGCGACTTTAGAGCCGGGTCCTTCAGTAAACGCTGCAATAAATTGAGCAGGCGCTCCTTAATTAAAGAAAAATTAACGATTTGCCACGCCTCCCTGGTGGCAGCGGGGGATACCTGCACCGGGAGGACTTTCCGGTTATACGCGGCCAGTCTTTCCCGGATCCCGGAGCGCATTTGCTGCAGCATCCCGAACTGCCGCCCGGTTTCCAGCGCCGCCCGGGCACGTTCGTAAATATCCCAGAACGCGCTGAGAAACTGCCCGTCTTCCTTGATGGAAAGCGCCCTGGCCAGCTGGCGGGGAATGTGCTTGTCTTCTTCCTTGAACAGCTTTTCAATTTCCTTTAAAGTCAGGTGGGCCATCTCTGCCTCAATAAACAGCCGCAGGTTTTCAACGCTCTCTTTATTTTTGGTGTCCAGATAGTTGACCGGCAACTCCCGGCCAAAAATTTCCCCCAATGCGGCCCGGGTGGACGCAAGGGCGCTGCCGTCCGGGTGGCCGCAATTGCTGTTAACCCAGAAGGAAATCCGGTTAAAGCTGTGGAGGAACGGGCTCCCTTTTAAACGGTACAGGAAATAGCGGTCCCGGTCATCAAGACCCCGCTGGTGGAACAGATAGAGGATAAAATCTGCCAGGGGAATGATTTCTTTAAGCAACTGGTTCTGGTTGGCGGAATCCAGCCCCGGAGTGTCAATTAAGGTGCACTTTTTGAGCCGGGGATTGGGCAGGGTGATTTCAACCTGGTTCCGGCAGATGTTTTTTTGACGCAGCAGGAAGGCCAGATCCCGTCCGGATTGGGTTTGTTTGATGAGTCTACCGCCCACGGATGCTGAAAAGGCTTCCCCGTAGCAAAAAAAGATGGGGCAGGGTGTAGCCGGCAGTACATCCACCGGCGAAATTTCTTCCTCCAGGAGGGCATTAATCAGGGTGGATTTTCCCGCGTTACACGATCCGACGACGGCGAGGGTGGGTGCAGGGCGGTGCGGGAGGTACCTTTCCCGCAATTCAAAAAATATACCCGTCATTTAAAAACACGCTCCCCGAAAGGTCCGGCCGGTTTCGCCCGGCCGGGGAATACCGTCCACCTGCCTATCTGCTATATATTAGCATTGTGGGACAAATATGACATCCGGGGAGGTGCGGTATGAACAATTAACCGGCAGTTGAATTACCGGTTTGTTGATTGCTGGAGTCCATTTTATGCAGCACCTCGAGTACATGTTTTGCCCGGCGGTCGTGCTGTTGTATCCTGGTAAAAAACTCGATTAAAAATCGCCGCACCTTTTCGTCCCGGGCTACGGGGGGTCGACGCAGGTGCCGGATAAGCAGGATCATGGACTTTAAATGCTCCACCAGAGCCCGGTCGGGATCGCCGGTAAGCTCCATGCGGTGGATTTTCTGCGCACAGGCCTGGCTTATTTCCGGTACGGTTTTTTCCTGCAGGTTTTGTAAAAAAGCCAGCAAATTTTGGACGTCTGGGCTCATATCGCTCACCATCGGCACTCCTTTATGTACATATTTCTTTTGGTTCCAGGTTTGTATTGATCAGATAAACGAAATTTCGGTAAAATGCTAGTGGATAAGGGAAGGAAGAGTGAGAAAAATTTCCAGCAAAAAAAGCAGCACGATGGCCAGTTCCAGCAGGACGGACTGCTGGTTTACCAGCCGGTTGCTCAGCATGGTGTAATTTTGCATAATTACCGAGAGTTTGCGTTGAATGCTTTCCACCCAGGCCCTGGTACGGAAGACGGACAAAGCGGCCCCGTACACCCGGGCATAGAACACATCTTCCGTTACTTTGAGGGAGTTTTGAATCCTTTCCAGGATTTCGTTTATGTCAACTACCAGTTCCATTAAACGGTTCATAATGTGGCGATAGTGCCCCAGGCGCCGCAACTGGGTAACCCGTTCGGCTTCTTCAATGTCATCGTACATTTTGCCCATTTCTTCGCTGAGCAGGTTATCGTAATAGCGGAGTTCCAGCAATTGGGTCAGGGCAAATTCAAGAAGATCGGGAATGTCGTGACTGCCGGCCGCGTCGTATACCAGGGCCGAGGCCCAGGTAATGATGGTGAGATCATCCGGGCCATAGGAGAAGGAATGCTGCAGGGTTTCCCTGCGCACCTGGGGGCTTACCGGTTCCGGTTCAGCCAGCAACAGGGGCACCGGATCCCAGTCCTGATTCCATTCCTGGAAGAAAAACAAAATATAGTCTTCCTCGGCTCCCCGCAGTCCCGGGTGAATCATGGCTTTGCCCAGGCCTTTTATTACTTCTTCCAGCTTGCTCTGGAAAATCCCTTCCGTTATCCCTTCCGTTTCTTCGTTTTCACTTAAATACACGGCCAGATCCCTGATCTCCTGGTAGCTGAATCCCATAGGGAGCAAAATGTGCATAATCAGGCTGACCACGCCCAGGTCGTAAATCTTGCCGGTAAAACGGACGCGGAAATCCCGCCGGCCCAGCTTGATCCATTCTTCCCCCAGTTCCACGGTCACGGGAGGATTGGGGATATGTATGGATTTCAGTCGCGCCCGGGAAAGGCGCAGCCTGGAAGTGAGTTTGGTATGGGCCAGCGTTTGTTCCACGATGTCCAGCTTGATTTCCTCCGCTACGTCGTACAAACGGTAAAGCCATATGGAATTGGACATCCTCATTCGATCCTTTCCGGTAAGATTCCGGGCAGGTTTCTGGCACCTGCGGTCGTCGGCTGTAAAAATATTATACCCTTGACAGAAGGGCTTTGTAAGTCGTATAATAAAAAATGCGATGTCGGAGTGGCGGAACTGGCAGACGCGCACGTTTGAGGGGCGTGTGGGAAACCGTGCGGGTTCGAGTCCCGCCTCCGACACCACTCACACACCGCACTGAAATGTGCGGTTCAGTTTTTTCAGGTTGTTTCTAACAGGTTCTGCTCATAATTCCATGCCGGAATTAAGTAAGCCTTTTATCGTGGGCAAATTAAGTCCACGTTTTCTTTTTCCCCGTGCCGCCCCGGCATTTGCGGGAGGCTTGTGAACAGTTCGCCTAAGTATTTGGTAGATTTCCTGAGTTTGTGAAAAACTCGCCAGGCTAAACAGGCAATTGGCGGGAAAAGTATTTTCCACCTTGCTTTACCTTTGTAAAATTAAATTAATCCCGCTGAGGTGGCATCCGAAAGGAGTGAGTGAAATGCGGGAATGGATAAAGCAGCTGGTAACCAAATACCTGGAAGAACCATTCTGTCAGGCCGAGTTGATGCGTGCGGAGATGCTTAAAAATGATCAGGCCGGGCCAAAGTTACGCCTGGTCCGGGGGCATAAAAAAGCCTTATCGCGGAATTTGCCCAGCGAAAGCCGTTCCCTGTTAAGTGGCTAAAGCCACATAACATACATGAGGTAACGTAACATCTTCAACATGAAACTCTCTAACCCATAGACTTATCACGCCGGGCATGTTGTGCCGGGCTTCTCTTCATTGAGAAGTGCCAGGGGCTCCCCAATAAGGGGAGCCCCTGGCCTTTAAGGCGGCTTGCAAAAAAGGGGGGCTTCACCCTGTGCATCATTGCTCTACATCCGGGGTTATTTTGCCTGTGTTGGGCGCATTAAATAGTGATGGATGTATATATCGTAGTGGGGGAAATAGGGATCTTCGGTGGTTACGGGAATCAGTTTTTCTGCTACCACGTGGCCATTTTCTTGCAGCCATTCCTTCAAAAAGTTAAATGTGGCCGGTCGCCCCGGGTGGGAGATGAGGAGCTGGCCGTCCGGCCTCAGGCAACGGTTGAAAATATCGGTCAGGAAAGGATGAAATTTGGGGTCATAGAGAATATCTGAGCCAATAATCCAATCGAATTGGCGGACCATTTTAAAATCCCGCCAGTCGGCCAGCAGGCAATCAGCTTCCTTTACCCCGTTAAGTCCGGCGTTGGCCATGCAAAGCTGCAAAGCTTCGGGCTTGTAGTCGGAAAAGGTTACTCTGGCTCCTTTAAGTCCGCAGACCAGGCCCGGCAAACCAACCCCGGCACCTAATTCTAAAACGGTGTCGCCGGAAAAGGTAATGTTTTCCCAGATGTACCGGGCCAGGCCTCTGGCTGCGGGCCAGATTTCGGCCCATAAAGGAATGTTATCCTCATCCGCGGGATCTGTGATTAAATCTTCCACATTTCTGGCCACCAAAAGGGACAGGGTTAACCCCGGCAAAAAAATGGTGATCTCTCTGGTGGATACGTTCAACCCATGCATATGTTCCGCCTCTTTTTAATGACTACCTGTGGCTTCGTTTTCAAGTCACTTCTTTTGAAACCCTGGCCACCTGCTTATTCCTTTCCAGCACCTGCATCCAGTTTTCTTGTTCCAAAAAGCTGCCCTCTACATTGCTTTCCATCTGCAGGAACATTTTGTAAGGCACGGCAAAGGAGAGCAGGTCCTTGTCCACATGCTTGCGCGCGGATATGTCGGTCAAGCCGATTACTGCCCGGGGGTGTTCCGACTTGCCTTCGGCATAAGGGATGAGGAAGATGGTATGGCAGCCGGCCCCAAAGGGTGCGATGACGTTCAGCCGGCCGCCGCTCTCGTAATTGGCCAGCACAGTTAAGGCCGACAGCTGGTCGGGATTGGCCAGGAAAACGATAACGGCGGGAGTTTCTCCGGGGGTTACTTCTGCCAGAGGTTTGAATACCACATAGGTGGTGGGAACATCAGTTATGGGCAGGGCATCCACGAACTTCTTTGCTATTTCCGGTGATTTAAAGTAGCGCTCCCCTTCTTCCAGGGCCGGCAGGTTGCGCACTAGGTTTTTTCCCATCTCGCTGCGGCAAAAGTCCTTGTTGCCGGTGGAGATAAAGTATTCAATGCCGCCGGGAAAATTGACGTACTGGTTGCCGAATCCCAGCCCGACGCCGCCGCCAGGGCAACCAAAGGTTTTCCGGTCAAATACAGCCGTCCGGCCTTTAGCGGCAGCGGTGAACATGGCTACCACGCAGCCCCAGCGCCCTTCCTTGAACTGCAGTGCTCCTTCCGGTTTTTCGTTAGTTAACAGGATCGCCACCGGGGAATACTTGAGCTTCATGGCCGCGGCAATTTTACTCTGCATAATTCTCGCCCCCCAGATAAAGTTTAAAAAAGTTTCTCCGCCGGCAGGTAAATTCCTGCCTGGCTGGGGAAGTATAACCACCTTATTACCAGTATTATTCACGGGGGTGGATTTGCAATTATGGTTCGGAAAAAAATAAAGGCTTCCATGCTTCGGAAGCCTTTATTTTTCTGGTGCCGAAGGCGGGAGTCGAACCCGCACGGGGTGTGAGCCCCACCGGATTTTGAGTCCGGCGCGTCTGCCAGTTCCACCACTTCGGCATACAGTAATTTAAATATTAGCACAGCGCCGGTGAATTGTCAATGCCCCAACCTCTGGAGCTATTTGCGTTGTAAACATTTTTGCCCTCTGGGAGGCTAACGCCCATACCAGACATGGACGTTTTCCAAGGCATAGGACAGGGAGATTAACCTTATATTGGGACAAGTGGCTTATTTATCCTTTACCACCCCTGTCAAAGGGCATACTTACCCTAACACCCCCTTGGGGCGCCCTTCCCGTAGTGCAATTTCTCCGATTGGTCCTTGTCAGGCCGCCTTTACCAGGCTCCTCAAATTTATTCC
>NZ_RBWE01000001.1:2371366-2393703 GCF_003627965.1 Desulfofundulus salinus | reverse complement strand
ATGCCTTGGAAAACGTCCCTGTCTGGTATGGGCTTTAGCCTCCCAGAGGGTAAAAATGTTGACAACGCAAATAGCTCAGGTTTTCAGGCCCCTTGACTGGGGACTACCGGCCATGCTATAATTTCAGGGATAAAGCTACTTGAAGTAGAAGCCATCCGCTTCTCACCCCATGACGCCCGGTTGTAGGCTGTCTCGGGGTTTGCGTTGACATATGTCCTTTTGTTTTAAGCGGGTGGAATGCGCCCGTTTTTATTTTTTATCAATTCCAGGAGGTGCATAAATATTACCAAAAGCTTCCGGGTAAATGAGGAAATTCGGGCCAGGGAAGTAAGGGTGGTCGACCCTTCGGGCAACCAGCTGGGGATTATGCCCGTGCGGGAAGCCCTGCGGCTGGCAGAGGAACGTCAGCTGGATCTGGTGGAAATTGCCCCCCAGGCCAAACCTCCGGTTTGCCGGCTCATGGATTACGGCAAGTATAAGTATGAGCAGAGCAAGCGGGAAAAAGAGGCCAGGAAAAGGCAGCGTATCATAAACATCAAGGAAGTCAAGCTGCGGCCGAGCATCGAGGAACACGACTTTCAGGTCAAGGCCAGGAATGCAGCCCGGTTTTTAAAAGAGGGTGACAAGGTAAAAGTCACCATTATGTTCCGCGGTCGGGAAATTATGCATACCCAGCTCGGACACCAGCTTTTACTACGTCTGGCCGAACAGGTTAAGGACTTATCCATTATTGAAAGACAACCCAAACTGGAAGGAAAAAATATGGTTATGATCCTGGCCCCGCGGCAGGATATGAAACCGGAAAATAAACAGGAAAGCAGGCAGGAAATTAAACAGGAACAAGAAATTCAGCAAGAAATTAATCAGGAATAGAAAGGAGTGCTTTCCTTGCCCAAGATCAAGACTCATCGTGGTGCAGCCAAGCGGTTCAAGAAGACTGGCACTGGCAAAATAAAGCGCATGCATGCCTTTCACAGTCACCTGCTGGGTAAAAAGAGTGCCCGGCGCAAGCGCCGGCTGGCCCAGGCCGGCCTGGTCAGTGCCGCGGATATGAAAAGGCTCAAGAGGCTGCTCCCCTACTAAGTCCCAAGAATTTTCGAGGAGGAGATGACCATGCCACGCGCCAAAAGCAGTGTGGTATCCCGCAGGAGACACAAAAAGATTCTCAAACTGGCCCGGGGTTACCGGGGAGCGAAAAGCAAGCTTTACCGGATAGCCCGGCAGCAGGTCATGAAGTCCCTGGCCTATGCCTACCGCGACCGGCGGGCCAGAAAGCGGGATTTCCGCAAGTTGTGGATTGCCCGCATCAATGCCGCCGCCCGGATGAATGGCATCACTTACAGCCGGTTAATGAACGGCTTGCGCAAGGCCGGGGTCGAAATTAACCGCAAAATGCTGGCCGACCTGGCCGTCAATGATGCCCGGGCCTTCGGGCAGCTGGTGGAAGTGGCCAAATCCAAGGTAGGCTCTTAACTTAATAATCCAATTCCCAACGCAAAAAACTAAGCATGGTAATAACCATGCTCTTAGTTTTTTGTGGACTTTTCACCAGCACTTTTCTATAATATCCTTTGTACAAAGCTATTAAGAAGGTCGATTTCTTTGCAATTCAGGCGTAAAACGGTCCGTATGGATACAAAAAAGGGCTTTCCGTTACAATTAAGCCCCCCTCAGGTGCTGGTGCTGGGATTTGCCGCGGTAATACTGGCCGGTGCTCTCATACTCATGTTGCCCGTATCCAGCCGCTCCGGTACGTACACGGATTTTCTCACCGCCCTGTTTACCGCCACCTCGGCGGTGTGCGTCACCGGCCTGGTGGTAGTAGATACGGGCACTTATTGGTCTACCTTTGGGCAGGCTGTGATCCTGGCCCTGATTCAAATTGGCGGGCTGGGCTTCATGAGCATGGCCACCTTCTTTTTTATCCTCATGGGCAGGCGTATTGGCCTCAAAGAGCGCCTGATCATTCAGGAGTCCTTAAACCAGCTGCGGGTGGCGGGAATAGTCCGGCTGGTGCGGGCCGTTTTCTTGTTTACCGTTCTTACCGAAGGTTTCTTTGCTATAATATTATCCCTGCGGTTTTACTTTGATTACGGTTTCCCCCGCTGTCTGTGGTTGGGTATTTTTCATGCCGTTTCGGCCTTTAACAACGCCGGTTTTGATCTGCTGGGGGATTTCAGAAGCCTTACCGGGTATGTAAGCGATCCGGTAGTTACTCTATCCGTGACCACTCTCATTATTTTGGGTGGGCTGGGTTTTGCCACGGTTATGGAACTCTACAATTACCCGCGCACCCGCCGCCTGTCCGTGCACACCAAACTGGTCCTGCGGGTAACCGGATGGCTCATTCTCTGCGGTGCCCTCCTCTTTGGCCTGCTGGAGTGGGGACACATCCTGCGTGATTTACCCTTATCCGGGAAGATTCTGGCCTCTTATTTTCAGGCCGTTACCTCCCGTACGGCCGGCTTTAACACTGTGGACATTGGACATTTGAATGCAGCTACCCAGTTTCTCATAATTATACTTATGTTTATAGGGGCCTCTCCCGGTTCTACCGGCGGTGGAATCAAAACCACCACCTTTGCCCTTCTGGGTATTACCCTCTGGTCTTTAAGCAAGGGAAAGGAGGATGTGGAGATTTTCCGCCGGCGCATTCCGCCGTGGCAGGTTTACAAGGCCCTTTCGGTTACCCTGTGGGCCATTCTGCTGGTAAGCACGGTAACCCTGCTTTTAAGTGTTACCGAAGGCGGTGATTTCCTGGCCGCTTTGTTTGAAACCGTTTCCGCCTTTGGTACCGTCGGCTTAAGCATGGGCTTGACTCCCGAACTGACTCCTCTGGGCCGGGTGGCCATTATTTTCACCATGTTTGCCGGCCGCCTGGGTCCCCTGACACTGGCCTATGCCTTTGCCCAGCGCCGGCGCAAAACTGCTATTCGATATCCCGAAGAAAAAATTATGGTGGGGTAGAGGTGGATCATGAAACAATTTGCCGTTATCGGGCTGGGGCGGTTTGGTTCCAGCGTGGCCAGGACCCTTGCCCGCATGGGCTATGACGTCCTGGCGGTGGACACCAACGAAGAGCGGGTAAATGCCATTACCGACGAGGTTACTTACGCCGTGTGTGTGGATGCCATGGATGAGCAGGCGCTGAAGTCCCTGGGCCTGAGAAATTTTGATGTGGTCATTGTGGCCATCGGCCAGGAAGTGCAGTCCAGCATTCTGGTCACCGTTATGCTCAAGGAAATGGGTGTTCCCCGGGTGGTGGCCAAGGCGGTCACCGAACTTCACGGCAAAGTGTTACAAAGGGTGGGGGCCGATATGGTGGTCTTTCCCGAGCGGGATATGGGGGTGCGGGTGGCCCACGCCCTGGTCTCCAAAAATATCCTGGACCAGATCAATCTTTCTCCTGATTACAGTATTGTTGAGCTTATGGCTCCTCCCGAGTTTGTGGGTAAAACCCTGCAGGAATCGGCCATGCGCCGGGAATACGGTGTTACCGTCCTGGCCATCCGTCGCGGTGAGGAGATTATCATTTCCCCCGGTGCCAGGCAGGTGATTAATGAAGGAGATATACTGGTGGCCCTGGGGCGTAACGAGAAACTGAGAACCCTCGGGGGCTAGTTCCATGATCCGCAGCAAAGCCAACCCACAGGTCAAGTATCTTCGCCGGCTGGCCCGCCGAAGCCAGCGGGATAAGGAGGGGCACTTTCTTCTGGAAGGAGTGCGTCTGGTAGAGGAGGCACTTTCGTCCGGATGGCCGGTAAAAATGCTTGTTTATAGCCCGTCCGGGAGCGAACGGGCCGGTGCCCTTCTTGAGATGGCCCGTGAGCGCGGGATACAACTCTTACCGGTGGAGGAAGGACTCCTTGATGAACTGGCAGATACAAAAACTCCCCAGGGAGTACTGGCAGTAGTGGAAAAGCCCGGTTGTACCCTGGAGGAGATCCTGGCGGCAGGGCCATCCCTTATGTTGCTGGTCGACGGCGTGCAGGACCCGGGCAACCTGGGCACTATTATCCGCAGTGCCGACGCCGCCGGTGCGGGTGGAGTGATCCTGTTTCCCGGGACGGTGGATTTGTACAACCCGAAAACCATCCGGGCTACCATGGGCTCCCTTTTTCACCTGCCCGTTGTCGCCGTACGGGAAAGGGAGGATGTGTTGACCCGGTTAAATGCGGCCGGCTTTATGCTGGTGGCCGGTGTTCCCGCAAGCGGCATACCTCTTCCTGCTGTGGATATGACCCGTCCCGTGGCCCTGGCGGTGGGCAACGAGGCCAGGGGACTTTCCTCGTGGTTGCTTGAGCGTGCCGATCTCCTGGCCACCATTCCCATGCCCGGCCGGGCCGAGTCCCTGAATGTGGCGGCAGCCGCCTCCATCATGCTTTATGAAGCGGTGCGCCAGCGGATGGGCTGCGATCAAGACCAGGCCGGGTTTGTAAGTGTTCATCAAAACCACTATGACGAGGACAGCACCGCATCCAACAGAGTTCACCCAGGCTTTAAAGCCCGCCCACGGTAACAGCCTGTTCCCGAATTTTTCTGGAAACTTCCTTGTTTTAAGCGGGGGCTTGTGATATAATCAACTCCGAAGGGTCCCCAAAAAACAGGGAAAGGTCGTGGTTAAATGTTTTTAACCGCCGAATTTTTTTGGAGGCTGTTCGAAGCGACTGGTTCTATCCGCGCCTACATCCTGTACCGGAGGTTAGCCGTACATTAAGGGCCTGGTTTGAAAATAATATAGTTGAACGGTCACCCCTTTGACAGTAAGGCTACATTGTGGGACGCATGGCAGTTTAATTCTCCGTTGTGCGGATCGAAGGTTGTGTCTGGCATAAACAATAAGGGTGGTACCGCGACAAGGAACAATTTCCGTCCCGAAAAAGGGGCGGTTTTTATGTTTTTTAAAGAGAAAAGAGGGTAAAAAGGAGGACTAGTCTTGGAAGAACAGTTACATAAAATGGTGGCCGAGGCAAAAGAGGCTCTGGCCCGGGCGGATAGCCTGGAAGCCCTGGAGGAAATCCGCATCCGTTACCTGGGCAAAAAGGGTGAACTTACCAGGGTGCTGCGGGGAATGAACGCCCTGCCGGCCGAAGAAAGGCCAAGGATCGGCCAGCTGGCCAACAGCATCCGGGAAGTTCTGGAAAATGAACTGGCAGAGCGCACAGCGGAAATTAAAGCCCGGGTTAAACGGGCACGCCTGGCGGCTGAGAGCATTGATGTGACCCTGCCGGGGACGCCCTTTTTACTGGGAAAAAAGCACCCTCTTACTACTGTGCAGGAGGAAATCGAGGAAATCTTCCTGGGGCTGGGGTTTTCCATTGCCGAGGGGCCCGAGGTGGAACTGGACTATTACAACTTTGAGGCCCTGAATTTGCCCAAGGACCACCCGGCCCGGGACATGCAGGACTCCTTTTTCATCGGACCCGAGGTGCTCCTGCGCACCCATACCTCTCCGGTGCAGGTACGTACCATGGAGCGCACTGTGCCGGCGGTGCCGGTAAAAATCATTGCCCCGGGGAAAGTTTACCGGCGGGATGACGATGCCACCCACTCGCCCATGTTCCACCAGGTGGAAGGACTGGCGGTGGACCGGCGGATAACCTTTGGCGATTTAAAAGGGGTGCTGGATGTCTTTGCCCGAGAAATGTTTGGCGAGAGCACCAGGACGCGTTTTCGTCCCAGTTACTTCCCCTTTACCGAACCCAGCGCCGAGGTGGATATATCATGCGTCATGTGTGGCGGTAAGGGGTGCCGGGTATGCTCCCACACCGGCTGGCTGGAAATCCTGGGCTGCGGCATGGTGCATCCCCGGGTTTTGGAAATGTCCGGCTATAACTCCGCGGAGGTTACCGGCTTTGCCTTCGGCATGGGTGTCGAGCGTATCGCCATGCTCAAATACGGCATAGATGACCTGCGCCTCTTCTTTGACAATGATCTGCGTTTCCTGGCCCAGTTTTAGTTGAAAGGAGAAGGATTTAGCTTTGCGGGTTTCGTTTAAATGGCTGCAAGAATATGTGGATATACCCATCAGCCCGGCGGAACTGGCCGATCGGCTGACCATGGCCGGTCTGGCCGTGGAAGGCCTGGAGGAGCCGGGAAAAGAGATTAGCAACGTGGTTACCGGACGCATTGTCAAAATAGAACCTCACCCCAATGCCGATAAACTGGTGATTTGTCTTGTTGCCACCGGTGAGCCGGAGCTCCGGCAGATCGTTACCGGTGCTACCAACGTTCGGGAAGGGCATGTGGTTCCCGTAGCCCTGGAAGGGGCGCGGCTGGCCGGGGGGCTGGTAATCAAGCGGGCCAAACTGCGGGGGGTAGAATCCCGGGGCATGCTTTGTTCCGGCCAGGAACTGGGTCTTGACCCCAAAACCATGCCCGCCGACCAGGCACACGGAATTATGATCCTCCCTGCAGATACCCCCCTGGGGTTGGACATCCGGCCGGTCCTCGGGCTGGATGATGTCATTTTCGAGCTGGATCTCACCCCCAACCGGGGCGACTGCCTGTCCATGATTGGCGTGGCCCGGGAAGTGGCCGCCTTGCTCGGGCAGCCCCTGCGTTACCCCCGGCTGGAAGTTCAAGAAATATCGGGCGGCTCCCTTGAGGGGCGGGTGCGGGTGGACATTGTGGAGCCCGAGCTATGCCGGCGCTACGTGGCCCGGCTTTTCACCAATGTGAGGGTAGGGCCCTCACCCTTATGGATGCAGGAACGCCTGCGGGCCGCCGGCATCCGCCCCATCAGCAATGTTGTGGATATTACCAACTATGTCATGCTGGAAATGGGCCAGCCCCTGCATGCCTTTGACTACGATAAGTTGAGGGACGGCCACATCATTGTCCGTCGGGCCCACCCGGGAGAAGTAATAGTTACCCTGGACGGGGTGGAACGGCACCTGGAACCTGAAATGCTGGTCATTGCCGATCCCGGTGGAGCGGTGGCCGTGGCCGGGATTATGGGAGGGCTGGATACCGAGGTCACGGAGAACACCACCACTGTCCTGCTGGAATCGGCTTACTTCCATCCCACCAGCATCCGCCGTACATCCCGGGCCCTGGGCCTGCGTTCCGAGTCTTCAACCCGTTTTGAAAAAGGGATCGATCTGGAAGGATGTCTGGCTGCCGCCAACCGGGCTGCCTCCCTGTTTGTGGAAATTGGTGCCGGGGATGTGGTGGCCGGTGCGGTGGACAACTACCCCTCCCCGGTGGCCAGAAAGCCCATCATCCTGCGTCCCGAGCGGGTGGGATACATACTGGGGGCGGACATTCCCCGGGAAGAGACGGCTAACCTCCTGGCCCGTCTCGGCTTTACGGTACAGAACGCCGGTCAGGACCTGCTGGTAAACGTGCCCGGCTACCGGGTGGACATCAACCTGGAGATCGACCTGATCGAAGAAGTGGCCAGGCTGTACGGTTATGACCGGGTACCGGCCACCCTGCCCTTTGGGGCCACCACCCGGGGAGCGAGGACAAAGGAACAGTCACTGCTCAAGCGTTTAAAAGAAGTGCTGGTGGAGTGCGGCCTGACCGAGGTGGTTACGTACAGTTTTGTGAATCCCGCAGTATTTGACCGGTTTAAAGTGCCACAGGACAGCCCCTTGCGCCATACGTTGAAGCTGCAAAACCCCCTTTCCGTGGAGCAATCGGTCATGCGCACCATGCTCCTGCCCGGCCTTTTAGAGGTGCTGGAGCGCAATTTCAACCGCCGGGTAACCAGCGGGGCCATCTTTGAGGTGGGCCGGGTATTCCTTCCCCAGGGCGGGGAAGCCCTTCCCGAGGAGCGCCCGATGCTGGCCGCGGCGGCAATGGGCCAGGGGGCCGCGGGGTGGAACCGGCCGGCTACTCCCCTGGATTTCTATTACCTCAAAGGGGTTCTGGAAATGCTGGCCGCAAAACTGGGCCTGCCCGGCCTGACCTTCGAGAGGGAAAAGGAAAATCCCGCCTTCCATCCCGGTCGCGCCGCCCGGATCAAGGCGCAGGGGGAAACGCTGGGGATAGTGGGAGAGCTGCACCCCGATGTGCTGGAGGAATATGAGCTGGATGTGCGGGTGAGCGCCTTTGAGGTGGACCTGGCCGCTTTACTTGCCCTGGCCGGTAAGACGCCCCAATACCGCCCCCTGCCCCGTTTCCCCGGCGTGAAGAGGGATATAGCCCTGGTGGTGAGCCGGGAAGTTCCGGCTGCCGATGTGCTGCGGGTGATTCGCCGGGCCGGCGGCCATCTGCTGCGGTCGGTGGAACTTTTTGATGTTTATGAAGGAGAGCAGGTGAGAGAGGGTTGCCGCAGCCTGGCCTTTTCCCTGCTTTTCCAGGCCGACGACCGCACTCTTACCGACGCGGAAGTGGCCGCCCAAACCGAGGTCATATCTGCCGCCCTGATCAGGGAGCTGGGAGTTGAACTGAGAAAGTAGACGCCCATGACGCTTTGCGTCACTGCCGTTTTGCACGGAAGCGAGCGACATTGAGCCGAGCAGATCAGGTATTCACGACAGAAAAAAATTGTCGTGCCGGCAGGAGTTTCCCCGGTTAACGCCGAAAGAGGTAAAAATTTGAAAACCAGGGGGAACGGCTATGGGCAAGAAGGAAACCCGGGTTGAGGTAGAGATTTTTGGCGAATACTATGTTTTAAAAGGCGATGAACCTGAGGAATATCTGCGTATGCTGGCCCAGTACGTTAATAAGAAAATACGCCAGGTAGTTACCCGCAACCCTCGCTTGGGGTTGTCCAAAGCAGCATTGCTCACTGCCCTGAACATCGCCGATGAACTGATGAAACTGCAGAAGGAATACGACGAGCTGGCCGAACTTTTGGAGATGGACAGAAAAGCAAAATAGTTTCTGTTACCCGCCTGTTGCGTCGGCGGGTTTTTGTTTTACTTATCGTCATGGGCATCAGAAATCAATTGCGGTTTGCCGAAAGGAAAATTTCCTGGTATGGTAAATATGTCGGAGGTAAATAATTTTTGGAACGGATAGCTTAACATAGCCACTTGTTTCCTAAGGAGTCAAGGACCATGCAGAACATGGAGATCTCCTGGGCCTTCCGGGAGCTGGCAGATCTTCTGGAATTTGAGGGCGAGGATTTTTTTAAAATCCGGGCTTACCGGCGGGCGGCCAAAGTGATTGCCGGCCTTGAAGAACCGGTTGTGGAGCTGTACCGGCGGGGTAACCTGGCCAGGGTTCCGGGGATCGGCAAAAACATCCTGGCCAAAATTGGTGAATTAATTACTACCGGTGAGATGAAAAAACTGCAGGAGCTCCGCCGGAAATGGCCTCCGGGAATTCTGGAAGTTATGGCCCTGCCGGGCATCGGACCTAAGCGGGCACGGTTTTTACACGAACAACTGGGTATCACCTCCCTGGCAGAACTGGAAGAAGCGGCCCGGGAGAAAAAAGTGCGGGCGCTTAAAGGAATGGGGGTCAAAACCGAGCAGGAGATCCTGCGCAGCATCGAGCTGGTGCGCAGCCGGCAGGGGCGCATCCTTTTGCCTTTGGCCCGGGAAATGGCCGGTGAACTGGCTGCCTACATTTATGATACCCCGGGTGTGTATAAGGTAGGAGTGGCCGGGGGGATCCGGCGCTGGCAGGAAACGGTTGATGAAATCCTGCTGGTGGCCGCAGCTAAAGACCCGGAGCCGTTGCTTAACGCCCTGGCGGCATATCGCCGGGTAAGGGAAGTGCTGGTGCGGGAAAAGGACAGGATGCGGGTCCAGACCTGGTGGGGAGTGCCGGTGGAACTGCGCGTGGTTGGCCTGCCGGCCTACGGGGCTGCCCTGTTATGGGCTACGGGAAGCGCCGAACACTGGCGCCAGTTACAGGCCCTGGCCGAAAAAAGGGGCTACCATTTGGATATGCGGGGACTGGTTGGTAAAGACTTTCTTTCGGGCAATGATGAGCCCGCCCTTGAAGACGCACCCGCCCCCGTTCCTCCGGTTCCCGGGGTACCCCTGCCGCGGGAGGAAGAGTACATTTACCGCCGGTTGAGGTTGTGGCCCGTGCCTCCTGAATTGCGGGAAGGCCGGGGAGAGGTGGAACTGGCTGCCGGAGGGGATCCGCCCCGGCTTTTAGAGGTTAAGGACGTAAAGGGCGACCTGCACGTGCACACCGATTGGAGCGACGGAGCCAATTCCATCCTCCAGATGGTGCAGCGGGCAAAGGAGAAGGGTTACCGTTACGTGGCCATTACCGACCACTCCCGTTCCCTCACCGTTGCCCGGGGCCTGTCCCTGGAGCGCCTGCAGGAACAGCACCGCCTGATAAAGGAACTGAACGAAAAGGAGAAGGACTTTCGCATCCTCACGGGGATTGAAGTGGACATTCTGGCCAGGGGCGGCCTTGACTTTCCCGACGAAGTGCTGGCCGAAATTGACGTGGTGGTGGCCTCGGTGCACAGCGGCTTTCGCCAGGATAAAGAGACCCTGACCAGCCGGGTCCTGCAGGCCATCGAAAATGAGCACGTGGACATTATCGGGCACCCCACCGGCCGCCTTTTGGGCGAACGGGAAGCCTACGCCCTGGACGTGGAAAGGGTTCTGGAAGCGGCGGCAAAATACGGAAAGATCCTGGAAATCAACTCTTCTCCCGACCGCCTGGACCTCAACGAGCACCATGCCCGCCTGGCCCGGGACTACGGCGTGAAGCTGGCCGTGAATACAGATGCCCACGATTTAAGGCGTCTGGATGAGATGCCCTACGGGGTGGCCGTGGCCCGCCGGGCCTGGCTGGGTCCGGAGGACGTGGTGAACACCCTGGACCTGCCGGATTTATTAAAACTGCTGGGAAGCAGTAGGGGGTAGTATGGGGGAAAAGACAATCGATTTCTCACTGGTCCTGCCCCGCTCCTTTTACGAGCGGGATACCGTTTTGGTGGCCCGGGAATTAATCGGGCACTATCTGGTCCACGACAGCAGCGAGGGTTTGACAGCCGGCCTCATTGTGGAAACGGAGGCCTATTTGCAGGGGGATCCTGCCTGTCACGCCTCCCGGGGTATGACCCCCCGCAACCGGGTGATGTTCGGCCCGCCCGGTCATGCCTATGTATATTTTATCTACGGCATGCACTATTGTTTTAATGTGGTCACCCGGGAAGAAGGGGTGGGGGAGGCGGTGCTGATCAGGGCATTGGAGCCAGTGGCCGGTATTCAGCTCATGCGGGCCAGGCGAGGGCGGGAAAAACTGGCCGAGTTGTGCAGCGGGCCGGCCCGCCTGGTGCAGGCCATGGGCATCACCCGGGAGCACAACGGTTGCGATTTAACTAAAGGCCCGCTTTTCCTCTCTCGGGGGGAGGGGAAAACCCTCCCGGTGGTTACGACAACCCGCATTGGGATAAAAGAAGGGGCCGACTTGCCTTTGCGTTTTTATCTGCGGGATAGCGCTTATGTTTCTAAAAAATAAAATATTTCAAGAACAGGAGGATTAATAATGAAGATCCGGGAAATCTACGAACTGGCTATTGCCAAGGGCATGGAAAACGACCCCCGCGGCCTGGAGGCCGTACAAAAATTCCTGGCCCGGGAAAAGGAAAAGTACGAAAAAATGAAGGAAGAGGAAAAAGAGGAATATGACCTGGAGCGGCTGGTCAATCCCTACGATGACACCCGCGTTTTGGTGGGTGACCCGGAAAGGGAAGTACGCCGGGTGCTGGTGGGTATTGATATGGAAGTGGGGGAAGTGTTGCTGGCCGACAGGCTGGGGGAGAAGGGCCGACCGGTGGACTTGATCATCTCCCATCACCCGGAAGGAAAGGCCATGGCCTCCCTCTACCAGGTGATGCACCTGCAGGAGGATGTGCTGGCCCGCTTTGGTGTCCCCATTAACGTGGCCGAGGGAATCATGTCTTCCCGGATTGCCGAGGTCAAGCGGGGCATCCTGCCCTTGAACCACAACCGGGCCGTGGATGCTGCCCGGATTTTAGGGCTGGCTTTCATGAGCGTGCACACGGCTGCCGATAACCTGGTGGCTGCCTTCCTGCAGAAGTTAATGGATGAAAAGCAGCCGGAAACCCTGGGGGATGTTTTAAAACTGCTCAAAGAACAGCCCGAATATAGGGAGGCCATGAAATATAAGGCCGGCCCGACCATTGTGGTGGGAGCCAGGGAACGCCGTGCCGGCAAGATCATGGTGGACATGACCGGGGGCACCAGCGGCTCGGAGGATGCCTACGCCAGGTTGGCCCAGGCGGGGGTAGGAACGCTTCTGGTCATGCATATGGGCGAAAAACACCGCAAAGAGGCGGAAAAAAATCACATCAACGTGATCATTGCCGGCCACATGGCCAGCGATTCCCTGGGCATGAACCTGTTCCTGGACGAACTGGAGGCCAGGGGCGTGGAAATCATCCCCTGCGCGGGGCTTTTAAGATTCAGCCGCAGGTCTTAACATTTGGAGGGAGCAGCCTTTGACCCGGTCCGCTAAACCTGAACTGCTGGCCCCGGCCGGTGATTGGGAGGCACTGGTGGCGGCGGTACAAAATGGCGCCGATGCCGTTTACCTGGGCGGCAAACTGTATAACGCCCGCCAGGGTGCGGCCAATTTTGATCGCGAGGAACTGCAGCGGGCCGTAGATTATGCCCACATCCGGGGTGTAAAGGTCTACGTTACCGTCAATATCCTCCTGTCGGATGAAGAGCTGGAAGATGCGGTCCGTTTTCTCCATTTTCTGCAGCGGGCCGGGGCCGACGGCGTAATCGTGCAGGATCTGGGGCTGGCAACCCTGGCCCGGCAGGTGCTTCCGGAGCTGCCCCTGCATGCCAGCACCCAGATGACCGTCCATAACCGGGCGGGAGTGGAAAAACTCCTGGCCCTGGGTTTCCGGCGGGTGGTGCTGGCCCGGGAAATGAGTTTAAAAGAGATCAGGGATATCAAGGAGGCTACCGGCGCCGACCTGGAGGTTTTCATCCACGGTGCCCTGTGCGTTTGTTACTCCGGCCAGTGCCTGCTCTCCAGTATGATCGGTGGCCGCAGCGGCAACCGGGGCCGCTGTGCCCAGCCCTGCCGCCTGCGCTATACCCTGGTGGATGAAAGGGGACGGCCGGTGGTGGACTTCCGGGATGTGGGGGAGTATCTGTTAAGCCCCCGGGATCTCAACCTCTCGGAACACCTGCCCGATCTCATCCACGCCGGCATCAACTCCTTTAAAATAGAGGGGCGCATGAAACGGCCGGAGTACGTAGCCACAGTGGTGCGGGTTTACCGGAACCTCATCGACCGGGCCTTGGCCGGGGAGGATTTTTACGTTACGCCGGAAGAGGCCAGGGATCTGGCCCAGATTTTCAACCGGGACTTTACCACCGGCTACTTCTACGGCCGTCCCGGATACGAGCTGATGAGTTATAAGCGGCCCAACAACCGGGGTTTGTTTCTCGGCCGGGTGGTTCGCTACCATCCCCGCACCGGCCGGGCGGAAGTGGCCCTGGAAGAACCCCTGCGGGTGGGCGACGGGGTGGAGGTTTGGGTGAGCCGGGGCGGCCGGGTGGGCGTGGAAGTGCACGCCATCTGGGAAAAGGGGCGGCAGGTGGAACAGGCCCCCGCCGGTGCGGTGGTGGAGATTTCCCTGCCCCGGGAGGTGCGGCCCCAGGACCGGCTGTTCAAAACCCACGATGCGTCTTTAATGGAACGGGCCCGGGCTACCTTTGCTTCACCCCGGGAAGTGCGCAAGAGCCCGGTGGTATTCCATGTGCGGGCCCGTTTGGGGGAACCCGTATGGGTGCGGGTTGAGGACGAGGCAGGGCACAGCGGGGTGGGGACCGGCACTACTCCCACCCAACCCGCCGCCAAAAGACCCCTGACCCCCGAGTTTTTAAAAGGACAGCTCGACCGCCTGGGGAACACCCCCTTTGCCTTGAAGGATGTCTGTTGCGAGCTGGACGATAATGTCATTGTACCCGTGGGGGAAATTAACGAGGCCCGCCGCCGGGCCATCGAGGAGCTGGAAGCAGCCAGGATCAAATCGGCCCGGCCGGCGCCGCCCCTGCCGCAGGACGTCTTTGCGCGCAGGCTGGCGGGAGCCCGGGTGAAGGCCACGGGCCGGGCCCTGCCTACCGGCTGGTCCCCCGGCAGGCGGCCTTTGCTTTCCATAGCGGTTACCGACCTGGCTTCCCTGGAGGCCGCCGTTTCCGCCGGAGTGGATCAGGTCTATTTTGGAGGAGAAAGTTTTCGCTCCGGTCCTCCCGTGGGGGAGAAAGAAATCCGCCGGGGGGTGGAAATCTGCCGGGAACATGGTGTTTCCTTCATCCTTTCCACCCCCCGGATAATCCATGACCCGGAAATGGCTGCCGTGGTGCGGTTGCTGGATCTGGCTGCCAACCTGCCGGTCCAGGGCGTTCTGGTGGGGAACCTCGGGCTAATTGACCGGGTGGCCCGCACGGGCCTGCCCTTGTATGCTGACCTGGCCTTTAATGTTTTCAACCTTCGTACCGTCACTTATCTTTTAGACCAGGGTGCCGTCCAGCTGGCTCTTTCCCCGGAATTGACCATGGAGCAGGTGACCGCCCTGGTTGGCCGGGGTTACTTTGCCGCCGAGGTTCTGGCTCAGGGGGCGGTGGAGTTGATGGTTTCCCGGTATTGCGCCCTGGGGAGCCTTTTGGGGGGCCTGGCTGCCGGCCGCAACTGCGCAGGTCCCTGTCAGGGCCGTCGCTGTGCCCTTAAGGACCGGGTGGGGGCCGTTTTCCCCCTGGAAGTGGACCAGTTCTGCCGCATGCATTTGTTTAATTCCCGGGACCTGTGCCTGGTGGATGAGGTGCATAAATTCGTGGAGATCGGGGTGGCCTCTTTGCGCATTGATGCCCGGGGGCGGGGAGCGGAGTATGCCCGGGCCACTGTGGAGGTTTACCGCCGGGCCCTGGACGTAAACCCGGCCAGGGATGCCCGGGAGCTTTCCCGGCTGCGGGAACGCCTGCAGCAATACAGTCCCGCCGGCCTCACCAGGGGCCATTACTACCGGGGGGTGGAATAACCCCCCTTAACTTTTAAGTAGACACCCATGACGCTTTCAGTCACCAAGAGAAGTTGAAACTCGCTGCCGTTCTGCACGTAAGCGAGCGACATTGAGCCGAGCAGATGCCAAACTTAGCAAGACCTTAACCTTTATTTTCTAGGGTGCAATTAACTGGCTGAAGTGCTATGATAATAGGGGATCAATTATGGATGAGCGTACACTAAAACGATTGGAATACGACAAAGTGCTGGAACACCTGGCCCGGTACACCTTTTCTCCCCTGGGCCGGGAACGGGTCTTCTCTTTGCGCCCGGTAACGGACAGGCAGGCCATTCATACCTGGCTGGCCCAAACCACCCAGGCCAGGGAACTCCTGCGCCTGGAGCCCGGCGCCGAACTGAGCGGGTGGCATGATATTCGCCAGTACCTCCAGAGGGTCGTCCGTGGTGCCGTGCTGGAACCCCAGGAGCTCTTTGAAACAGGCCAGACCCTGGGAGTCTGCCGGCGCATCAGGAAGTTTTTTGCCGAACGCCCGGGGCGCTATCCTCTCCTCGAAGAAATTGCCTTAACCATAGGTAATTTTACAGAATTAGAGAAAAAAATTATCAGGGCCATTATACCCGGAGGGGAGATCGCCGACGACGCATCCGCTGCCCTGTCCACCATCCGGCGCCGGCTCCAGCGCGCTCAGCAGCAGGTGAAGGAGCAGCTGGAAAGTATCGTCCGTTCCCCTGCCTACCAGAAGTACCTGCAAGATCCGATAGTGACCATCCGGGAAGGGCGTTACGTGGTGCCCGTGAAGCAGGAATACCGGGCCCAGGTTCCGGGGATAGTCCATGACCAGTCGGCCAGCGGCGCCACCCTTTTCATCGAGCCCATGGCCGTGGTGGAAAGCAACAATGAGGTTCGCCGCCTGCAGGTGGCGGAAAAACAGGAAATCGCCAGGATTTTAGGCGAGCTTTCCGGCGCTGTGGCAGCAAGGGGTGAGGAACTGACCCTGTCCCTGGAGGCCCTGGGGCAACTGGACTTTATTATGGCCCGGGCCCGTTACAGCGAGCACCTGGATGCCGTGGAGCCCCGGTTGCTCCCGGTGCCCAGGCTGAATTTACGACAGGCAAGGCACCCGTTGCTCTCCGGCAACGTGGTACCCATATCCATCCATTTGGGTTACGGGTTTGATACCCTGGTCATTACCGGCCCCAATACCGGGGGAAAGACAGTGACTTTAAAAACGGTGGGCCTGCTTGTCCTGATGGCCCAGTCGGGCTTACACATCCCCGCCGGCGAGGGCAGCGAAATTGGCGTTTTTGAAGAAGTTTTTGCGGACATCGGGGATGAACAGAGCATTGAACAATCTCTGAGCACCTTTTCATCTCATCTGACCAACATTGTGCAAATTTTGAACCAGGCCGGTCCGGGCAGCCTGGTTCTCCTGGATGAACTGGGTGCCGGTACCGACCCTGCCGAAGGGGCGGCCCTGGCCCAGGCCATACTGGAAAGGCTGCATGAAATGGGTGCCAGAACCGTGGCCACCACCCATTACAGCGAGCTAAAGAATTTTGCCTGCGCCCGGGAACGGGTGGAAAATGCCAGCGTGGAATTTGATGCCGTCACGTTGAAGCCCACCTACCGGCTGTTGATTGGCAGACCCGGGTCGAGCAATGCCTTTGAGATAGCCCTCAGGCTGGGTCTTGCCCCGGACCTGGTCGAGCGGGCCAGGAGCTTCATGACCGCAGAACAGGTACAGGTGGCCGACCTCATGCAGCAGCTGGAACGGGCCCGCCAGCAGGCGGAACGGGAGCTGGAAGAGGCCCGGCGCATGCGGCAGGAGGCCGCGGAATTAAAAGAGCGGTACCAGGCTTTAAGGGATGAATTAGTTGACCGGCGTGAGAGCATTCTGGCCCGGGCCCGGGAAGAGGCCCGGCAGCTGGTTAAACGGGCTAAACAGGAGTCCGAGGAAGCTATCCGGGAACTGCGGGCGCGGCTGGCCGATGAAGCGGCCAGGGTGCGGGAGGAGGCCATACGCGAAGCCAGGGAAAAGCTGGCCGGTATGCAGGAGCGCCTGCAGGCCGGGGCCCCTCGCCCTAAGCCGGAGCCGGGTGTTATTCCCGCATCGGTGAGTGTCGGTCAGGCAGTGTTTTTGCCCCGGTTTAACCAGCGGGGCACTGTGGTGGCCCTCCTGGATGGCGGCGATGTTCAGGTACAGGTGGGCATGATCAAGATCAATGTACCCCTTGCGGAGTTGCGGCTACCCGAAGAAGACCAGGCTTCCCGGGGAGAGGTGCGGGTGGCATCATTGCTGGAGGACAAAACCCGCTCCATTTCCACCAGGCTTGACCTGCGGGGCCTGCGGGCAGAAGAAGCTCTGCAGGAGGTGGAGAAGTACCTGGACGATGCCACTTTAGCCGGGTTATCCCGGGTCTACCTGGTTCACGGCAAAGGTACCGGAGCCCTGCGGGCGGCCATCCAGCAGCAGCTGAAAACGGACCGGCGCGTGAAATCCTTCCGGTTGGGCGAACATGGTGAAGGGGGTACGGGGGTTACCGTCGTGGAACTGGCTTGATAAAGGGTAAGGGGCCGTTGTTATCTGGTAACAACCGGCCCCTTGACTTTTTGTTCTCTCATTCAGCCCATTTTTTATGGCGGAACCATTCCAGGCCGGGGTTAATTTCTTCCCGCAGCAATCGTATCCCTTCCCGGCCGTTTCCCGTTTGCCCTTGCGGTTCCGGAAGCCGGTTTAACCCCGGAGCGGGCTGGCCCGGCGGGTTGGGCTGGCCGGGCGGTCCCGGAATTACCTCCCCGGGTTGTCCGGGCTGGCCCGGCTGGTCCGGTTGACCCGGGCTCTCCGGAGGTGGTGCCGGCCCTTCGGCTGTGTGCAGCGTGCAGACCGTCGTGGGTACCCGCTGGGCATAGTCCTCGACAAAGCTGGGTACGTTGTAAGGCAACTTGATCATAACCCTGGTGATCCGGTCCGGACAATACTGGCCGGCGAGCTGACCGGTAGTGGCACATATTTCTACCAGCACATGGGTATCATCAACCCGGGCAGGTACGGTTCCCTGGGCAAAAAGATCGGTAACCAGGTCGGAAGGAGGCGTATTGGGACCCGGTAACAGCCCCGATTTGCTGTCCACCGTGGCGCTGATGATCCCCTCGGGCCTGGGGAAGTCCCGTACCGGTGTGTTTTTAAGAGCCTGGGTCATGATTTGACGCCAGATAAGGGCCGGGTAGTGTCCGCCGAATTCATGGGGCATGGCCCTGGGCTTGTCGTAGCCGATCCAGACCACCCCTACCAGCTCCGGGGTATATCCGGCAAACCACAGATCCTTACCCTGGTCCGAGGTACCCGTTTTGCCCGCCGCAGGACGACCTATTCTGGCGTTAGTGCCGGTGCCGCTTTCTATAACGGTTTTGAGCATGTCTGTAATAAGGTATGCGGTGGTTGCCTTCATAGCCTGGACAGGTTTTGGCTGGTATTCATAAATAACGTGGCCGCTGGCATCTTCCACCCGGGTGATGGCCGTAGGCTCCAGGTATATCCCCTGGTTGGCAAAAGCACCATAAGCGGCGGCCATCTGCAAAGGGGTGACGCCCTCGTGCAGGCCTCCCAGGGCTATGCTGGCGCCGTGGGTATTGGGGTTAAGGTTGATGCCCAGCCCCCGGGCAAACTTAAGGGCATTGGCAATTCCTACGTGATCCATGAGCACCTTGACGGCCACGACGTTGATTGATTTGGCGATGGCGGTGCGCATGGTCACCAGACCCCGGTAACGCCCGTCGTAATTCCTGGGGGTATAGTTGCCGTATTTTACCGGGATGTCGTCAATTACCGAGGCTGGGGCCATCCCCTTGTATTCAATAGCCGGGCCATAGGCAATGATTGGTTTGAAAGTGGAACCGGGTTGCCTCCCCGGGGCCATGGTTGCCCGGTTCCATTGCAACCGGTGGGTGTGCTCCCGGCCGCCCACGATGGCTTTTATATGCCCCGTATGGGGATCAAGCACCACCGCGGCCCCCTGGGGCTGAAGAATACCCTGGTTGTCCCGTACCGAGGCCGGGAAATTACGAGGGTCCGACAGGGCCTTCTCTGCCGCATCCTGTATGACCGGGTCGAGGGTGGTGTATACCCTCAGGCCTCCCTTAAATACCTGTTCCGTCCCATACTTGTTCACCAGTTGTTCGGTTACATAGTCCACAAAATAGGGATAGGGATACTGCCGCCCTTTTCCCGGCTTGAGCATATCATCCAGTTGAATGGCTCTGGCCTGGGCCGCCTGTTCGGCAGTAATAAACCCGTAGCGGGCCATGTTGTCCAGAACCAGGTTGCGCCGCCTGGTGGCCCCTTCGGGGTTGCGGAAAGGGCTGTAGGCGCTGGGTGCCTGGACCAAACCGGCTAAAAGAGCACCTTCCGATAAGGTAAGCTCCCTGGCTGGTTTATTGAAGTATGTCTCGGCGGCCGACTGAATGCCATAGGCTCCCTCGCCAAAATACACCTTGTTCAAATACATCTCCAGGATTTCGTCTTTGGTGTAACGCCTTTCCACCATGATGGCCAGGATAACCTGCTGAATCTTTCTTTTAAAGGTCCGTTCGTGGCTTAAGAAAGAAAGCTTGACCAGTTGCTGGGTAATGGTGCTGCCGCCTTCCTGGACGCGGCCGCCGGTAATGTTTATCCAGGCCGCCCTGGCAATCCCCCGCAGGTCCACGCCACGATGCTGGTAAAAGCGGACGTCCTCAATGGCCAGGAAGGCTTCCCGGACATGTTTGGGTATGTCTTTGAGATGCACCGGTACGCGGTTTTCCTCGCCTATCCTGGCGATTAGCTCCTTATTTTGATCGTAAAGGGAAGTGGATGTATTGGAGAGCAATTTTTCTTCACTCCAGGCGGGCAGATCCTTGATGCTAATAGCAACCAGACCCAGCGCCGCCCCGCCGCCAGCAATCATGAGCAATAAGAACAAAAATATGAGCAGGCGGAAGACATTTAATCTTCTTTTCTTTCTTCTGGCCAATGTGCATGCCTCCTACTGACTTTCATACCAGCATTATAACATAACTGGCATAAAGTTTGATCCTCCTATCCCCCGGCAGGAGATTGCCTTGTCAGGGAGCTCTGCGTTTTGATATAATGTAGTGACCTGGAAAGGCAAGGCGAAAGGAGAAGAAAGATGCTCGGCATAGATAAACAGCTGGAGATCATCAAGCGGGGTGCTGCAGAGATCATTTCCGAAGAGGAGCTGGTGCAGAAGCTCAAGCGGTCCCTGTCTACGGGCCGCCCTTTGCGGGTGAAGCTGGGCCTGGATCCCACGGCTCCCGATATTCATCTCGGCCATACCGTGGTGCTGCAAAAAGTGCGGCAGTTTCAAGAACTGGGCCACGAAACGATTATCATCCTGGGCGATTATACTGCCCGCATCGGCGATCCCACGGGAAAAACAGAAACCCGCAAACAGCTCAGCGAAGAGGAGGTACGGGCTAATGCCCGTACCTATGAAAAACAGATTTATAAAATTTTGGATCCGCGGCGAACCAAACTGGTTTTTAACAGCCAGTGGCTGGCACCCCTTACTTTTGCCCAGGTAATTGAACTGGCGGCAAAATATACCGTCGCTCGCATGCTGGAGCGGGAAGATTTTGCCCGCCGCTTCCGGGAAGGCCTGCCCATCAGCATTCACGAATTTTTCTACCCCCTCATGCAGGGTTACGATTCGGTGGCTTTAGAAGCGGATATCGAATTGGGAGGTACCGACCAGAAGTTTAACCTGCTCATGGGCAGGACGCTGCAAAGGGAATACGGCCAGGAGCCCCAGGTGGCCTTAATGATGCCCATTCTGGAAGGTCTGGACGGCGTACAGAAGATGAGCAAAAGCCTGGGGAATTACATTGGCATCGATGAGCCGCCCCGGGAAATGTACGGGAAAACCATGTCCCTGCCCGATGAGCTTATGGTACGTTATTTTGAACTTGTCACATCCGTGCCCCTGGAAGAGGTCCGTAGCATTGCCGCCGGACTGGCCGACGGGAGCCTGCATCCCCGGGATGTCAAAATGCGCCTGGCCCGGGAAATAGTAACTTTTTATCACGGGAAAGAGGCGGCGCTAAAGGCCGAGGAAGAATTCAAGCGCGTATTCCAGCAGCATGATCTGCCCGATGAAGTGCCTGAATTTCATGTTTCACCGGACATGCTGGAAGACGGAGGCATCTGGATGCCCAGGTTGCTCCAGCAGGCCGGCATGGTGTCCAGTACCAGCGAGGGCAGGCGGTTGATCCAGCAGGGAGGAGTCAAGATCAACGGGGAAAAAGTTGAAGACCCCAACTTTAAACTGGTCCCGGTGGACGGCATGATCATCCGGGCCGGGAAGCGGAAGTTTTTAAGATTGGTCTGCCGCTCCTGAAGAAAAGACAAGTATGCGCTGCCGGCTTTGGGCCGGCTCTTTTTTTTCTATTAAAGTAGATACCCATGACGCTTCAGTACAGCTTATCTGTCCAGGCCGGGTTACATATAATGTTTCAAGAACAATCATGGCAAGTTTTACTCCATAAGATGGAACAAAATGCTTCCCCTCGGGAATAAAAACCGGAGCCTCTAAAACGAAAGAGGTGACCCGCTTGTTTAGAAGGCGCAGGAATTACCGTGCCTTTGTTGCCTGGACCATGGTTTTTTTCCTGCTGCTGGGCGTATTCCTGTGGGTTGACCGGGTTCTGCGGCCCACCATCTTTAAAATAGCCGAAACCCGGGCCATCCAGATGGCTACCGAGGCCGTTAACCGGGCTGTGCAGCAAAAAGTGATCGACAGCAACCTGCAATACCAGGATTTCGTGCAGGTGCACAAGGATAACCAGGGGCATATAGTATTAATGCAGGCTAACACCTTAAAAATTAACCAGTTTGCTGCAGACGTTACTTTAATTGTACAGTCTGCCCTGCGGCAGTTGTCCCGGGAATCACTGCGCATTCCCCTGGGTCAAATTACCGGCACCCAGTTGCTGGCCGGCTATGGCCCCCGCATTCCGGTGGGCATCGTGCCGGTGGGCAGTGTACGGGTGAGGGTGGACGACCGTTTTGAACAGGCCGGTATCAACCAGACGCGGCACCGCATATATCTGGACTTTACTGTCGAAGTGCGCATTGTAGTTCCTCCCCGCAGTGCTACCGCGCAAGTAGCTACCCGGGTGCCCCTGCTGGAAAGCATTATTGTGGGCCAGGTGCCGGACACCTTTGTCAATATCTCGGGAGGCCTTTTAAGCGGGCAGAGCATTAATGCCGGCAACAATCCTTAAGATGCATAAAAAATTATTTTCGTGGAGAAAAATAGGGAGAAAAAATATGTCAACGGACAGTGAAAATGTCACCTGAAAAATGCTTTATCTGGACTGAGAAAATGTCACCCATATTGATCATTCA
>NZ_RBWE01000001.1:2271327-2369565 GCF_003627965.1 Desulfofundulus salinus | reverse complement strand
AAGATGTTCCTTGAAAACTTCACAGCGGAGAGGAGAGTTCGTCGAGGTCAAGCTAGGAAGGGCATACGGTGGATGCCTTGGCGCTTTGGGCCGAAGAAGGACGTGGCAAGCTGCGAAAAGCCACGGGGAGCCGCAAGCAGGCGTAGATCCGTGGATATCCGAATGGGGCAACCCGGCGGGGGAGAACCCCCGTCATCCTGTACTGAATCCATAGGTACAGGAGGGGCACCCGGGGAACTGAAACATCTTAGTACCCGGAGGAAAAGAAAGCAAAAGCGATCCCCGTAGTAGCGGCGAGCGAAGAGGGGACAGCCTAAACCGCGAAGTGGGAACACTTTGCGGGGTTGCGGGACTCCCGTGAAAGTACTGCGGAACTTAGCCGAAGGGGGCTGGAAAGCCCCGCCGCAGAAGGTAAAAGCCCTGTAGGCGAAAAGGGAAGCAGTGCAGGGAGGATCCCAAGTACCGCGGGGCACGTGGAATCCTGCGGGAATCAGGGAGGACCACCTTCCAAGGCTAAATACCCAAAGCGACCGATAGTGGACGAGTACCGTGAGGGAAAGGTGAAAAGCACCCCGGGAGGGGAGTGAAAGAGAACCTGAAACCGTATGCCTACAAGCAGTCGGAGCGCGTGGGGACACGCGTGACGGCGTACTTTTTGTAGAACGGACCGGCGAGTTACGTCTAGCGGGCGAGGTTAAGGCTGGGAAGGCCGGAGCCGTAGCGAAAGCGAGTCTGAATAGGGCGAGTAGTCCGCTGGAGTAGACCCGAAACCGGGTGAGCTACCCATGTCCAGAGTGAAGCGTAAGTAAAGTTACGTGGAGGCTCGAACCAACCGTCGTTGAAAAGGCGGTGGATGAGGTGTGGGTAGGGGTGAAATGCCAATCGAACCCGGAAATAGCTGGTTCTCCCCGAAATAGCTTTAGGGCTAGCCTCATACGAGAGTGCCGGAGGTAGAGCACTGACTGGGCTAGGGGCCTTCGCGGGTTACCGAACCCAATCAAACTGCGAATGCCGGACACTTGATGTATGGGAGTCAGACTACGAGTGCTAAGATCCGTAGTCGAGAGGGGAACAGCCCGGACCGCCGGCTAAGGTCCCGAAGCGGTGCTAAGTGGGGAAGGATGTGGGGCTGCGAAGACAACCAGGATGTTGGCTTAGAAGCAGCCATCATTCAAAGAGTGCGTAATAGCTCACTGGTCAAGTGGCCCTGCGCCGAAAATGAAACGGGGCTCAAGCACCGCACCGAAGCCGCGGATCTGAGAGGTGAGAGGTGAGAGGTTGGAAGTGGGAATGACGATTCTCACATCTCACTTCTCACATCTCACCTCTCAGGTGGTAGGGGAGCGTTCCCACCGGGTAGAAGTCACACTGGGAGGTGTGGTGGACTGGTGGGAAGTGAGAATGCCGGTATAAGTAAGCGAAAAGGCAGGTGAGAATCCTGCCCGCCGAAAGCCTAAGGATTCCTGGGGAAGGCTCGTCCGCCCAGGGTAAGCCGGGGCCTAAGCCGAGGCCGAAAGGCGTAGGTGATGGGGAATCGGTTGAGAATCCGATGCCACCGGTAGGCCGGTTGAGGATGGGGTGACGCAGGAGGGTAGGCCAAGCGCGCGGCTGGAAAAGCGCGTCCAAGCCGGTAGGGTGTGGGGCAGGCAAATCCGTCCCACGGTAAGCCCGAGAGGTGATGGGGAGGGAAATAAAAGTACCGAAGTGGCTGAACCCAAACTGCCAAGAAAAACCTCTAACGAGGAATACCGGTGCCCGTACCGCAAACCGACACAGGTAGGCGAGGAGAGAATCCTCAGGCGCGCGAGAGAACCCTCGTTAAGGAACTCGGCAAAATGACCCCGTAACTTCGGGAGAAGGGGTGCCCCGGTAGCGTGAAGGTAAAAACTACTGGAGCGCGAGGGGGCCGCAGAGAAGAGGCCCAAGCGACTGTTTACCAAAAACACAGGTCCCTGCTAAATCGAAAGATGAAGTATAGGGGCTGACGCCTGCCCGGTGCTGGAAGGTTAAGGGGAAGGGTTATCCGCGAGGAGAAGCTCTGAACCGAAGCCCCAGTAAACGGCGGCCGTAACTATAACGGTCCTAAGGTAGCGAAATTCCTTGTCGGGTAAGTTCCGACCCGCACGAAAGGCGTAACGACTTGGGCGCTGTCTCAACGAGGGGCTCGGCGAACTTGTAGTACCCGTGAAGATGCGGGTTACCTGCGACGGGACAGAAAGACCCCGTGGAGCTTTACTGCAGCCTGACATTGGACTTCGGTATTGCATGTACAGGATAGGTGGGAGGCAGGGAAGCCAGGGCGCCAGCCTTGGTGGAGCCGACCTTGGGATACCACCCTTGTGGTATTGGAGTTCTAACAGGGTACCGTGAAGGCCGGTACATGGACAGTGTCAGGTGGGCAGTTTGACTGGGGCGGTCGCCTCCTAAAAGGTAACGGAGGCGCCCAAAGGTTCCCTCAGCGCGGTTGGAAATCGCGCGTAAGAGTGCAAAGGCAGAAGGGAGCTTGACAGCGAGACTGACCGGTCGAGCTGGGACGAAAGTCGGGCTTAGTGATCCGGCGGTAGCGAGTGGAAGCGCCGTCGCTCAACGGATAAAAGCTACCCCGGGGATAACAGGCTTATCTCCCCCAAGAGTTCACATCGACGGGGAGGTTTGGCACCTCGATGTCGGCTCATCGCATCCTGGGGCTGGAGTAGGTCCCAAGGGTTGGGCTGTTCGCCCATTAAAGCGGTACGTGAGCTGGGTTCAGAACGTCGTGAGACAGTTCGGTCCCTATCCGTCGCAGGCGCAGGAAACTTGAGAGGAGCTGTCCCTAGTACGAGAGGACCGGGATGGACAGACCGCTGGCGTACCAGTTGTCCCGCCAGGGGCAGCGCTGGGTACCCAAGTCTGGTGGGGATAAGCGCTGAAAGCATCTAAGCGCGAAGCCCCCCTCAAGATAAGGTTTCCCATGGAGTTAATCCAGTAAGACCCCTGGAAGACTACCAGGTAGATAGGCCGGGCGTGTAAGCCGGGTAACCGGTTGAGCGGACCGGTACTAATAGGTCGAGGGCTTGACCTACCAGGTAGATAGGCCGGGCGTGTAAGCCGGGTAACCGGTTGAGCGGACCGGTACTAATAGGTCGAGGGCTTGACCTGGACGAAAGACACTTCGCTGTGAAGTTTTGAGGGAATTTTGGCAGGACCAGGATGAAAACAGAGGTTGTGAAATCAGATTCTGACCTCTGACATCAGACGACTGACGACCAATTTCCGGTGGCCATGCCGGAGGGGAAACACCCGTTCCCATCCCGAACACGGAAGTTAAGCCCTCCAGGGCCGATGGTACTTGGGGGTCAACCCCTGGGAGAGTAGGTCGCTGCCGGAAAATATTTTTCATACCCCCGGTCTATAACCCGGGGGTATTTGCATGTATTAAGAACCGGATACTGGTTCGACCTCGGGTCATGATGTTAATGTACCCTTAAGTTTCCGAGAAGGAAAAAGCTTCTGCATACATCGTATGGCAAATAATGGCATGCCTCAAATCATAGGGCAATTGCTTTATCCAGAGCCGCGTGGTATGATAAAAGCTAAGATTTTTTACAACGGGGGGATTGGGTTTGCATCTGCTCGCGCAGCGGTTAACCGAATGGCTCAGGGAACAGGTCACTGAAAGGGGCGCCCGGGGTTATGTGGTAGGCTTGAGCGGCGGTATTGATTCCGCTGTTACGGCTGTATTATGCAAGCGGGCCTGCCCGGATAACGTCCTGGGGGTAATCATGCCCTGCTACAGCAGTCCCCTGGATGCGGAGGACGCCAGGCTGGTGGCCAGGACCTTTGATATTCCTCTTAAGGAAATCGTGCTCGACGAACCCTTTGCCCTTCTGGTTCGCCTTCTGACCGGTGAAGATTACAACGTGGAGAAAAAGGATCTTTCCATTATTAACATCAAGCCAAGGCTGCGCATGATCACGCTTTATTTTTATGCTTCCCGGCTGCAATATCTGGTTGCCGGGACGGGCAACCGCAGTGAACTAACCGTCGGCTATTTCACCAAATATGGTGACGGAGGAGTGGACCTTTTACCCATTGGCAACCTCGTCAAGCGCCAGGTTTATGAGCTGGCCGAATACCTCGGAATACCGCGGCGTATTATAGAAAAGCCTCCTTCTGCCGGTTTGTGGGCCGGGCAAAACGACGAGGCGGAAATGGGTATAACATACCAGGAACTGGATGAATTCATCCTTACCGGGAAGGCTGACGACCGGGTACGGGAGGTTGTCAAGCGTCTCGCGACTAAAAATGCCCACAAAAAGCAGATGCCGGTCCTGCCGCCCTTTTAGTCTTTTTTAGACTTAAAGTAACCAGAGCTTTTATGGTGGGCAGGGCCGATCGCCGTTCCAGTAATATATGATATTATCTTAAATGACTAACAGGCCCCCGGTGCTTTTGGTAGGGGAGGAGGTTTCAGTAAGAGATGTCCGGTCATTCCAAATGGTCAACCATCAAACGGAAAAAGGCCAAGGTAGATGCCCAGAGGGGCAAGCTTTTTACCCGCTTGTCCAGGGAAATTATCGTGGCGGCTCGTCTGGGAGGCGGAGATCCCGACGCCAACCCCAGGCTGAAAGCGGCAATACAGCGGGCTAAAGAAGCCAATATTCCCAACGAGAATATTCAACGGGCCATTCAGAAAGGCACCGGTGAATTGGGCGCGGCCAACTACGAGGAACTGATTTACGAGGGCTACGGTCCCGGTGGGGTGGCGGTTATGCTGGAGATCATGACCGATAACCGGAACCGCACCGCCGGAGAGATCCGGCACCTTTTCTCCCGTCACGGCGGTAATCTGGGGGAAGCCGGCTGCGTCTCCTGGATGTTTTCCAAAAAGGGCGTTATCGTGGTGGAAAAAGACGGCCTGGATGAGGATGAGTTAATGCTCAACGCCCTGGAGGCGGGGGCCGAAGATGTGAAAACCGAAGAGGACGAGTTCGAAATCATTACCGCTCCCGAGGATTTTGAACAGGTGCGCCGGGCCCTGGTGGAAAAGAGCGTACCCATCGTCGAGGCCCAGGTTACCATGGTTCCCCAGAGCACGGTTAAGCTTACCGGCAAAGAGGCGGAGCAAATGATGCGTTTGATGGATGCCCTGGAAGATCACGACGATGTCCAGGAAGTGTACGCCAACTTTGAACTGGAGGACTATTAAGGAATAAAAGCTAGAGAAAGTATGGTTCCGGCAAAAAGTGGCAATAATATAATCGGTAACCACTGCTGTGTTTAAGGAGTGTCCGGAACCATGCTCAAAAGGCTTTTCTATGCCTTCGCGGGATTACTGATTATGCTTGGAGTGGCCATCACAGTCTATCTGGGCTTGAACTTGCTGGGAGAGCCATCAATCAAGCCCGGATTGGCCGTCTTTAAATCAGACGACCAGTCCGTCCTGCCGGTAAGAAGCGACACCCTTGTCCAGGAAGAAAAAGAATATCTTTGCGGTGACATCCACATTGTCTTTTTGGGTCGTGCTCCCCGGGAACTGCTCGGGTTAGACCGGGCAGACCTGGCCAGGCGTTATCCCTCGACCGAGGGATGGAGCATGGAGGAGCAGGGCAGGATGTTAATATTAAGGCAGCGGGTCAAGGATTTCTGCCCGGAACACAAGAACTACCGTCACCTGGGTGTTCATGAAGGCTATCTGGCCGTATACGAAGGACCCCTGGGTTACGATGAAAAACTGCTCCGGGTGGAGAAAAACATGCCCGTAGCCGAATTGCACCCCGATTTACAGCTGAAGTTGCACAAGGCGGGCGATTTTAACCGCCAGGATCCGGAAACCCAGGCCATTTTGCGGGCGGAACTGGAGTTTCCATCGGAGCAGGCGGTAAACGCCATGCTGGAAAACCTGGATGAAGCAACGGAGTCCGGGACTAATCCCGGACTTGATTTTTGACTTGATGGCAGGAGCCCGGGCGGGTGGTGTGGAATTTTTTAGAGGGGGAGAGGGTTCTATGCGGATTATTGGTGTTGATCCGGGTACGGCCATCACCGGCTATGGCATAATTGAACTACAGGGAAACCGGCTGACGGTGGTAGCCTACGATTGCATTACAACACAAGCTGGTATGCCTATGCCTTCCCGGTTGCAGCATCTTTACCGGCAGCTGGAACTGGTGCTTAAACTATATCAACCCCAACAATTTGCCGTGGAAGAACTTTTTTTTAACAAAAATACCCGCACTGCCCTGGCCGTGGGACAGGCCCGGGGGGTAACTCTTCTGGCCGCCGTCAATGCCGGCCTGGAAGTAGCCGAGTATACTCCGCTGGAGGTCAAACAGGCGGTGGTTGGTTACGGCCGGGCGGCCAAGGAGCAGGTCCAGTACATGGTGCGGGCTCTCTTATGCCTGCCCGAGATCCCCCGCCCCGATGATGTCGCCGATGCCCTGGCGGTGGCCATCTGTCATGCCCACCGGCTCGGTAGGAGAAAAATAATGTTTTAGTTCACCGGAGGCAAAAGGGAGGAAAACCCTTGCATGATTGCCTTTCTCAATGGTAATCTGTTGGAAATACAGGATGATGGCATCATTGTGGATGTGCATGGGGTAGGGTACCTGGTGCGGGTACCCCTGTCCATGGTGAGCCATCTTCCGCCAAAAGGGCAGCCGGTGCGCCTGTATACCCATTTAATCTGGCGGGAAGACGGGCCGGCACTCTTTGGTTTTTCCAGCCGGGTGGAGCTGGAAACCTTTCGCAGTTTGTTAAACGTGGCCGGCGTAGGTCCCCGGGCGGCCCTGGCTATTCTCTCTACGGTAACTCCCGGCACTTTGCGACGGGCGGTGGTGGAGGAAAATGAAAACATTCTTACAGCCGTTCCCGGGATAGGCAAAAAAACGGCCCGGCGCATTATCCTGGAGTTGAAGGACAAGCTGGCAGACATGGTTTTCGAGGCTGACGGTACAGATGATACAGGTGAAACAGGTACTCCGGGGAACGAGGGGGAAGCCGTAGCTGCCCTGGTGGCTTTGGGTTACGCTCAGATGGAGGCCCGCCGGGCCGTGCGGCAGGTCCGCCAGCAGGCCGCTTCCGGTTCTACCGAAGAGTTGCTGCGGTCCGCCCTCCAGTGGCTGGGCCGGCAAAAAAACGCTTGACCGGTGATGGGGGTGTTTACCCTTGGAAGAAAGGCTGCTTTCCGCTGCCTTTCGGTCGGAGGACAGGGAAAGCGAATACACCCTGCGGCCACGGCGGCTGCAGGATTTTATCGGCCAGGAAAAAATTAAAGAAAGCCTGTCCATTTTTATAAGCGCGGCCAGGGAGCGGGGGGAAGTGCTGGATCACGTACTTTTATTTGGCCCCCCTGGACTGGGCAAAACTACCCTGGCCGGCATCATCGCCAGCGAGCTGGGGGTGGGCATCCGGGTCACATCCGGCCCGGCCGTAGAACGCCCCGGTGATCTGGCAGCCATTCTAACCAATCTCTCCCTGGGAGATGTTTTATTTATTGACGAGGTCCACCGCCTGAGCCGGCCGGTGGAGGAAATACTGTACCCGGCCATGGAGGACTTTGCCCTGGACATTGTCATTGGTAAAGGGCCGGGGGCCCGTTCCTTACGCCTGGAGCTGCCCCGGTTTACTTTGATTGGCGCTACCACCCGTGCCGGCCTGCTTACATCTCCCCTGCGGGATCGCTTTGGGGTAATATGCCGGCTGGAATATTACGAGGTCAACGAGCTGGTGCAGATCATCTCCCGTTCGGCCCATATTCTCGGGATTCCTATAGAAGCGGAGGGGGCTTTAGAAATTGCCCGGCGGTCCAGGGGAACACCCCGGGTGGCCAATCGTCTGTTAAAGCGGGTGCGGGATTACGCCCAGGTCCGGGCCGGAGGCATAATCACCCGGGCAGTAGCCGTGAAGGCGCTGCAGTTCCTGGAGGTGGACCCCCTGGGCCTGGATCATACCGACCGGCGTCTGCTGCACATAATTATAGAGAAGTTTAACGGCGGGCCTGTGGGCCTGGATACCCTGGCGGCAGCTGCCGGGGAAGAAGCGGGCACCCTGGAGGATGTTTTTGAGCCCTACCTTTTGCAAACAGGACTCCTGGCCCGCACACCCCGGGGGCGGGTGGCCACCCCTGCGGCCTACAAACACCTCGGCTTACCTTTAAAACGAGATCCTGTTCAAGCCAGCCTGTGGTAATATTGTAGTAGGTGTCGCCGTCACAAAGTGAACATGAGCGGCGTTCGTCACTAAAGGAGCATTTAAGCGACGGGGGACGACCGCCGCCAGGCAGTATGTGCAATATCTAACAGGGTGATGTCCAATGAAAATACTGCTGCATACCTGCTGTGGCCCCTGCACCATCTACCCCCTGGACTACCTGCGCCGGGAGGGCCACACGGTTCACGGCTACTTCTTCAACCCCAACATCCACCCCTTCACCGAGTGGCAAAAGCGCAGGGAAACACTGGAAAAATACGCCCGGGAACAAGAACTCCCTGTAATTTTTGACGACGATTACCCCCTGGAACAATTTCTGCAGATGGTGGTTCACCGGGAAGCCCGGCGCTGCCAGTTCTGTTATGCCCTGCGCCTGCGGCAGGCGGCCCGGGTGGCCAGACGGGGAGGTTTTGATGCCTTTACCACCACCCTGCTGGTCAGCCCCTTTCAAAAACACGACTTGCTCCGGGAAATCGGTGAGGCCGTAAGCGAGGAGTCGGGGGTACCCTTTTACTATGTAGATTTTCGTCCCGGTTTCAAGGAAGCCGTTACCCGTTCCAGGGAGTTGGGTATGTATCGCCAGCAGTATTGCGGGTGCATATATAGTGAAAAGGAGCGCTACTACCGTTCTTCCAGAAGAGAAGGTGCAGGTGAAGAGAAATGATGGACGGTTTAGGCAAAATGCTCGCCCTGATGGGTATCCTCCTGCTGGTCATCGGCGGCCTGCTCATGGCATCGGAGAGGCTCTTCCACCTGGGCCGTCTCCCTGGAGACATTTTCATCCAAAAAGGTAATTTTACCTTTTACTTCCCCATTGTTACTTCCATTATCTTGAGCATTGTCCTTACATTAATTCTAAACCTTATTTTTCGACGTTAGCTCCTAATGGCAGGAAACTGAGTGAACCTGTCGAACTTACCTGGATGGGGATAATTTTACCTCCAGGGGGTTTGTGTTTAGTGTTTAAAAAGCGCTTAAGTTCAGTTATTCTTCTTTTAGGACTGCTGGCCCTGTTGGGCTATCCCGCCTGGCCGGTATTGGGGGAGGTCGTGGTGGCACCTCATGACGTCCGGGTTGGCCTTGTACAGCAGGCCAGTCAAATTGCGTTTTCAGTAACGGGACATTATCAACTGGTTGATTATTATACCAGCAAGACCATATCTGAGGTTGTTTCCGGACAGCGCTGGGAAGTGTGCTTTTCCCCCAGCGGCCTGGAATTGTACAGGGATGGTAACCGGATTGGTTGCTTTACCGGCCCTTTGGTGGTACGGGGCAAAGTATTACAGGTGGACGTTCTTTCGGGGACAGGAAAACAAATAGAGCGGGAGGGCGGCCTGCACGCCCTGGGGGCAAACGGCAAGAAGGTCGTGCTCGATAATCTGGCGGGCGTCAGCGTAATGGGTGCCGGCGGGCAAATGAAAAAAATTGCCCCTGCCGGGGGGCTGAACCTGGTTACCCTCTACCAGGGGGATCAGGCCCGCCGTTACAGGGGTAATATGGAGTTCCGCCTGGATGACAAGGGGATCACGGTGGTTAACCAGCTGCCCATCGAAGAATACCTTTACGGGGTTGTGCCGGCGGAGATGCCTGCCCACTGGCCTGGGGAAGCGTTGAAGGCCCAGGCGGTGGCCGCCCGCAGTTATGTCCTGGCCCAAATGGGGACCTACGCGAGCCAGGGCTTTGATGTGCTGGCCACCCAGGCAAGCCAGGTATACCGGGGATACGATGGTGAGCATCCCGCCGCAAGCAAAGCGGTGGATGAAACCAGGGGAATTGTAGTAACCTACCGCGACCGGCCCATCAGTGCCGTTTTTCATAGCTCAAGCGGCGGGTACACCGAGAATAGTGAGGACATCTGGAAAAACCAGGTGGATTACCTGCGTGCCCGGCCGGACCCGTTCGATCGCAACCCCCAGAACAAGCATTACGACTGGACCAGGACTTACACTGCCGAGCAGCTCAAGGAGCAATTGGCTGCGTCGGGCTACCGCTTCAGTGAAATTTACGATTTAGTAGAAAAGGAGCGTACTTCCACTGGCCAGCGGGTAAAATGCCTTGCGGTTAGCGGTTTAGGCCTGGACGGCCAACCTTTAACCATCGAAATCGGCAGGGATCCCCTTAAAGGAAAAGCCGATGAGGTGCGCCGCGCCCTGGGATTAAAAAGCGCCTGTTTTACCATGGAAAAGATAATGACAGGTAACGGGGTATCGGGGCAGCAGCCCGCGGAAACCCAGGTCGTACCCGGTCAGGGTCAGCAGGATAATCGCCCCCGTTTATTAAAGGTCACTTTCCGGGGCAGCGGTTGGGGACACGGCGTGGGTATGTCCCAGTACGGAGCCCTTGGCATGGCTTCCCAGGGTTATAGTTACCAGGAAATCTTGAAATACTATTATGCAGGTGTCCAGATAGTTTCTAATTATGGCGCTTAAAGTTTGGGTGATGGTTTTTTGGGCTTGCAATTGAATGACTTTGATTACTACCTGCCGCCGGAACTAATAGCCCAGGACCCTGCTCCCCGCAGGGACGAGTCCCGCTTGATGGTGTTGTTCCGGGATGATGGGCGCATAGAACACCGGTTGTTCCGGGACATCGTGGAATACCTTTCACCACAGGATGTGCTGGTGATTAATGATACCCGGGTCATTCCGGCCCGGTTGACGGGCCGCAAAGCCCAGGGCGGGGCAGAAGTAGAGGTTCTACTTCTCAGGCCGCTGGACGAACGGCGATGGGAGGCGCTGGTCCGGCCGGGGCGGCGGTTAAGGCCCGGTACCCGCCTGATCTTTGGCGACGGCCTGGCCGAAGGTCTTATAGAAGGTGTCACTGCCGCGGGCGGCCGGGTAGTGTCCTTTGCCTCGGCCCTTCCCTTTGAGGAGGTGCTGTCCCGGCTGGGCAAGATGCCCCTGCCTCCCTACATTAAAAAGTATCCGGAAGATCCCGGGCGTTACCAGACAGTTTACGCCCGGCAGGAGGGGTCCGCCGCGGCTCCCACCGCCGGGTTGCATTTTACCACGGAATTGCTTGACAGGATTGAAGCCAGGGGCGTGCAGCTGGTCCGGGTGCTGTTGCACGTGGGATTGGGTACCTTCCGGCCGGTGAGGGTCCAGGATATCACCCGGCACCACATGCATGCCGAATATTACGAGGTTACTGAAGAAGCCGCCCGGGCCATAAATGCGGCCCGCGCCCGGGGCGGCCGGGTGGTGGCCGTAGGCACGACCACCACCCGGTGCCTGGAGACGGTGGCGGACACCGACGGTCAAATCCGGCCCGGGACGGGGTGGACGGATATCTTCATCTATCCCGGCTACCGGTTTAAGGCGGTGGACGCCCTGGTGACCAACTTCCACCTGCCTAAATCCACCCTTTTAATGATGGTCAGCGCCTTTGCGGGCCGGGAAACAATTTTAAACGCCTACCGCACGGCGGTGGAAATGCGCTACCGCTTCTTCAGTTTCGGCGATGCCATGCTGATTATTTAGAGAGGTAGAGAGATCCGTGACCGTTAGCTTTTCCATCATCAAGGAAGATGCCCGCACCGGAGCCCGGGCGGGGGTGCTCCACACCCTCCGGGGGGACGTAGAAACCCCGGTGTTTATGCCCGTGGGTACCCAGGCCACGGTGAAAACCATGACTCCCCAGGAAGTGTGGGACCTGGGTGGAAGGCTGATCCTGAGCAATACCTATCACCTGTATCTGCGTCCCGGCCCCGACCTGATTCAAGAGGCCGGGGGGCTGCACCGCTTTATGGGCTGGGATGGCCCCATCCTCACCGACAGCGGAGGGTTTCAGGTTTTCAGCCTGGCTCCTTTGCGCCGCATTGAGGAAGATGGTGTCTGGTTTCGTTCTCACATCGACGGGAGCGAGCACTTTTTTAGCCCGGAAAAGGCGGTGGCCGTTCAGGAAGCCCTGGGTTCGGACATCGCCATGGCCTTTGACCAGTGTGCCCCCTATCCCTGCACCTATGAGGAAGCGCGGGAAGCCATGGAACGGACCAGCCGTTGGGCGCTGCGTTGTAAAGAGGCCAGGCGGCGGGAGGACCAGGCTCTGTTTGGCATTGTCCAGGGAGGGGTGCACCGGGACCTGCGGGAAAAAAGTGTCAATGATTTGGTGGCGCTGGATTTTCCCGGATACGGTATCGGGGGGCTCAGTGTGGGGGAGCCTAAGGATATCATGTATCAAGTTCTGGATTATACCGTTCCCCTGCTTCCCAGGGAGAAGCCCCGTTATTTGATGGGTGTGGGGTCGCCCGACTGCCTGCTGGAAGGGGTGGCCCGGGGGGTGGATATGTTTGATTGTGTTTTGCCCACCCGGATTGCTCGTAACGGGACCGTTTTTACCCGTGAAGGAAAACTGGTGGTGCGCAATGCCGAATATGCCCGGGACTTTCGCCCCCTGGACCCGGATTGCAATTGTTATGCCTGCCGGCACTTTACCCGGGCCTACATTCGCCACCTGATCAAGGCCAATGAGGTGCTGGGCATTCGCCTGACCACCATCCATAACCTGCATTTTGTTCTCGAGTTGATGAGAAGTATTCGCCGGGCTATCTTAGAAGGCAATTTCTACGAGTATAAAGAGGCATTTCTGGCCCGCTGGAACAAAAATTAAATTTTTCTCCTTATCTTAAAAGGGAATTGCCTTTCCGGCACGAATAATAACTTGTCAGGAGAAAGGAGGTCTTATATGAACCAGCAGGTCGTTTCGTTGCTCTACATTGTAGCCCTGTTTGCCCTGCTTTATTTCCTGCTCATTCGCCCCCAGCAGCAACGGCAGAAAAAGCACATGGAAATGATCCGTAACCTGAAGGTAAATGATCCCATTGTGACGATCGGCGGTATCTATGGTACCATAGTCAAGATAAAGGATGATACCCTGGTGGTGCGGGTGGCGGATAATGTGCGGATCGAAATCCTAAAAACTGCCGTTGCCCAGGTCAGACCACGGGAGGAAGAAGAGGAAAAATAACCCTGGTTTCCCGGAAGAGTAGGCCATTCCTACTCTTTTTCTCCGTAAACATGGTATTGGCTAAAAATACCTGGCGCAAGTGGGTTCTTATGGTTAAGGAGATGGGGACTCTTTGATTACCCTGGAAGATATCAAAAACAACCCGATCGTGGACAGCTTCATCCGCAAGGGAAATGAGTACCTGGGAGTAATGGGTTTTACCGAGCACAGCTACCGGCATTTAAACCTGGTGAGCAGTATCGCCCGCAGTATCCTGGAACGGCTGGGGTACCCCGAAAGGGAAGCCGAGCTGGCGGCTATCGCGGGTTACCTGCATGACATAGGCAATGTAGTTAGCAGGAACGACCATGGTATTTCCGGGGCGGTCCTGGCCTTTTCTATTTTGAACAGCATGGGCATGCACCCCGATGAGATTGCTAAGGTAATCTCGGCCATCGCCAACCACGAGGAGCAGTACGGCCAGCCGGTCAACAATGTGGCGGCAGCCCTGATTGTGGCCGACAAGTCCGACGTTCACCGTTCCCGGGTGCGCAACCAGGACTTTGCCACCTTTGATATACACGACCGGGTAAACTATGCCGTGGAACATGCCTTTATCTGGGTGGACAAGGAAAAACGGACCATTACCATGGATCTCACCATTGACATTAATATCTGCCCGGTTATGGAGTATTTTGAAATCTTCCTTACCCGGATGACCCTTTGCCGGCGGGCAGCCAACTTTTTGCAGTGTAATTTTGAGCTGATCATAAACGGTTCCAAGTTGCTCTAGTGCAGTCTGAGAGGGGATTTGGCCATGAAGTGGAACAAGATTTTTATTCTTGCAGGCATCGTGGTGATTGTGGCCCTGGCTACAGTGGCCGCAGTATCGCCGGTTTTTAAGAACAACCCCTATCTGGGAAAATACCTGCCTCTAGTAAAGGACATTACCCTGGGACTGGACCTGCAGGGCGGGGTTCATGTGGTCCTGGAGGCTAAAGACACCCCCGAAGTGAAGGTTACCCCCGATACAATGAAGCAGCTGATGGCCGTAATTCAACGCCGCGTAGACCAGTTCGGGGTGGCGGAACCGGTTATCCAGCAGCAGGGGCGGGACCGGTTGATTGTGGAAATCGCGGGCAGGATAGACCCCGAAGAAGCCGTGCGCACTATGGTGAAAACGGCCTACCTGGAGTTTAAAACCATGGACGGGAAAACGGTGGTTACCGGGGCCGACCTGAAAGATGCCATTGAATCCAAGGACCCGACTTCGGGGCAGATCAAAGTAGATCTCACCTTTAATGCCGCTGGGGCCAAAAAGTTTGCCGAGGCAACGGCGGCCAACGTGGGCAAACCCATAGCCATCATTCTGGATGGACAGGTGTTGCAGACTCCCGTTGTCCAGGAACCCATTCCCAACGGCAAAGCCCAGATTACGGGTTACCAGTCCCTGGAGGAGGCTCACAACATTGCCATCCTGCTGCGTTCCGGCGCCCTGCCGGTAAAGGTGGAGGTGGCCGAAAAACGCGGAATTGGGCCGGCCCTGGGAGCCGACTCCCTGGAAAAATCCAAGCATGCCGGACTGGTGGGTGTGCTGGCTATTTTAATCTTCATGGTCATGTACTACCGCCTGCCGGGACTGGTGGCCGATTTCGCCCTTTTGATCTACGCCCTGATTGTCCTGGCCATTTACGTGGGTCTGCATGTGACCATGACCCTGCCGGGCATCGCCGCCTTCCTGTTGTCCCTGGGTATTGCCGTTGATGCCAACGTGATTATTTTCGAGCGCCTGAAGGAGGAACTGCGGACGGGCAAGAGTTTGCGCTCGGCCATTGATGCCGGGTTCAAGCGGGCCTTTACCGCCATCTTTGATGCCAACGCCACCACCCTCATTGCCGCCGTGGTGCTCTACTTCTTCGGCACGGGTCCCATCCGGGGCTTTGCCATTACCCTGGGGATCGGTATTGTGGCCAGCATGTTTACGGCCATCACCGTCACCCGATGGCTGTTGCACCTGGTGGCGGCAAGCGGCCTGGTGAGAAACGCGAAAGCTTATGGGGCATAGGGGGGTGTAAAGGACATGCATTTCATTAAGCTGCGGAAAATCTGGTATGCCATATCTATTGCGGTTATTTTGCCCGGATTGATCTCCCTTATGCTTCAGGGGTTGAATCTTGGCATTGATTTCACCGGCGGCAACTTGCTGGAGGTCCGTTTTGCCGAACCGGTGCCGGTGGAAAAGGTGCGGCAGGTGGTAGCCGCCCAGGGGCTGGAGATCAGCCGGGGCATTCAAAAAAGCGGCACTACCGATTACATCATCCGCACCCGGCATTTGACCCAGGACGAATCGGACAAGCTGATCGCGGCTCTCAGTGAGCTGGGCAAGAACACTGTTTTGCGCAATGAGTCTGTCGGTCCCACCATCGGCCGTGAGTTGACCACCAAGGCCATCCTGGCCCTGTTAATTGCTTCGGTGCTGATGGTTATTTACATCACTTTACGCTTTGAATTCAAGCAGGGGATTGCGGCCATTATCGCGCTGTTGCACGACACCCTGGTGGTTACCGGTATTTTCTCCCTTTTCCGGATTGAGGTCGACAGTGCCTTTGTGGCAGCCCTTTTAACCATTATCGGTTACTCTATTAACGACACCATTGTTATTTTCGACCGCATCCGGGAGAACATGCTGACCCGCAAAAAAGGGGAAAGCCTGGAAGATGTGGTTAACGCCAGCCTGTGGCAAACCCTGACCCGGTCCATTAACACGGTGCTGACGGTAGTTTTTGTGCTGGTGGCCCTTTATTTCCTGGGCGGCAGCACCATCCGCAACTTTGTCCTGGCCATGCTTATCGGTGTGGTCAGCGGTGCCTACTCCTCCATCTGCAACGCCAGCCCCCTGTGGGTGGACTTCAAGCTTATGGAAAAGCGGGCCAAAGTAAAGGAAGCCAGGGCTTAGGCGGGTTTTGCGGTGGCAAAATGCCGCCGCTTTTTTATTTTTGCCTCGGCCCGGGAATGAAAGTTTTTTGTTTAGCGTTAACCGCACGGGGAAAATTAAAATTAAACCATGCTCACGGGAGGCTGGTCCCGGTGGATGAAAGGGAAAGGCGCATTCTGGAGGCCCTGCGGGACAAAATCACCGAGCTATCCATTAACATGGAAAAGATGAAACTGGCCGAGTATGTTCAGCTTTTAGAACAGCCCGGGAGGCTGCTCTACGTCAATTTTCTTTCCGGCCTGGCCCGGGGTGTGGGGGTAGCCGTGGGTTTTGCCCTGCTGGGGGCCATCCTGATTATGATTTTGCAGCGGCTGGTGATGCTTAACTTGCCGGTAATCGGCGGCTTCATCGCCGAGATTGTGGCCATTGTCCAGAGCCGCCTGGGCGGCCCCTAAGGGAGAGCACCGGTTGACAGTATACTACCCCTTGCTGCAGATAGGAGGATTTATGGTGGATGCACAACAACTGGCGGGGATACGCCGCCGCCTGGAAGAAGAAAAACAAAGACAGCTGGAGCTGATCAAAGGCATCAACGAGGGTGGCCTGGCCACTTCCATGGCCGATTCCATTGGTGAATTATCTCTCTACGACAACAACCCGGGCGACATCGGCACGGAAATGTTTGAGCGCAGCAAGGATTTCGCCCTGCGGGAAGATGCCAAAATCAAGATTCGCGCCATTGATGAAGCGCTGGCCAGGCTTGACCGGGGCACATACGGCATTTGCGACATCTGCGGGGCGGCCATTGACCCGGAAAGGCTGGAGGCCATTCCCTATACTACCGTTTGTTATCGTTGCCGCCTGCAGGATGAAAAGCGTCCGGTTAGCTCCTACCGTCCCATAGAGGAGGAAGTCATTAAGGATCTTTATAACACCAGCTTTGAAGAAGACATGGAAAGTGTAATGTATGACCTGGAAGACTCCTGGCAGGAGGTGGCACGTTATTTTGAACATGCCGAGCAGGCTGAAGCCGGGGCTTACTACGGTTCCAATGAACTGGCCGAGGAGGACCGGGGGTACGTGGAAGAGGTAGAAAACATCCCGTACGAGATAGGCGATGACGGTGTGATTTACGAGAATCGGCGCGGCTATGATGACGAAAGCGCACCCTACGAACGCATCGACGTGGGCATTGAGCATAGCAAAAAAGAGGAGGACGGTTCATCCCCGTACGGCTAAGTGTAAATGCCCCTGTGGGGAGCGAGTGCGTGCAAACGGCAGGCAAGTGTAAAAGGCCGGGAAATTTTTTTGCTCCCGGTTGCCCTTAAAAGAGGCGCTATGCTATACTATCGATATATAACCGGAACGAACCAGCAGGCCGGCCCTTTTTAAGGTAACGGTTTCACCCGTGGGACTTCATTTCGGCTTCCGGGATGATGGCCCCGGGTCTGTTTTTTATGGGAGTGGTGGGCTTGGACGAGAAAATAAAGATTGCCATGCTTTCGGTCATCTCAAATACCCTGCTCACCGGCGGCAAATTGGCTGTAGGTCTGGCCATGAATTCGGTAGCAGTTATTTCTGAAGCATTGCACTCAGGTCTTGACCTGATGGCGGCGCTAATTGCCTTTGCCTCGGTGCGGCAATCCTCCCGCCCGGCTGATGCTGAGCATAATTACGGCCACGGTAAGTTTGAGAATGTGGCTGCCATTATTGAAGCGCTGTTAATTGTCGCTGCCGGGATCATGATCGTACTCCAGTCCATTCCCAAACTCCTGGGTGCCCGGGAGGTGCACCACCTGGGCCTTGGCATGGCGGTGATGGGGCTGTCGGCAGCCGTCAACCTGGTCATCTCCAGCCTTTTGATGCGTACCGCCAGGCGCACCGGTTCCCCGGCCCTGGAAGCCGATGCCTGGCACTTGCGTACCGATGTCTATACTTCGGCGGGAGTGTTTATGGCCATGCTGGCCATTCAACTGACCGGCTGGTACATCCTGGATCCCCTGATTGCCCTGGCCGTTTCCCTGTTCATTTTCAAAGCGGCTTATGATCTCCTGCGGGGTTCCTGGGGCAGCATTGTTGATGCCCGCCTTCCCGACGATGAAGAACAGTTAATCCGGCAGGTTCTGACCTCCTATGCCGGTGAATTTGTCCAGTTCCACGACCTGCGTACCCGCCGGGCGGGTCCGGACCGCCACATAGATTTTCACCTGGTGGTTCCCGGTTACCGTCCTATCGCCCAGGTACACCAGCTCTGTGACGCCATAGAAGACGATATCCGCCGGCAGCTGGCCGGAGCCAGCGTACTTATCCACACCGAGCCCTGCCGTCCGGGCACAAGCGATTGTCATGTTTGCCGGGTGCATGTCTCCCTGACCCCCACCACTCAAAAACGCAGTTGTGAGGAGTGTCGCGCCTGTGCTCTGGACACGGATGGGACAGCGCCTGAAGGAGGTGAAAGTGGAAAACATCTTCAGGCAGGAAAAGGGACGTTGAAGTCGAATATTTTAAGGAAATAAAAGGGGTGAAGGAAAAATCCTGCACCCCTTTATCATTACCATTAAATTACAGCCCCCCATGCTCCCCAAAAAAGAGCGGCTGCCGCGTAGTAATAAAGTAATAGACGTTGGGCAGACCGGGGGTGAATCATGGGGACCTGAAGGATGGTGCTGCCGGTGGAGGATTTAGATTACCTCCTTGCCCTGGCCAGGTCAGGGGATGGTACGGCCCGGGAAAGATTGCTGGCTGAGTGCCGCCCCTTCATTGCCCGGGTCACTGCCGGGTTTTGCCGCCGGCATCTGGAATGGGGTTTTGATGACGAGTTGAGCATTGCCTTCATTACTTTTAATGAAGCTATTGACCGTTACGAAGAAGACCGGAAGGTGCCCTTTTTAGCTTTTGCCCGGCTCATGATTAAGAGCCGTATTACTGATTACCTGCGCAAGGAAGCAAGGGCATCCGCCCACCTGGCCGGGTCACTGAACAGTGAACAGGAGGACCTGTCCGTCAGCCCCCTTGAGTCATCGCTGGCCTGGCAGGATTACCTTGCCCGGGAGGCAGCCCGGGAAAGGGAAGAAGAGATCAGGGACTATGCTAAAATCCTGGCCGAATTTGAGATCTCCTTTTCCGAACTGGTACGCTGTGCACCCAGGCATCAGGATGCGCGACGGGTTTTGCTGGGAGTTTCCCGTCGCCTGGCTGCCGATGATTCCCTTTTCCAACACCTGATGAAAACAAAAAAATTGCCCTTAAAGGAGCTTTCCCTGCTTACCGGTGTGCACCGCAAAACCCTGGAGCGGGGACGTAAATATATCATTGCCATGGCCCTCTTATGGCATCATTGCCATGAATTTTTATACCTTTGTCATTATTTAAGAGCCAGCGGTAAAGGAGATTGAAGAAAATGATTACCGGCATCGTCGTGGAGATCAAGGCCAAAACATGTATCGTTCTCACCCCGGACGCCCAGTTCCAGGAAATCCCCCTGCCCCCCGGCGGAGTGCGTCTGGGTGAAGAGATTTGCTATATTCCACGCAGGCGTACTATTTTCTGGCAGTCTTTGATGGCCGCTGCGTGCCTGTTGATTCTCCTGGGTGCAGGTCTTCTGTATCATGGCTGGTTGACCCAGGCGGTGGCCTTTGTTTCCATGGACATCAACCCAAGTGTGGAAATGACCCTGGACCGGCGGGAATATGTGTGTGAGGCTAAAGGCTTGAATGCCGCGGGGGAAATCCTGCTGTCCCGGGCCGCAGTTCTTGGCCGTCCTGTGGAAGAGGCCATTGACTCCATACTTACCCGGGCGGTCCAGTCCAACTATCTCCTTCCGTCTCAAAATAACGTCGTGCTGACCACCATTACCACGAAAAATGGACAGGCGCTGGCGCTACAGCCGGGGAAGATATACCAAACCATCGTTAAGTCCCTGCAATCGACGGGAGTGCCGGCCGAGGTGGTGGTGGAAACCGCTACACCGGAGATCCGCCAGCAGGCCCGCAAGCTCGGTCTGTCTACGGGCCGTTATCTAATTCATGTGGAGGGGAGCAAAAAGGGTCTGGATATTGGCCTGGAAGAATTAAAACGGGAAGGTATGGCCAGCCTGGAGAAAAAGAAGGGCATAGTGATCGGGGAAGTGCTGGGCAAACACGGCTACACCGGGTGGGTGGATCTGCCCAAACCGGTCTCCCAACCGGGTCCTGAAGCCAGGAGTAATCATCGTTCACCCGGTTTGGTAAATAACAAAGGTCTTGAGCGGGTTTCCATAACGGAGGATAAAACCCCCCGGATGCACCCCGGTGCCGGTACCCCGGGGCAAAAAACAAGTGTCCCTGTTAGACCGGTGTTACCTGACGATGCCCGGGGACTGCCCGGCCTGCGCGTTCAGGGAGTTCCTCCGCATGGCTATGATCAGGAACATAATGGCATCAAAGAACGTAACATTAAGAACGAGGAACCAGATGGTAAAGACCTGCATGATAATGATAATCGAGAACTTCGTGACAACAAAGACCTTCCTGGCACCAGCGCTCGTGATCTGGACCCTGAAAAAGATAAAGGGTTAGAAGAAAACAAAGGTGGAAATAGTAACCAGAACAGTGCTGATGGTTAGGCTGCTGCATTGCCAGGCAGCCGGCGAAAGTGGTAGAATGAAGTTATCTGGAGCATCACCAGCAGCAGGGTAAAGGGGGGATTCGAGATGCCTGCGTTGGTACAATCCGCCGGCGATGTCCTGGCCAGGTCATTTAAACGGGAAAAGACCGTGGAGGAGTTAATGGTTTCCCTGGAAGCCTGCCGGACTATTCCTGCGGATGGCAGTCTAAAGGATGCCATTTGCCTGCTGAAAAGAGTTGCTCTTCAGTCACGGGCAGGGGCCATTCCACCCCTGGTGGTGCTGGAAGCAAAAGTTCCCGTTGGGTTATTAAAAGTTGACCACTTGCTGGCCCTGGCCCACTTGCCCTTGCCCCAAAGAGAGTCTTATGCCGGATGGTCAATTTCCTTCCCCGCAGAAGAACCACCTTCCTATAACGGTCTGTTTACCTCACGCGGTCAAGAAATGGCCAAAAGAAAAGTGCGGGAGGTTATGCGTCCCTTTCCTGTATCGCTAAAACCCCGGGATTCTTTGAGCCGGGCGGCTTACCTCATGTCCCGCAGCGGTTTTGAAATCCTGCCGGTCCAGGAGAATAACCGGATGGTGGGTCTTTTGCGCGACAAGGAGCTTTTTCTTGAACTGAGCAGGATCGTCAACGGCGGTTAAAAAAACCCGCCTTTTTGCGGCGGGCTTTATGTTTGGGAGTAATCAAGCCTCCTTGTACTTGGAAAGCACTTTTGCAGACCGGCCTTCCGTGCGGAAGAGCACGTTGTTCAACAGAACGGTTACCAGCCCCAGTACGGCTGCCACTGCCAGGGTTCCTACCAGGGATACCGGCCCGTGGTAGTGGTACCAGAAGAGGAGGTAAACCGTGGACACCACAATGGACATGAGCATTAACGGAAAGGCCACCTTCATAAAGCCCAGGAAGGAGATGGGCTGCCCCCTCTTTTCCGCCATGCCGATAACCACCACGTTGGCTGAGGCCCCGATGATGGTACCGTTACCCCCCAGGCAGGCCCCCAGTGACAGCGCCCACCAGAGCAGGTCCAGGTTTGTCATCCCGCCCAGGCGCCCCATGTCATGAATGAGCGGGATCATGGTAGCCACGAAGGGGATGTTGTCCACAAAAGCCGAGGCCAGGGCTGAAATCCACAGGATGAGCATGGCCGCCGGCACCAGCTGCCCCTGGGTGATTTCCAGGGAGAAGCGGGCTACCGCCTCGATGACCCCCACCTTTTCCAGCGCTCCTACCACTACGAAGAGGCCGACAAAGAAAAAGATTACCGGCCATTCCACCGCGTGCAGGGCGTGTTCCGGGTCTTCCCGGGTGATCAGCAGCAGCAGGCTGGCTCCGGAAAGGGCAATCACACTGGATTCCAGGTGCAGGTACTGGTGCAGGACAAATCCCATTATGGTTAGAAAAAGCACCACCAGGCACTTTTTCAACAGGACGGGATCCTTGATTTCATCCCTTTCATTCAAGAGCATAATTTTTTCCTGAAGTTCCGGGCGGGCCATCAGCTGGCGGCGGTATATAAGGCGCAGGAAGAAAATTGTTAAGATATAAACAACTGCCACAACCGGAGTCAGGTTGATTACGAAATCCATGAATCCCAGGTGGGTCTGGCTGCCGATCATGATATTGGGCGGGTCGCCGATCAGTGTGGCCGTGCCCCCGATGTTGGAAGCAATGATTTCGGCAATGAGGAAGGGTATGGGGCTGATCTGCAGCTGGCCGGCGATGGCAAAGGTAACCGGGACAATCAGCAGCACCGTGGTCACGTTGTCCAGAAAAGCCGAGAGGACTGCCGTCACCAGGGAAAGGGCGGCCATGATGCGCAGGGGTTCGCCCCTGGCCTGGCGGGCCGCCTTGATGGCCAGGTACTCAAAAACCCCCGTCTGGCGGGTGATGCCCACGATGATCATCATGCCCACCAGAAGGCCGATGGTGTTAAAGTCAATGGCGTGGGTCGCTTCTTCGGGGTTCAAAATTCCGGTGAGGGCCAGTATTGCTGCTCCCACCAGGGCGGCTACCGCCCGGTGGATTTTTTCGGAAACAATCACAGCGTAGGTGAGCAAAAAAACAGCCGTAGCAAAGATTACCTGGGTTTGTTCGGACAAAGTTCACCCCTCCTATGGAGATTTAAGTAGGCGCCGCACAGCTCCCGGTTGACCAGGAGAACTTCCCTGGCAAATTCCGCCCGTTCCGGGGAGACCTCCGGCAGGGAGGCTACATGCTCCGGTGTCGTCACCACGGCAAGACTGGGGATATACCTGCCGCCGGGTATTTCCACACCATCGATCAGAGTCCCGTGGCCGACAAAACACCTGCTCCCCAGGCGGCTCCGCATAACCATGGCCCTGAACCCCACAAAAGTATCATCCCCGATTTCGCACGGTCCGTGGATGATCGCCCCGTGGGCCAGGCTGCACCTTTTGCCCACGGTTACGCTGCCGCCTTTAAGGCAATGGATGACCACACCATCCTGAACATTACTGTATTCGCCAATAACAATGGGAAATCCTTCATCGGCCCGGAGCACTGCCAGAGGATATACGGCAACCCCATCTTTAATTACTACGTCTCCCATTAAAACCGCAGTTTCATGAATAAATGCATTCGCGCTCACCACGGGGAACCCCCCGGGTTTCCAGCTGACCGCAGGGGCCTGCTGCAGCATCTTGTGTTCCTCCTTTTGAGGCAAGCGAGCCGGCCGTATACGTACGGCTGGCCCGCACCCGACACGTTATTTTTTATTTTGCCAATGTTGATTTTATTTTACCAGCTTATTTTACCAGTGCCGGCACACCCAGGAGCGGCCAGATGGTCAGGGCAAACACGGCCAGCAGGACAAGGGCCATAATACTGGCCGGGATGCCGACAACGAAGAACTCACCGGCAGAGAACTGTTTGGATTCGTAGGCGATGGCGTTGGGTGCCGCTCCCACCAGCAGGCAGAAGGGCAGTGCCGCGGCAGCCAGGGAGGTCCACAGGATCAATTCCGGGTTGACCCCCAGGTACTGGGCGATAATCAGGGCCACGGGCAGGGTGATGGCAATAGCGGCCACGTTCATGATGAAGTTGGTCATAGCCATCACCAGGAAGAATATGGCCAGCACGAAGATCAACCAGGGAGCATTTTTAAACATGCCCAGCCAGTGTACAGCCATCCACTGGGCTGCTCCGGTCTGCCACAGGCAAAAGCCGATGGACATGGCCCCGCCGAAAAGCAGCACGATATTCCAGGGAATCCGCTTTTCCAGATCCTCCACGGTAAATACCCGGGTCAGGAAGAACAACAATCCCAGGGTGAGCATGATGGCGCTCTTGTTCAGGCTTTTCAGGGCCGGGATGAAGTTTTGCGAAGCCAAAAGAGCTACCACTACCGCCACGGCTACACCCACAAAGATTTCCTGTTTGGTCAGGGGGCCGAGGCCGGCGGAAAGCTCTTTCACCTTTTCCTTTAGACCGGCAATACGGTCTTTTTCCGGTCTGAACCAGATGATCATCAGCAACCAGATCAAAAACATCATGGCGAAGCCGTAGAGGGCCATAACCTCGGTATAACGGGCAAAGCTGATTTCATGGCCCGTAATTTGCTTGTAGAACCCCAGAGCCACTATACCCCGAGCGGCTCCCAGCAAAGTAATCGCACTGCCCGCTCCGGCGGTAAAGGCCATGCCGATGAACAGGGCCTTCCCGAACCGGCTGGTTTCCCCTTCTTTGGTACCGTAGAGCCCCAGAATGGCCATTAAAATGGGGAACATGGTGGCGGCCACAGCCGTGTGGGCCATGAAAAGGGTTAGAATCACGGTGACCACGAAAACTCCCAACAGGATCATTTTTGTGTTTTCGCCCGTAACCTGCAGCATCTTAAAGGCCAGCCGCCTGGTGAGGCCCGCCTTGGTAAAGGCCAGGCCGACCATCAAAGAACCAAGGATGAATAAGACCGATGGATCCATGAAATCTCTGAAGGCAACGTCGGCTGGCCGGATGCCGAATAAAGCCTGGAAAATGCCGATGGCCAGGGCGGTAGCTCCGATGGGGATAACCTCGAACACCCACCAGATGCCGGCTAAAAGGAACAGCCCGATGGCCAGTTGACCTTGCCGGGAAAGGGCGAATTCTTTGCCCGCCGGATCTACGGCTACCGGCAGCGGCGGTAAAAAGTAGAGCAGGAAAAACAGCCCCAGGCCAAGGGCGATAAATACGGTGCGCCTCAAGTCCCACTTAAACTCTTTTTGCAACTCAAGTGGTTTGGTTGCCTCTGCAGGCCGGGCGGCGGTTTGGGACCGGGCGCGCCCGGTGATATCTTCTAAAGTTTTGGCCATGAAAACCCCTCCTTATAAAAAGGACCCCAGAAGGTAAGACCAGCCATTTCCCCGATATGCCAAACTTGTTTGGGGAGATGTACGAACTAATCAAAGAATCTGCATATAGTTATCCCCGCTTGCATTTCCCCATTGTCACTGAAAACGTGGTGCAGCTAGATAGAACTCCCGCCACCCCCTTCGTATCATATTCCCGGCAAATTGTGAACTTATGTACTAACCCGGGTATAAAAAAGGCATGTAACTGAAAGTGCATGACTCGATCAGCTTTACGTTTATTGTTGCTTAACCAGTTGAATTCAAATATTTATTTTGCTTGGATTAATTAAAGGAAAGATTAAAGAAAGGTTTGCATTTAGTCTGAGACTAAAATGTGAGATAAAATACATTCTTAGTTGTGAATGAGTGCACTAAGGTGCGGTTAAAAAAAGCCACCTGTCCTTTCGTTGCTTAAAGGCCTCAAGTACTGCCTTTGGGACAAGTGCGCGTTGACAATTTAAGCTGCTTTTGTCACTCCCATCATAGCACAAGAACTGCGTGAAATCAAGCACAAGTTTTATGTATATGGTTAAAAATTTTTTTGTCTTTGTGGTGACAAGATCCGGTCCGGTCCAGGACTGTTTCCATCAAACAAGAATTGCCAGCGGGCATTTGTTTCGGTTAGAATGATGGAAGAGAAATGGCCAGGTAGCAACCTTAAAGAAGGGATAAGGGATGAGCTTGCGTCTTTTACTGGGGCGGGCGGGGACGGGCAAGACCCGCCGCTGCCTGATGGAAGTTTGCGCGGAGCTGGAAAGGGAACCCCTGGGCCCCCTTTTGCTTCTAATTGTTCCGGCCCAGGCCACTTTTAACACGGAGCGGGAACTGGCCGCCCGGGGAGGGAGCCTGCGGGCCCAGGTGTACAGCTTTCGCCGCCTGGCCCACCGGGTGCTGCGGGAGGCGGGCGGTGCGGCCCGCCTCCCCGTTAGCGAACTGGGGCGGCGGATGATGCTTAAAAATATCCTGATGGAAGAAAAGGAAAACCTTGGCCTTATGGGTTCCCTGGCCAACCGGCCGGGTTTTCTTGCTTCTTTATCCGAATTGATCGGCGAACTGAAAATGCACCGGATTGCTCCGGAAGCCCTGGGGGAACTGGCGTCCGACAAGGATGGCCAGCTGGGGCAAAAGCTCAAAGACCTGTGCCTGGTTTACCGGCGGCTGGGAGAAAAGCTGGCCGGGCGGTTTACCGATCCTGATGATTACCTGGACCTGCTGGCCCAACGCCTTTCCAGCGCCGCTTTTTTGAACAACTGCCGGGTATGGGTGGACGGCTTTTCTTCCTTTACCCCGCAGGAATACGCGGTATTAGAGGCGCTTTTTTCTAAAGCCCGGGAAATAACCGTAACTCTTTGCCTTGATCCGGCCCTGGCCACCGGGCGCCCGCAGGAGCACGATCCCTTTGTCAAACCCTGGGAAACGCGGGCGCGCCTTTTGCGTTTAGCCCGCAAGGCCAGCGTGGCGGTGCGGGAGGAGTTTCTCCAACCCGATGGTACCTGGCGCCTAGCCCAGGCCCCGGAACTGGCTCACCTGGAGCGCCACTTTTTCAGCTATCCCACCGTTCCCTATACCGGAACTGTAAATAAGGTATGCCTGCTGGCCGGGGTGAACCTGCGGGCCGAGGTGGAGGGGGTGACCCGGGCCATCCGGCGGCTGCTGCGGGAGGAGGGCCTGCGTCCCCGGCAGATCATGGTGGCCGTACGGGACGTGGATGCTTATTTCCCCCTGTTCCGGAGGATGCTGGCGGACTACGAGATCCCCTTTTTTATCGACCACCAGCAGCCGGTGATCCACCACCCCCTGGTGGAGTTGCTGCGTTCGGCCCTGGAGGTATGGCAGAAAAACTGGACCTACGAGCCCGTGTTCCGCTTTCTAAAGACGGGACTGGCCCGGGTGAATGCCGGGGAAGTGGACCGGCTGGAAAACTATGTCCTGGGCGCCGGGATCCGGGGCAGCCGCTGGTACGGCCAGGAGCCCTGGAACTACCTGCCCGGCCGCACCTGGAGCGAGGACGGGCAGCAGCAGGCGCCCCCGCCGCCGGAACTGGAAGAGATCAACCGCATTCGCTGGCGGGCGATCAGAGAATTGCGGTCCGCCCAGATAAAAGCGCGGGAAACCGCATCCGGCCGCGCCGTGCGCCTTTCCGGCCAGCAGTGGGCCCGGATCCTGCTGGAGCTGTGCCTTGAGCTGGAAATACCCCGGAAGCTGGATGAGTGGAGCCGGGCCGCGCAGGAGGCAGGGCAGCCGGACCTGGCCCGGGAACACCGCCAGGTCTGGCGGCTGGTGAGCGGCCTGCTGGACGAGCTGGTGGAAGTGCTGGGTAAAGTGGAGCTTTCCGCGGCGGAGCTGTCCAGTGTGCTGGATGCGGGTCTTGAGGCCATGCGCCTTTCCCTGATCCCCCCGGCGCTCGATGCGGTGACCGTGGGCAGCCTGGACCGCTCCCGGCCGCCCCGGGATGTGCGGGCCCTCTTTTTACCCGGCCTGACCGAGGGAACCCTGCCCGCACATATTCGTACCGGCGGGGTGTTCACCGAACGAGAACGGGAGCAGCTAACCATGTGGCTGCGTGACAGGAACCTGGAGCTGCCGGCCGGTACCGTCGACCGGCTGCACCAGGAGCAATTTCTGATTTACCAGGTTCTGACACGCACGGGCGGTAAGCTGTTCTTGAGCTATCCTCTGGGGGATGGCGAGGGACGGGCCGTAACTCCCTCGCCAGTGATTCGCCGGGTGCGGGAGCTACTGCCGGATTTACGGCCGCGGTTCCTGCCGGTGGAGCCGCCGGGCGGCGCGGCAGACGTGGAATACGTGGAACACCCGGCAGGGTTGCTTCCCCGCCTGGCCCTGCGCTGGCGGGAAGCATCCTGGGGCCGCCCCGTTCATCCCCTGTGGTGGCGGGTGCATAACCTGCTGCTGGAAAAGGAAGGGTGGCGGGACAAGCTTTCCATTTTAACGGCGGGCCTGACGGGGCGCAATGTGGAGCCTCCCCTGGGGCGCGAACTGGGCCTGAGACTATGGGGTCGGCGGGAGCGGAAAAAACACGTGCTTTTCAGCAGCGTCTCCCGCCTGGAACGGTTCGTCCAGTGTCCCTTCGCCCATTTCCTGGCCCACGGCCTGGGGCTGGAGGAGCGGGCGGTATACCGGCTGGCCCCGCCGGATACGGGACAGCTGTACCACGAGGCCCTGCACCTGTTCGTGGAGCGGGTGCAGAGAAGTGGCCCTCCCTGGGAGGAGCTGGGGGAAGAGGATGTACACCGCATATGCGCGGAACTGGTGGATAGCCTGGCTTCCCGGCTGCAAAACCGCATTCTGCTCTCAAGCGCCCGGCTGCGCCAGCAAAAAGCACGGCTGCTGGAGCGGGTGAACGATTCGGCCCGGGCGCTGGTACGGCAGATGCAAAAGAGCGGTTTTCGCCCTACGGCCCTGGAGGTATATTTCGGCCCCCGGGGGCGGGATGTGCCCTCTGATGTTCCGGGGACGGAGATGTCTGCCTTACCTTTCTGGCCCCATCTGTTCCTGCCGCCCCTGGAGGTAGATCTGGGCGAGGGGATAATATTGAGCCTTGGGGGGCGCATCGACCGGGTGGATCTGGGGCGGGGCATGGATGGGCTATACCTGCGGGTGATCGACTATAAATCCGGTCCCAGCAGGCTCAGTCTCCCCGGGGTGCTGGCAGGGGTACAGCTCCAGCTCCTGGTCTATCTATGGGTGGCCCTGGAGCACTTTGCCGCTCTTTGCCGCCGCTACCATCAGCAGCTGCAGCCGGCGGGTGCTTTTTATTTCCAGGTGCAGCGGCCCATCCTGAACCTGGCCCAGCCGGACCTGCCGCCGGAGGAACTGGACCGGGAGTGGCTGAAAACATTCAAGCTGTCCGGCTGGCTGGTGGATCACGGCGTGGATTTATATTCCTTGCTTGACCGCAGCCTTGCGGCAGGGACGACATCCCTCCTGGTGCCCGCCGGGTTGAATAAGGACGGCAGCCTCTCCCGGCAAAATGCCGCCTCCATTTTTACGCCCGGCGAGTTCCGGGTACTCTTGAACAGCCTGGGCGAGCTGCTGAGGAAGATCGGCAGGGGTATTATCGACGGCCGGGTGGACATTGCTCCCTTAAAAATGGGCCGGGACAGCGCCTGTACGTCCTGCATCTACCGCGCGGTATGCCGTTTTGACCTGTGGCTGCCGGAAAACTGCTACCGGAATCTGGTTACAGACCCCAAAGAGCTGAGGCAGCGTCTTCAGGCGGAGGCTGTTCGGGAGGAGGGAAAAGGCCTTGTCCTCTACTCGCTGGACTGAGGAGCAGCAAAAAGCCATCACCACCCGGGGAGGGAACCTGCTGGTTTCGGCCGCCGCCGGATCGGGTAAGACCGCGGTGCTGGTGGAGCGGATCATCCGGCACCTGCTGGACGAAAAGAATCCGGTGGATCTGGACCGGCTGCTGGTGGTTACCTTTACCGACGCGGCGGCGGGGGAGATGCGCCAGCGGGTGAGCGCCGCCCTGAACCGGGCCCTGCAGGAACGGCCGGCCAGCCCCCGGGTCTTACGCCAGCTTTTCCTGGTCCCCCGGGCCTCCATCGGCACCCTGCACTCCTTTTGCGGCGAGGTGGTGCGGCGCCACTTCTACCTGCTGGGGCTGGATCCGGGCTTCCGGGTGATGGATGAGAACGAGGCGTCTCTTTTACGCCTGGAGGTTCTGGAAGAGGTTCTGGAGGAATGTTACGAGGAGCACCGGGACTCGCCGCCCGAAGCCCCCTTCCTCTACCTGGCCCGGGCCCTGGCGGGCCGCCACGGCGACGACCGGGAACTGATCGAGCTGGTTCTGCGCCTGTACGATTTTGCCATGAGCCTGCCCCGGCCCCGCGCCTGGCTGAACTGGCTGGCTGACTCCCTGGCCGGAGCTGGGGGCCGTTCCTGGGAAGAGCAGCCCTGGCACGGGCAGTGGCGGGAAATAATCCGCCTGGAACTGGAGGACTGGCTGGACAGCCTGGAAGAGGCCCGGCGCCTGGCCTCCGGCCCCGGCGGGCCGCAGCAATACACGGCGGTGCTGGAGAAAGACCTGGCCAGGGTGCGGGGCTGGCTGGAGCTGGTGGAAGGCTCCTTTGAAAACCTGCAGCTGGCCCTGAAAGAAGGTCAAAAGTGGCCGGCCCTGCCCAGAACGGCCGGGGGAGAGGCGGTAGATGAAATTAAAGAACGGGTGAAAAAACTGCGGGACCATGTCAAAAAGCGGTTGCAGGTCCTGTTTAATGAGTATTTCTCCCGTTCACCGGTGGATATGATTGGTGATTTGGCCCGGGTTGCCCCCCTGGTGCAGGCGCTGGTGACGGTGGTGCTCCGGTTTGGGGAGGCCTACCGGCGGGCCAAGCTGGAGCGTGCCGTGGCCGACTTTGCCGACCTGGAGCACTATGCCCTGGCCGTCCTGGCCCAAAACGGGGAGGGATCTCCGTGGGGCGGAGAAATTCCACAGGACCCTGGGGCTCCACTTCTTCCTTCCCCCGTGGCTGCGGAGTGCCGTGAGTACTTCGCAGAAGTGCTGGTGGATGAGTACCAGGATATCAACGGGGTCCAGGAGGCCCTTTTAGAACTGGTTTCCCGGGAGGATAACCGCTTTCTGGTGGGTGATGTCAAGCAGAGCATTTACCGCTTCCGGCTGGCGGACCCCACGGTTTTTTTGCACCGCTATCACCAGTTTGCGGATCTGGCTTCCGGGCAGGAATCCGGGCCGGGCTGGCGCCTGATGCTGCGGGCAAACTTCCGCAGCCGGCATGAGATCCTGGAGACGGTCAACTATCTTTTCGAACGGCTGATGACCCGGCGGGTGGGGGAGCTGGATTACGATGAGCGTGCCCGCCTTCAACCCGGAGCCGGCTATCCGGATTGCGCGGCAGGGAAGGCAGGTGGTCCGGTGGAGATTCACCTGCTGGATTTCAGGGCTCCGGAAGGGGATGAGGCCGGGGATACAACCGGCCGGGAAGAAAACGGGCAACCGGAGCTGGATGAACTGGACCTGGCCCGCCTGGAGGCCCGCTGGGTGGCGGAGCGGGTTCACCGGCTGGTGCTCAAAGAGAATTTTTGGGTCTACGACCGGGAAGAAAAGGAATACCGCCCGGTCACCTGGCGGGATGTGGTGGTGCTGATGCGCTCCCTCAAGGGCCGGGTGGGAGTATTCCTGGAGGAGTTCCGCCGCCTGGGGGTACCGGCCTTCGCGGACGGCGCAGGCGGCTACTTCGACGCCCCGGAGGTGGAAACCGTACTCTCCACCCTCCAGGTGATCGACAACCCCTGCCGGGATATTCCCCTGGCGGCGGTGCTCCGGTCGCCCCTGGTGGGGCTGGATGCGGCGCGGCTGGCGGAAATCCGCCTGGCCTGCCCGGAAGGCGACTTTTACACCGCCGTGCAGCAGGCCGCAGAGGGGCCGCCGGGGGTGGCTCCGGAGCTTGCGGAACGCCTGCGCTGCTTTCTAAAAAGGCTCCAGGGGTGGCGGGACCTGGCCCGCCGCCTGCCGCCCGCGGAACTGCTGGAGGAACTGTACCGCCAGACCGGCTACTACGACCTGGTGGGGGCCATGCCCGGCGGCGTGGTGCGCCAGGCCAACCTGCGGGCACTGGTGGATCGGGCCCGGCGTTTCGAGGGGACCATCTACCGGGGGCTTTTCCGCTTCCTGCGCTTTATAGAACAGATCCGGGATGAGGGCGGGGACATGGATGCCGCCCGCTCCCTGGGCGAAAATGAAAACGTGGTCCGGATCATGAGCGTCCACAAGGCCAAGGGCCTGGAGTTCCCGGTGGTGGTGGTGACCGGCCTGGGCCGCCGGTTTAACCTGCAGGATCTTTCCGAAAGCTTCCTGCTGCACCGGCGACTGGGATGTGGTCCGGTGGTGGTGGATCTGGAGCGGGGGGTGCGCTACCCCACCGTCCTGCACCGGGTGATCCGGCAGCGCCTGCGGCTGGAGGCTCTGGCCGAGGAGATGCGCCTGTTGTACGTGGCCCTGACCAGGGCCCGGGAGCGCCTGATCCTGGCTACCGCCGTGCGCAATCTGGAAAGGCAGGTGGATAACTGGCGGAGCAGGGTGGCGGCGGTGCCGCCGGAAGGGCCCTTGAGCATTTCGCTGCAGGCCGGAGCCAGGTCGGCTTTAGACTGGCTGGGCCCGGCCCTGTGGAGCCATCCGGCCCTGGCCGGGTTTTCCTGCGGTGAGGAAACGGTGATGAATGCCGGGACCGGGTGCTGGCAGGTGCACCTGTGGCCGGCGGCGGCCCTGGAGGGGCTGTGGGCAAGAGGCGGCCCCGGTGCTGAAGTCACCGGGGATCCATCCTGGACCCGGTGGCTTGAGCGGCTGGAACCGTTGCCCGAAGACTGGTTGCAGCAGCAGGAAGAAAACTGGCCGGGTGGGGCGGCGGAACTGGTGGATACCGGTGAGCTCAGGCGGCGGCTGTTCTGGACCTGTCCCCACCGGGAGCTCTCGCACCTGCCTTCCAAGGTCACAGTTACTGAGTGGCGGCACCGGCAGGAGGAGCTGGAGGAGCGGATGAGCGGGGAAATACCCGGGGAAGGTTTGCTGGAGAAGCGTTCCGGTGAAGAGGAAACGGGGACGGAGGAATTACCCCCCGGATTCGACCTGCCCGCCTTTTACACGGGAGAGCATATGAGCGGGGCCGAACGGGGCCGGGTGGTGCACTTGGTAATGCAGAGCCTGGAGCTGGAAGATCTCCCGGATGAGGCGGGGGTGCGCCGGCACCTGGACCGGCTGGTGGAGCGGGAAATCCTGCGCCCGGAAGAACTGCAGCTGGTCCGCCCGGCGGAGATCGCCCGCTTCTGGCGGACAGACCTGGGCAAAAGGGTACTAACCGCCGCAAGAGACGGTCGACTCTGGCGGGAGGTGCCCTTTACCCTGGGCCTGGAGGTGCCGGAGCTTTACCCGGAGTTAAGCGATAAAGTGCCGCCGGGAGAGTTCATCCTCCTCCAGGGGGTCATTGACTGCCTGTTGGTGGAAGAAAACGGCCTGGTGATCATCGATTACAAGACTGACCGGTTGACGGAAGAAGGCCTGGGGGACGCGGTGCGCCGCTACCGCATTCAACTCGATCTCTACAGCCGGGCGGCGGTAAAAATCCTGGCCAGGCCGGTTCTGGAAAAGTACATCTACTTCTTCGCCCTCAACCGGGCGGTGGCGGTTTGAAGGGGGATTTAACTTGGATAAGGCCCTGCGCATATTACATACCTCGGACTGGCACCTGGGGAAAACCATTGGCGGCCACCGGCGCTGGGATGAGCAGGAGCAGTTTATCGAGGAGATCGCCCTTCTGGCCAGGGACGAGGGGGTGCACCTGGTTTTGCTGGCCGGGGACGTCTTCGACACCGAAAACCCCCCGGCCAGGGCCGAGGAACTGTACTTTGACGCCCTTTCCCGACTGGCAGTGGACGGGCGGCAGGTGGTGGTGATCGCGGGCAATCACGACCAGCCCGAGCGCCTGGCTGCACCGGTACCCCTGGCGGCCCGCCAGGGAGTGTATATCCTGGGCCGCCCGGGAGATGTGCCGCCTTTGGGGCCGGGCGTGCTGGAATCCGGCCCCTCCTGCCTGGTGCTCCAGGGGCCCGGCTGGCCCTGCCCGGCGGTGATTCTGGCCCTGCCCTACCCGTCCGAGGCCCGGCTGGGTGAGTTGCTCACCCCATCCCTGGAGGAAGCGGTGGAGCGCCAGGCGGCTTATTCCCGGCGGGTAGCGGCCTTCTTAAAGCAACTGGCCGGTTCCTGCCGCCCGGGGGCGGTAAACCTGGCCGTCAGTCACCTTTATATGTACGGCGGGCAGATCAGTGACTCCGAGCGCACCCTGTCCCTGGGTGGGGCCTACAGCGTGGATCCGGGTGCCTTTCCGCGGGAGGTACAGTACGTGGCCCTGGGGCACCTGCACCGGCCCCAGGAAGTGGTTGGTGCACCCGTCCCCTGCCGGTACAGCGGTTCGCCCCTGGCCTACAGCTTTTCCGAGACCGGCCAGGCCAAAGGCGTCGTCCTGGTGGAGGCCTTCCCGGGCCGGCCGGTGCATTTCCGGGAAATAACCCTGAACTCCGGCCGGCCCCTGGTGCGCTGGCGGGCCACCGGGGGGTACGAGGAAGTACTGGCCTGGTGCCGGGCCGGGCGGGATGAGCGGGCCTGGATTGACCTGGAAGTCCACGCGGCAGCTCCCCTTACCCGGGAACAGGTGGAGCAGCTGCGGGAGATGCGGCCGGGGATCATCGACATCAGGACGGTCCTGCCGGATCAGGAAGGGGAGTCTGCCGGAACCCCGGATGTGGACGCTCTGCCCCTGGACGAGCTTTTTAAGCTTTTTTACCGCCAGCAGACCGGGGGCGGCGAGCCGCACACCGATCTGGTGCATATTTTCCTGGAACTGGTGGAAGCCACGGCAGGGGAAAGGGGGGACGAAGTTGAGGCCGGTTGAGCTGCGCCTGGCCGGGTTGCACAGTTACCGCCAGGAAGAGGTGGTGGACTTCAACGCTCTGTGCGAGCGGGGGATTTTCGGCATTTTCGGTCCCACCGGGAGCGGCAAGTCCACCATCCTGGATGCGGTTACCCTGGCCCTCTTCGGGGAGGTGAAGCGGGCCAGCCGGGGCAGGGAGGGAATCATCAACCAGCAGAGCGAACAGGCCCGGGTGGCATTCACCTTTGAAGTGGGCCGGGGTGAGGGGCGGTGCCGCTACCGGGTGGAGCGGGTGCTGCGCAAAAGCGGCGATTTTGGCGCCCATACCCGGGAATGCCGGCTGGTGCGCATTGACCCGGATGGGGAAAGGGTACTGGCGGATGGAGCCGACCAGGTGAAAACAGAGGTTCAAGGGCTGCTGGGGCTCACCGCGGACGACTTCACCCGGGCGGTGGTCCTGCCCCAGGGCCGCTTTGCCGAGTTTCTGGCCCTGCGGCCGGCGGACCGGAATCAGATGCTGGAGCGCATTTTTGAACTCGACCGGTTCGGCGAGCAGTTAAAGAGACGGGTAGGCGATGCCGGGGCCAAAGTGCAGGCAGGCCTGGACAGAGTAGAGGCGGAGCAGAGGGGTCTGGGCGACTGTTCACCCCAGGCCCTGGAGAGGGCCCGTCAGGCTCTGGAAAAGAACCAGGCGGCCCGCCGGGAGGCGGAACGAAACCTGCAGGCGATCCGCAGGCGCCTGGAGGAGGCCCGCGAGATCCGCCAGGCCCAGGAACAGCGGGCCAACCTGCAGCGCCGGTTGCAGGAACTCCAGGCGGCGGAAGCGCAGGTACGCTGGACCGAGGAACGCCTGGAGCGGGCGGCCCGGGCCGAAACCCTGCGCGGATTGCTGGAAGAGTACGGGCGCCTGGAAAAAGACCTGGAGAAGCGCCGGGAAGGACTGCGGGCGTTACAGGAAGAACTGCACAGGCAGGAGGAAGGGGCCCGGGCGGCGGAGGAAGAGGCCGGGCGGGTGCGGCGGCAGTGGGAGGAAAGGGGGCCGGCCCTTTTAAGGCAACAGGCGCGGCTGGAACAGGCCCGGGAGCAGGAAAAGGAGCTGGACACCTGGCTGGAGCAGCAAGCCAGGGATCAAAAACAATTGGACCGGTGGGAGCTGGCCGGGCAGGACCTGGGGAAGCAGCAGGAAGAACTTGCTTCCCGGCTGGCCCTGGGGGAGCAGCGGCTGGCCGAACTGCAGAAACTGCGGGAACAGTTCCAGGTTACCCTGGAGGAGGTCGAGCAGGCTCGCTGTGCCCTGGACCTGTACCGGGAGCTGTCCCGTCTGGGCCGGGAAATAAAAAAGATGGAGGGGGAGCGGGAAGAAGCGGGTCGCGAGCTTGCCGCGTTGCAGCAGCGGGAGACGGAACTGGCCCGGGAAGTGCAGGGGCTGGAACGTGAGCTGAAGCGGCATGAAGAAGGTTTGGAGCACCTGCAGGGAAACCCGCCCGTACCGGAGGGGTACCTGGAAAAGCGGGCTGGTGAAATACAGGACCTCAGGCACCGGATCGAGGCGCTGCAGGAACTGGCCGCCCGGTACCAGAAGCTCCAGGAGGAACACCGGCAGGTCAGGGAGCGGCTGGAATCGCTCGAGCGCCAGCGGGAAGTCTGGAGGCAGAAGGCGGCAATTCTGCAGCAGGCCCTGGATGAGGCAGGTAAGGCCCTGGAACGGGCCCGGCGGGAACTGGAGGAAGCCCGGCACAGGAATATGGCCGCCGCCCTGGCCCGGACGCTGGAGGCGGGGCGGGCCTGTCCGGTCTGCGGCTCGCCTCACCACCCCTCGCCCGCCTCCCCTGCGGGGACGGAACTCACCCCCTATGAGGAGGCGGTGGAAGCCGCAGAGGAGGAGCAGGCGCGGCGGCGGGATGAGTGGCAGGAGTGTGAAAAGAAAATCGTCCAGCTGGAAACGGAGATTGCGTCGTTAAAGCTCCGGGAGGAGCAGCTGGCGGAAGAAAAGGAGCAGGTTGGGGCGGAGGGCAAACGTTTGCGGGGTGAGCTGCCGGCAGAATGGCAGGGGGTGCCGGTGCAGGATCTCCCGGTCCGGCTGCAAAGGGCGGAGCAGGCATATCAGGAGCAGCAGCGGGCCTGGCGCGACTGGCAGCAGCACTTAAAAGAAGCCCTGGACCGGAAAGAGGAACTGCGCCGCCGGCTGGATGAGCAGAGGCCCGCCCTCGCCCGCCTGCAGTCCGACCGGGCAGGCCTGGCCCGGCAGATCGACGTCCTCTGCCGGCACCTGGGGGAAAAAGGGGCGGAGCAGCAGACGGTCAGGGAAAAACTCCGGCTGCTTCTGGAGGTGCTGGGCCTGGCGGACCCGGACCAGGTCCCGGGGTACTGGGATGCTTTAAAGGAAAAGCAGCAAAAACACCGGCGCTGCCAGGACGAGATAACAGGGCTGGAGGCGGAGTTGAAAGATCTGGCCGGGCGACTTCAGCAGCTCAAAGATGACCTGCGGGATCTGGTGGTTCAAAAGGGGGCCCTGAAAGCCACCCTGGCGGGCAGGGCAGAACAGATCCGGCGGCTCCAGGCGGAGTTGCACGAACTTACCGGCGGTTTGCGGGTGCAGGAGGCCCTGGAGCAGGTGCAGAAAGAGCTGTCCCTGCTGCAGGGGGCGGTGGCCCGGGCGGAGGAAGAAAACCAGAAGGCAGCTGAGGCCTTCCAGCGGGTCCGGCTGGAACTGAAGGGCGAAGAACAGACCTGTGCCGCCCTGCAGGAGCGGCTGGAGGACCTGTGCCGGCGTCTGGAACGGTTGGCACGGGAGAACCATTTCGCCGGTCCCGCCGAGGCTAAAGACGCCCTGCTGGACCCGCAGGAGCGGGAGGAATTAACCAGTCAGGTGAAGAAACACCGCCAGGAGGAACAGGTGCTGCTGAAGGGGCTGCAGGAAGTGGAGGCCCGCCTGAAAGGCATGCGTGTGGACGAGGAAGAGTGGCATCGGCTGCAGGAAGAGTTACGGGCCGCGGAAGAAGCCCTGGGTATGGCCCAGCAGCAGGAAGGGGCGGCGGGGGTGCTGCTGCAAAAGCTGCAGGAAAACCAGCAGCGGTGGGCTGTCCTGGAAGGGGAGCGGCAGCAGCTGGTCCGGCGCGCTGCACTCCTGCGGGAGCTGGAAGGGCTTCTGCGGGGCAGGGCGCTGGTGGAGTTTCTGGCCCGCCGGCGGCTGGAGAACCTGGTTACCCTGGCCACAGAGCGGCTGGGCCGGCTCACCGGCTACCGCTATGCTCTGGAACTGGACGGGCAGGGAGGGTTCATTCTCCGGGACGAGGGTAACGGCGGCCTTAAACGGCCTGTTTCCACCCTTTCGGGCGGGGAAACCTTCCTGGTTTCCCTGGCCCTGGCCCTGGCCCTGTCGGACCAGATTCAACGGCGGGGCCGGGCTCCCCTGGAGTTCTTTTTCCTGGATGAGGGTTTCGGTTCCCTGGACGAGCAGTGCCTGGAGGCGGTGATGGATACCCTGGAGCGCCTGCCCCTGGAACGGGTGGCCATCGGACTGATCAGCCACCTGCCCCAGTTGAAAAGCCGCCTGCCCCGCCGCCTGGTAGTCGAGCCGGCCCGGCCCGGGGGCCCGGGCAGCCGGGTCCGCCTGGAACTGGCGTGATTGGTACCGGCGTTATATGGGAGAAAAATGGAGTGGAGATAAAATTTTAGCTGGCCGGCAGGATTTCAACCCGGCCTGCAGAATACTACATAAGATAACGGCTTTCTGGAAAAAGGGCATCAAGGAGGTGCCCGTTACAGCCGGCTCAAAAGGACAACAGCATTACGGTACAATGGTGACCACGGAGGTCTCTTCCAGGGGAGGGCCAGCGTGGTCATTTTTGTTCCCCTGGTGATTATAAGGCTGCGAAGGTTGAAATTATCGAAACAGGAGGAGGCGGTTGTTGTGCATATTCCCGACGGATTTTTGGATCCCAAGATCTGGGTGGGGGCCAGTGCGCTTAGCGCCGGGGCTTTGGCTGCGGCGGTTTCGAACACCAGGAAAGTGCTGGAGGACCGGCAGGTGCCGGCCCTGGGAGTGATGGCGGCCTTTATCTTTGCCGCCCAGATGATTAATTTCCCGGTGGCCGGCGGCACCTCGGGCCACCTTTTGGGAGGAGCCCTGGCTGCAATTCTGCTGGGTCCATGGAGTGCCGGCTTGATTTTGACCACGGTACTGGTTATTCAAATGCTTTTCTTTTACGACGGCGGCCTGACCGCCCTGGGGGCGAACGTATTGAATATGGCGGTAATCGCTCCGTGGGTGGCTTATGGTACTTACCGGCTGGTGGGCGGCCTGTTCAAGGGTAATGCCGGCCGCACTGCAGCTACCTTCCTGGCGGCCTGGCTGTCGGTAATGGCTGCGGCACTGGCATGCAGCCTGGAAATTGCCTTCTCCGGTACTGTACCCCTGGCAGTGGTCCTGCCGGCCATGCTGGGGTGGCACGCTCTGATCGGTATCGGCGAGGGTCTGATTACCGTGGTGGTGGTTTCCTTCGTTTCCCGGTTGTGGGGGCTGGAGCAGTCCGGGCAGAAGAGTTTTGCGGGAGGTGAGCAGTTATGAACAGGAAGAATTTAATCTGGGGCCTTCTGGTTGCCCTGGCCATTGCCGCCTTTCTTTCTCCCTTTGCCTCTCCCAGCCCGGACGGGTTGGAGCGGGTGGCCGAGGACAAGGGATTCCTGCACCTGGCCGAGGGGAAAGAACTGATCCATGCCCTGATGCCCGACTACGTTTTTCCCGGCATTGCCAGTGAAGGCCTGGCCACTTCCCTGGCCGGCCTGGTGGGCACACTGCTGGTGTTTGGGGCCATGTATCTTGTGAGCCGGGTTTTTGTCCGGCCGAAGGGAAATGCCGGGAAGGGGCGTTCCTGACGCCCGCAGGACCTTATTTCACTGTCGCTGGCTGGAGTGAACATCCCCCGGGACAAACCCGGGTCTATAAAAATACTTGAACAGAAGGGGTTGCCGGCGGTATAATTAACTAAACGGGGTCAAGGAGATCCCATGGTTTCCAAATCGTGAACTTTTTTAAAATTACATAAGATAAAGAAGGCCATGGAGGCAGCGGCCTGCCCGGAAAGACAGGCGTATTACCACATGGTCTTTTTCTGTGAGTTTCTGTGGGGCTGGAAGGGAAGTGTTGACGTGTCACAGGTGATGGACCATTTTCTTCAACCCGGCGGGCACTCCGGGTCGTTCATGCACAGGCTGGATCCCCGGGTCAAGGTGGTGGCGGTGGTGGGCTTTATTGCCCTGTCGACCATGCTTACCTCCCGGACATGTCTGGCTCTGGCGGCGGGCTTTCTGCTGGTGCTTACGGCAGCGGCCCGTCTGCACCTGCGTCAACTGGTCAGTCGCCTGTTGTGGTTGCTGCCCTTTGCTGGCGTAATGATTTTCCTGTTCCCCTTCATCATCCCGGGTGAGCCCTTCTGGCGCTGGGAGTGGGGAATACTAACCTTAACCGCTACCAGGGAAGGGTGGCAGCACGCCCTTATGCTTTCCCTGCGGGTTTTTGCTGCGGTTTTAGCCGTAAATTTCCTGATGGCCACAACCGGCCTGCGCCATGTGCTGGAAGCGCTATCCTTCTTTCGGGTACCGGCTGTTTTCATCCAGTTGATAGAGTTTAGCATCCGCTATATATATGTGGTAGGCGATGAGCTGCGGCGGATGAACACCGCACGCACGGCCCGGGGGTTTGTGCCGGGCAGGCATCTTTTCCACCGGCACACCTTTCGCACCCTGGGGCAAACCATAGCGGTCCTGTTTATCCGGTCCTGGGAACGGGGGGAGAGGATTTATCACGCCATGCTGGCCCGCGGCTATTCCGGGGAGAACCGCAAAAGGGTGCTTCCTCCTCCCGGAGGGTGGGATCTGGCGTGGGGTGCTTTCATCCTGTCCGTGGCCATAGGATTGCGTCTTTTTGAACTGGGGGGACATATTTGGCTGCTGTCATTGAAGTAGAGGACCTGCACTATACCTACCGGGACGGCACCAGGGCCCTGCAGGGCCTTTCCCTTTCTATACCCGAAGGAAGCCGGGTGGCCCTTTTGGGGCCCAATGGAGCGGGTAAGTCCACCCTCTTGCTGCATTTAAACGGCCTTTACCTGCCCCAGCGGGGAAAGGTGCGGATCATGGGGCAGGAGGTCAACGCCCGCACGGCCAGGGAGATCAAAAGCCGGGTGGGCCTGGTGTTTCAGGATCCCGATGATCAGGTTTTTTCTTCCACCGTAGGGGAGGACGTGGCCTTCGGCCCGGTGAATATGGGCCTGTCCGCCACAGAGGTCGAACGGCGGGTGCAGGAGGCCCTGGCGGCAGTGCAGATGGAAGCATACCGGGACAAACCGCCTTACCACCTCAGCTACGGGCAGAAAAAGCGGGTGGCTATCGCCGGGGTTCTGGCCATGGGGCCGGAAATTATCGTCCTGGACGAGCCCATGGCCTACCTTGATCCCCAGGGCAAGGATACATTGCTGGATATTCTGGACCGGTTGCACCGCCGGGGTGCCACCATCCTGGTGGCCACCCACGACGTGGATATGGCGGCCAGCTGGGCGGACCGGGTGATTATCATAAAAAACGGCCGCACCCTGGCCCAGGGTGACCCGTCATTGCTGGTCCGGGAGGATATAATCCGCCAGGCCAACCTGCGCTTCCCCCTGGTGGCGCAAATTTTTCGCTCCCTGCCCGAATTGCAGCTCAAAACCGTGCCCTATACGGTGGAACAGGCGGCAGCCTTACTGAAAGATATTTTGGCAGGACACCGGGTCTAAGCGCCTCTAGACAAGAGGTGCTTTTATTATTATGGCCAGCCGGTTAAGCTGTGGTATAATAAACTGTAAATGTTTTCTTTCCGCCAATGGCAGGCAATTGTCATGGGACCACTTCTACTAAAGGGGAGTTGTTGATTGTTACCGTTACACAGGATAGTGGTGCCCACCCCTTACGCGGTGGGACCGGTCAATGCCTATCTCATCGCTTCACGACCCTATACCCTGGTGGACCCGGGGCCCGATACCGGCGAGGCCAGGGAAGTATTGCAGAAAGAACTGAACCGTTTGGGTGTTCCCCTGGCCGAAATTGAACGGATTCTGCTGACCCATTTCCATTCCGATCACAGCGGCCTGGCCCACTGGATACACTCCCTGACGGGGGCAAAGATATATATTCATCCCTATGATTTGAAGAAACTGAGCGGCAAAAACGATTTTATCGAGGAGAGGATGCCCTTTATCCAGGAAGCCGGTACCCCGGCGGAGATCATAGCGGAAGTTCTCAAGGACGGGGATAAGCTCCCCAGGCCCTTTGTGCCGCCCGGGGGTGCTATAACCACGACCGACGGAGTGGAAATACCCTTCGAGCGGGGGAGCTTAAAGGCGCTCCATTTACCCGGCCATGCCACCGGCCACCTTTGTTTTTATGACCCGGCGGGAAAGAGCCTTATTTCCGGGGACTTTTTGCTGCCCCGCATTACCCCTAACCCATTTCTGGAGCCCGATCCGGTTCACCCCGATCGCCGGGCACCCAGCCTGCGCCACTACCTGCAGGGGCTGGACAGGCTGACGTCCATGGACATAAGGCGGGTCTGGCCGGGGCACGGGGAAGTCATAGACGACTACCGGCAGGTGGTGGCCATGGTGCGGGAACAGCACCAGGCCCGTTTTGACGCCCTGGTGGATCTGTTACGGAAGTACGGGCGGCGCACCGCCTTTGAGCTTTCCCGGCTCCTGTATCCCGATTTAAAAGGGTTCAACATCTTTTTGGGACTTTCAGAAGTCCAGGCCCACCTGGACGTACTGGTGGAAGAAGGCCGGGTGAAAGTAGAGAAGAAGGACGGCGTGGCGTATTATTTCCTCGTAAATATTTAGTAAAACCGTTATGACGAGGATGCGGCGCTGTCCGGAGCGAACGACTTGCGAAGCGCCGGTAACAGCACCCGGTGAAGCGAGGTTGCCGGCTCGGCTCTCGAGGACGCATGATGAACTACCAGGAAGAAGACTTTTAAGACATATTATTTTAAAAGGTAACGACGAAGAATGTTAGTGGCGGGCAATCCGCAGAGAGCCAGAGCCGGCTGAAGCGAGCCGCGGTGCTGTCGGCGCGAAGCACTGGAGTGAGCGGGGACAGCGCCGCATCCAACCGGAATCACTGTATTTCCTCTAACAAGGGGTGCAGGAAAGACTTGGCTTTTCACTTGCGTCTGATCCTTGCCATACTGGTTGCTAAAGTAATCATGTGGCTTGTTCGCCTGCTGGGACGGGGTAAAGGCTCCTCCCTGCCCGGTATGGTGGCCTTGAAAATCTGTCCCGGCATCCTGGGCTGCCTGGCCCGGCAGGCCCGCCGGGGCGTGGTCATGGTCACCGGCACCAACGGCAAGACCACCACGAACAACATGATTGCCCGGGTGGTCAGGGAGGCCGGTTACCGGGTGGTGGTCAACACCGAGGGGGCCAACCTGATTACCGGCGTTACCACCGCTTTTTTAAAGGCCGCATCTCTTTTAGGCCAGGTGGACTGCGACTACGCCCTCCTGGAGGTGGACGAGGCCTCTTTTCCGCGGGTTACCCGCCAGGTACATCCAAGCATAGTGGTGATCACCAACTTTTTCCGGGACCAGCTGGATCGCTACGGGGAACTGGACAAAACCATATCCCTCATCCGTGAAGCCCTGGTTCAGTTGCCGGGGACCAGGCTGGTGTTAAATGCCGATGACCCCCTGGTAGCCCCTCTGGCTGCCTCCACCGGGAAAGAGGCATTTTATTATGGCCTGGGGGAACACCGGCAGGTGACTTCCCTTTCCGCCGCCGCCCGGGAAGGGCGCTTCTGCCCCCATTGCGGGCGGGAGCTATTCTATGCCTACTATCATTACAGCCAGCTGGGTAATTACCGTTGTCCCGGCTGCGGCTTTTCCCGGCCTTTCGCCGATGTGGAGGGAACGGAGGTTTCCCAGGGAGATCACAGGGTAAGTGTCCGCCTGCGTTCACCCGCCGGCTACTATGAACTGGTTATTCCCGTGCCCGGGTTGTATAACCTCTACAACGGCCTGGCGGCTTTTTCGGCCGGCCTTTCCCTGGGCGTGGAGCCGGAAGTGATAATCCGCGCCCTGGCGGGTTACACCCCGGCCACCGGCCGCATGGAAAGATTCCGCTACCGGGATAAGCCGGTGCTCTTAAACCTGGTCAAAAACCCCACCGGGTTTAACGAAGGGTTGGGCGCTTTGCTGTCCCTCCCCGGCCCGGTGGATGTGCTCATTGCCATCAATGACAACGATGCCGACGGCCGGGACATCTCCTGGTTGTGGGACGTGGACTTTGAGGTTCTGGAGGAGCACCACCACCGTTTGAACTCCCTGGTCTGTACCGGGCAAAGGGGAGCGGAAATGGCCGTCAGGCTGAAATATGCCGGGGTGCCCCTTGACAGGATTGTGGTCGAGAATATGCACCGGGCCGTAGAACACGTTTTAAATGGTTCCGGCACCACGGCCTATCTTTTGGCTACCTATACGGCCCTGTGGCCCCTGGAAAGGATTTTAAGTGGTTATGCAAAGAGGGAAAGTCGTGTTGAAAGTCTGCCATCTGTATCCTGACCTGTTAAATCTCTATGGCGACCGGGGTAACGTGATGGCCTATGTTCGCCGCTGCCAGTGGCGCGGGATTGAAGTGGAGGTGCACCGCATTAACCTGGGGGACCCGGTTGACTTCCGGGAAATGGATTTTCTTTTCCTGGGCGGGGGTTCCGACCGGGAACAAAACCTGATGGCCAAAGACCTGGAAAATCGCCGGGAGCTTTTGCATGCGGCGGCGGAGGAGGGGCTGGTGGTTCTGGCCATCTGCGGCGGCTACCAGTTGCTGGGCAAATATTACCGCACCCTGGAAGGCCACGTGATTCCCGGCCTGGGTCTTTTAGACTTCTATACGGAGGCCGGGCGGAAGAGGATGATTGGCAACGTGGTCGTAGAGCTGGAGATCGACGGGGAACGGGTGCGGGTGACCGGATTTGAAAACCATGCCGGTCGCACTTTCCTGGGGCAGATCTCCCCGCTGGGCCGGGTGCTGGTGGGCTACGGCAACAACGGGGAGGACGGCACCGAGGGGGCTCGTTACAAGAATGTCTTTTGCTCCTACCTCCACGGTCCCCTGCTGCCCAAGAACCCCCGGCTTACGGATCACCTCATCTCCCTGGCATTGCGCCGCCGGGGTTTGCCCGCAGAACTTGCTCCCCTGGACGACCGTCTGGAAAGGGCGGCCACTGAAATAATGCTCAAGCGCCTGTTAAAATAAAGGCCCGGGGGAAAGTCCCCCGGCTTTTCTTAAACGGTAGATGGCCCCCGATTTGCCGGGGGCCAATTTGTGTTACCGTTAACGGCAAGATTTCGTGCATTCTGGGCAGTGGATTGGCTTACAGGGCGTTGTCCAATATACCCTCCAGGTCTTCCCGGGAAACAGGGCGTGGATTGGCCTTGGTTGAGCCGGAAGGCAGCGCCTGTTCGGCCATGACCGGTATGTCGTCTGCTTTTAGCCCGAGGGCCTTGAGTCGGGAAGGTATTCCCAGGCGCTGGTTCAGGTTGCGCACCAGTGTTACCAGGGCCCGGGCCTTTTCCGTATCATTGTCGCCGGGCAGGTCCAGGCGCCGGGCCAGGAGGGCGTAATCCCCCGCCGCCACCGGCAAGTTAAATTCCATAACCGGGGGCAGCAAGACGGCACATACCAGGCCGTGGGCTCTTTGGCAACGGTGTCCCACGGGGTGCGCCAACCCGTGCACCACCCCCAGGCGGGCGTTGGCCAGGGCGATCCCGGCCATCAGACTGCCCAGGGCCAGGTTTTCTCTGGCTTCTATGTCCTGCCCGTTTTCCACCGCCCGGGGCAGGCAGGATATGATCAGCTCTGCCGCCTGAAGGCTTAAGGATTTGGTAAGGGGTGTGGCGAAACGGGAGGTCAGGCTTTCGATGGCCTGGGTCAGGGCGTCCATACCGCTGTGCGCCGTGATGTGGGGAGGCGCGGTTAAGGTTAGTTCCGGGTCCACTAAAACGGCCGCGGCCATGAACTGCCGGCCTCTCATGCTGGTTTTGACGTCACGCGCCGGGTCGGTGAACACAGCCGTCGGGGTGGCTTCGGAACCGGTGCCGGCTGTGGTGGGTACCGCCACCCACGGTAAGGCGGCGCCGTCTATTCTTTTGCCGTTCAGGTACTCGGCAACCCGCCCCGGAGCCCCCGCCAGAGCGGCCACCGACTTGGCCGTGTCCAGGGCACTGCCTCCTCCGGCGCCGATAACCACATTGCACCCTTCCCGGTACAACAATTCCCGGGCTTCTTCGGCCATGTCTACCAGTGGCTCGGGAGATACACCGTCATAGATGACGGTGCTTACCCCCGCCTCCTCTAAAATGCCCAGCAGCCTGTCCAGTATGCCGCTTTGCTTTAAAAAGCTCCTGCCGGTAACCAGCAGGGCCCGGTTTCCTAGCCTTTTGGTTTCTTTGCCCAGTTCGGTTATGCAGCCCCGGCCGAAACGGACTAACGGCGGGGTCAGGAAAGTGAAGTCCATGTCTATCACCTTAACTTATTTTGTTAGCATCAATATTGATTATGCTTCTTGCGGGTTCGATCCTTCTTGGCCGGGCAAAATGTTGGCGGAGTCCGCTTCCCGCCCCGGCGGCAGGCTGCATAAAGTCGAAGAAAGTGGCATGTCAAATGACAACTGTCTACACTGTATACAATCTGGCCGCTGGCAGCCGTTAGTCAAAATCCATGGAAAAATCAAATAAAATAAAGTTTTAAACGAGCGACAATTCAGGTATATCCACTGGTATGCCTTTTGCTCTAACAACAACCAAAATCTTCTTCCCGGTTTATGTGCGGCGTTTCCTGCTGGTGAAGGACTTTTTCAAGGGACCTGGCAAAAACTGCTTCGGGGGAAAGGAGAAGTTTTTAGTGCGTGAGATCGTCATCAAGGACTTTTCCTTGGTTAGGGGAGAGAGTGGAAGGGGATAAAGGGCAGGGAGGTATAAAAGGTGAGCTACTGGGAGGAGTACAAAAGAAAACTGGTCAGTGCCGATGAAGCGGTTAAGGTGATTAAATCCGGCGACTGGGTGGAATACGGGCAATTTGCCGGGCAGGTGGTGGATCTGGACGCCGCACTGGCCAGGCGTAAAAAGGAACTGTACGATGTTAAGATCCGGGCGGTAACCCGGGCGGCGGGGGTTCCCAAAGTAGTGCAGGTGGACCCCTACCGGGAACATTTTATCTACAACAACTGGCACTTCAGCGCTATAGACCGGAAGCTGCACGACCAGGAATTGTGTTATTATATCCCCATGCTCTTCCGGGAGATGCCCACCTACTACCGGAAGTACGCGCATGTGGATGTGTGTATGCTGGCGGTAACGCCCATGGACGAACACGGCTTCTTTAACTTTGGTTTAAATAACTCGTCCACCATGGCGGCCATTGAGCGGGCCAAGGTGGTCATTGTAGAAGTCAACAAGAACATGCCCCGCTGCCCGGGCGGGAACCAGGAGTGCATTCATATCTCCAGGGTCGATTATATCGTGGAGAGCAGCAACTGGCCCGTTCCGGAGTTAGCCCAGCCGAAGATAACAGAAGTTGACGAAAAAATTGCCATGCAGATTGTAGAAAACATTGAGGACGGTTCCTGCATCCAGCTGGGTATCGGTGGGATGCCCAATGCGGTGGGGAAGTTGATTGCCGGGTCTGATTTAAAGGATCTGGGCATTCACACGGAGATGATGGTGGATGCCATGATGGACATGTATCTGACCGGCAAGGTTACGGGAAGGCGCAAGAACATCGACAAGTATAAAATGGTGTTTACCTTTGCCATGGGCAGCAAGAAGCTATACGAGTTCCTGCACAATAACCCGGCCGTGGCCAGTTATCCCGTTGATTATACCAACTCACCTCAGGTCATTGCCCAAAATGATAAAGTCGTATCCATCAACAATGCGGTGGAGATCGACCTTTACGGCCAGGTTTGTTCCGAATCTGCCGGCATCAGGCACATCAGCGGTACCGGCGGGCAGGTGGATTTTGTCGAAGGGGCTTTCCTCTCCCGCGGGGGCAAGGCATTCATTTGCATCAGTTCCACCTACCGGGATAAGAACGGCCAACTGCGCTCCCGCATTGTGCCCACACTGACTCCCGGGTCGATTGTAACCACATCCCGAGCCACGGCCATGTACGTGGTAACAGAATACGGGATGGTCAACCTGAAGGGCAAGGCCACCTGGGAGCGGGCAGAGGCGTTGATTTCCATTGCCCATCCCATGTTCCGGGATGAACTGGTCAAGGAAGCCGAAAGGTTAAAAATCTGGACCCGTACCAATAAACTGGCCGGTGCCAAAGTTGTTAGTTATTGATCGCGACTGGCCCGGGAAAACCACTGGACCCCAGGCCTGTTTTTTTCTTTTGCCTGCCCCGGTTTCTTGTGGCGTTTTAAAGGGGAATCGCGGTTAATTTTAATGGCAATATCCAGCACGTCACTTTCCATGGTTTCTTCGGGCAGGTAGGTGCGGGGCAGGATTATTTTGTATTCTTCCCGGCCCAGCAGGATTACGGCAAATTCTCCCCCCATCCGGTCCACAACGGCCTTCATCAACCAACCCCCTTTCGCCTGCAAGTACTCTATTTTTAATATATTTAGGCGCAATGTTGTCATTTCCTTTAATATTCAAAACTTTCTTTTTATCGTTGCCTTAATTGTTTTGTTTTGGATATGTTTTTTAGTTTGGTACACCTCCAAAAAGTGCTGATTATTGCTTGGGAAAGAAAGGGAGGATTTAAGGACGATGTATAGAAAAAAGTAGATCAGGTGTAAACATAAATAGAATGCCTGGCGGTGAGGTGGACGGGCTTGGGCAAGAAGGTCAGACCGGCGGAGACATTAACACTGGCTCTGGATGACATTTTAGATTCACTGGCCAGTAATGTCGTTGCCGTAAACAAGTTGGGGGAGATCATTTACTGCAGCCCCCAGTTCGCCCGCTACCTTGAGTTGCCAAGGGAAGAATTAATTGGCCGCCATATTAATGAGTTTTTCCCGGGTACGCCACTGTTGGAGGTGTTGAAGGACGGGCGGCCGCAGCTGGGACGCCGCCTGCAGCTGAAAGACGGGGTTTACCTGGTCAACCGCACTCCCATCTGGCGTAACGGGGAGATAGTGGGTGCCATATCGGAATTTCAAAATATCAATGAAATCCAGAATATCATCGACGAGCTTTCCAGCGATAACGCGCGCATCCGGGAGCTGAAAAATTTACTGGAGCTAATTCTGGATCTGTCCAGTGACGGGATCGTGGCCATAGACCGGAATTACGTGATTACCATGGCCAACCATAATTTTGCCAGCTTCTTTAACAAAACCCCCGAAGAAATTATCGGCAAAAACGTTTATGAAGTGTACGGGGAGAGCAAGCCCATCTTCCCCCGGGCCATGGAGACGGGGGAAGCGGAATATGGATATTTGGGCAACCTCAACGGCCATGAAGTTATCGCCAACCGGGTGCCCCTGGTCCGGGACGGGGAAATTGTCGGGGCCCTGGGAGTGGTGGCCTTTCGGGATGTGGAAGAGTTATACGCCCTGATCAAAAAGATCCGCCATCTCAAAAGCGAGCTGGATTACTATAGAGGCGAGCTGGAGCGGGTTCACCGCAGCAAGTTCAGCTTTGACCAGATTGTCGGCCGCAATAAACAATTTGAAGCCGTCAAAGAAACGGCCCGCCGGGTGGCCATGACCAGTTCCACCGTCCTCATCCTGGGGGAGAGCGGCACCGGCAAGGAACTTTTTGCCCACGCCCTGCATACTGAAGGCCTGCGCAGCAAGGGCCCCTTTATCAAGGTCAACTGTGCGGCGGTGCCCGAGAATCTCCTGGAATCGGAGTTATTCGGCTACGTGGAGGGGGCCTTCACCGGAGCCCGCAAGGGCGGCCAGCCGGGCAAATTTGAGCTGGCCCACGGGGGAACCATTTTTTTGGATGAAATTGGCGATATGCCCATGTCCATGCAGGCGAAACTCCTGCGGGTTCTGCAGGAAAAGGAAATTGAACGGTTGGGGGACACCAGGCCCCGCCGCGTCGATGTCCGGGTTATCGCGGCTACCAACCAGAACCTGGAAGAACTGATCGGCAAAGGCCGCTTCCGGGAAGATTTGTATTACCGCATCAACGTGGTCACCTTAAATATTCCCCCTTTGCGGGAACGCATGGATGACCTGGAACTCCTGGTGGAGCACTTCATTAAACATTTCAACCGCCAGTTCGGCCAGCGGGTAACCGGGGTTTCCCCGGAGGTCATGGAAATACTGATGAACCACCACTGGCCGGGCAATGTGCGGGAACTGGAAAATGTTTTGGAACGGGCCTATAACGTGCTGGACGGCACCGTTATCCAGAAAAAACACCTGCCCCTCTACCTGCAAAAGGCCGGCCTGGCCCGAGGGCAGCGGGCAAATCACAGTGGCCTGCCCAGGCTGGTGGAAGAGGCGGAAAGAGAAGCCATTTTAGAGGCCCTGGCGGCCACCAAAGGCAACAAGCGGCAGGCGGCCCAACTGCTGGGTATATCCCGGGCCGGCCTGTACAAGAAGTTGAAACGGTATCAAATAGAGTGTGGCTAAAGATTTTTCAAGGGCCGGCACCTTGAGTTCAGGGAACCGGCCAGCGAGTTTTGCAGGTTAATACATGAACAGGATGCGATATTATAAAATAAGAAAAAGTTCAGAAGAAGTAGCAAAGGAGGCAGTTGTCTGTGGCAAGAACCAGGAGCAGAAGTGGAACCGCGCAGGAAATAAATACCATTCAATCAGTGGAAAGGGCAATCAAGATCCTGGAGTATCTGTGTCGTGGACCGGTTTCCCTTTCTGAGCTCAGCCGGGAACTGGGGCTTCATAAAAGTACTGCCTTTGGATTACTGCAAACTCTGGTTAAACACAACTATGTGCACCAGGAGATCAAAACGGGCCGGTACCGGCTGGGTTATCGAGTTTTAGCCCTGGGTGGGGCTTTTCTCGAGCACTGTGATCTGCGTGAAATTGCCTCTCCTTATTTGCAACAACTGGTGAATGAACATGGGGAAACAGTGCACCTGGTGATTATGGACGACGGCCAGGTGGTTTACGTGGATAAAATTGACAGCCCGCAATCCATCCGCATGGTCTCCCGCATCGGGAGACGGCTGCCTGCCCATTGTACCGGCGTGGGGAAGGCAATTCTGGCCTATCTTCCCGAAGAAAAGGCGCAGGCCATTGTTAAAAAGCGGGGGCTGCCCAGATTTACCGCCAACACTATCACCACCTGGGAAGAATTGAGTGCGGAGCTGGCACGGATCCGGGAAGAAGGGGTATCCTACGACCGGGAGGAAATTGAAGAGGGGCTGCGCTGCGTAGCGGCACCCCTTATCGGTTATGGTCAATGCCCGGTGGGAGCAATCAGCGTTTCCGGACCGGCGTCACGAATGACGGAGGAGAAAATGTCCCGTATTGCCGGGTCCCTTAAGAAGGTGGCCGGGGAGATTTCCCGGCAGATGGGCGCGGGTGTTGAGCTGAATGGTTACAGCAAAATTTAGACTTATCCTCTAAAAAGGAATTTTTTTTGATGATTAGCAGGGATTTAGATTAAGAAGGCGAATTATATTCTACACAGACGCATAGTATTTGATAATGTCAAACAAGGGGGGGTGGACCGTGCGCGCAGTAACCTTATACGCGGTAGTAGATGTGGATAAATGTAAGGGCTGCACGCGCTGTGAACGGGTGTGTCCGGTGCTGGCCATTAAGGTGGAAAACAAAAAAGCAGTGGTAGACCCGGAAAACTGTCTGGGTTGTGCCAACTGCGAACAGCGCTGTCCGGAAATGGCCATCACCATGGCCCACCTTGAACAGTCGCGGGTAGTACAGGAGAGCCTGGCGGGGGTAGATATGGCGGCTGTCAATGATCTCTGCCGGAGAGCGCATCTGCATCCCAAACAGATTATCTGCTACTGTACGGCTACCAGGGCCGAGGAAGTGGCGGCGGCGGTACTCAAGGGAGCGAAATCTCCGGAAGAGATCTCCCGGCGCACAGGTGTACGTACCGGGTGTAAGGTGGAGTGTATCCAGCCGGTATTGCGGTTGCTGCATGCAGCGGGAATTGTACCGGAGCGGCCTGCCAGAGGTTATCAATGGTATGGCTTGACGCCTACGGTTTGGGATATTCCGGAAGAGGTTAAGAAAAAATATGCCCAACGCGGGTTTTACTTCGATGAAGACCGTAAACTGCTGGATTCGCTGGTAGAAACCAGTGAAAGGGGGGAAATAAATGTTACGCGCACCGATTAAGCCCTTGCCGCCGCGTCGTTCCCAGTACGGGGTAGCACCCGAGCTGGTCCGCAAGCGGGCCGCAGAGTTGCCGGAAATGGTTTCCGTGCTGGTACGGGATCTCTTTCCGGACGCGGCGCCGGTAATTTACCCGGGTGAGGGCGGCCTGGAGGTGATCCGGGAAGCCACCCGGAAGCAGATGGAAAAAGTGGACCTGAGCATGATCAAACCCGGCGACTCGGTAAATGTGCTGGGTTCACACCACGGTTTTACTTTACTGGGTGGAGCACCATATGCCGAGATGCTCAGGACCATCCGGGATGTGGTGCGGGAACGCACGGGATGTACGGATATACGCCTGCGGGTAGGTGTGGGGCTGCGTTTCCGGGAGAGCGAAGAATATATTAAGGCATTTGGCCTGGACGAATACTACGAAGGCAAGGCCGCCGGCGTGGCTCCGGTGGATGAGGGGGTTGCCATCGAGACCGAAATCGGCACTCTTTACGGCATCAAAAAAATATACGATGCCCGGTGGATCATCCACGCCCACAACAGTGACGTGCGGGAAGTGCATTTCCACCGTCAGGTGGACCGGGCTGTAAAACCCTTCGGTATGTCCTATGCGCGGATAGAAACCCGCTCCACTTATCACCAGAACCTGGGTCCACGGGCGGCCAACTTTGTGGCCAGGGCAATCTTTGATTCTCCTTTTGTTCAGGAAAAATTTGCCTGCGCCGTATTTCTGATGATGTCGCCCAGCGGGGTGGTAGGGGTGGACGCGGACAACGACCTCTATGCGCTCAACGACCGGGTTACTTATCTGGGTTGCCGGGATTATGGCAAGATGATGACCCTGCTGGGTGAGATTGATGAGGCCATCACCATTCTGGACTTCCCCAGCCCGGTGCCATATGTATTTGCGGCGGGGGTCATTTTCGCCAACTTCGCCGGAGCTAACCGTGACCTTTTCGACCTGGACGATCCGCTGCCGCCGTACACCTGGTATACGGAGGCCTTCTACGGTGAAGACGGGCGGCCGCTGATCGAAGGGGTGCCGCCGGTAAATCCGGCGATTAAGGTAGTTATCCATAACTATGCCTGGGGTGGGTATCCCAGCGCCTTCTTTACCGAGCATATCCCGACCATTGTAGTGGGCAGGGAACAGGCAGAGCTGCTTAACCGGGATCCGCAGAACATCAGCTACACCAGGCACACGTTGCTGGCGGAGGATTTGGACACGGCAGTGCGTTTTGCCAAGCGGGTTGCGGGTACGGATAAGATCCTTGCCTTTGACGGTGCTTCAGGAGCTTTGAACGTCAGCCGTTCCCTGGGTGAATACCTGCTGCAGAAAGCACCTCTCGTTTCACGTCGAGTAGACGGGGAACTGCTTCCCAAATGGTTGAAGCAGAGGGGCATCGATCCGTCTCGATTTAAGATTTGTTAAGGAGCTGGCAGGAGGTTGGCTCAAATGGAAAAGCACATTCTCCCTCCCGATGATATTCGCTGTTCCATCTTCAAAGGGATGGAAAATCGTATCTTCCAGGCCGGGGTGGTCTTTACCCAGCCGGCGGTGGTGGCCGGTCTGAGCGAAAGCATCGATGAGGCTCGTTCTTTGGGGCTGGAAGTACGCAGTCAGGTGCGGGAGGGAATGAGTGTGCTGGCCGGTCAGGCGGTATTCACTCTTATCGGGCCGGCCATGACCCTGGCCGTGGCCGAAGATCGAGTGTTGGGTTGGATCGGCAAGGCTTCCGGCGTAGCCACCGCCGCCCGTTCGTTCCGTGAGATGCTTCCCGGCCGTATCCGGGTGGTGTGTGGAGGATGGAAAAAGCTTCCTTTGCCCTGGCGACAGAATTTGCGCCGGGCTGCGGCAGTGGGCGGTGTGGCCACCCGGATCGTGGATGATCCCTTCATCTACCTGGATAAAAACTATATCCGTATGTTTGGAGGTATCTCCAGCACCCTGCAGGCGGTAGCGGCTCTGCCCGGTAAAAAGGTCATCCAGCTGCGCGGTGAGTGGGGCGACATTACCGAAGAGGCTGCCCAGGCGGCAACCAATGGAGCTGCCGTCTTAATGGTAGACACCGGCCGCGTGGAAGATGTGACCCTTGTGGCCGGGTACCTGCGCAGGCGTGGATGGCGGCAGGGAGTGCGCCTTGCTTTTTCCGGGGGAATCACCAGGGAAGATCTGCCGGCCATCGCAGAGCTGGATGTGGACATTATAGATATAGGGCGTTCAGTGCTGGATGCGCCGCTAGCTGATCTGCGCTTTGAAGTTCTGGGGCCGGCGTAGGGTGCAGTACCGGATATAATGTCCGTCTGATTTTGTATAATCCCAAAACATTGTTCTGTAATATCAAATAGATGGAGTTGAGACCATGCCGCAAATTGAAGAATGGGCCGGGCGGTTACTGCAGGCTGAAGAAACTGGAATGCCCATCGAACCGCTGACAGCAGCCTGGCCGGAAATAGATATTCCCACGGCCTATCAGATTCAATTGAAGGTAATAGAACGCAAGTGTGCCCGGGGCCAAAGGGTGGTGGGGATGAAGATTGGCCTGACCAGCAGGGCCATGCAACAGATGCTGGGGGTTTATGAGCCAGATTATGGTCATATTCTGGACACCATGGTTCTGATTGAGGGTGAACCGGTACGCCTGTCGAGGCTGATTCAGCCCAGGGTAGAAGCAGAAATAGCTTTTGTGCTGCGGGAGCGGCTAACCGGCCCCGGGGTTACCGTGGCCGATGTATTACGGGCCACGGCGGGAATAATGCCCGCATTAGAGATTATTGACAGTAGAATCAGGGACTGGAAGATAAAAATTCAGGATACCATTGCCGACAATGCTTCCTCGGCGGCCATTATTCTGGGTGGGACGTTAATGCCGGTGGAAGGGTTGGACTTGCGCCTGCTCGGGCTGGTACTGGAAAAGGATGGGGAAGTCTTTGCTACCGGGGCGGGAGCCGCAGTGCTTGGCCACCCGGCGGCGGCGGTGGCCTGGCTGGCCAACGCGGTGGCCCGCTACGGGTTGAGCCTGGAGCCGGGTATGGTGGTGCTTTCCGGTTCGTTCACCCAGGCAGTGGCGGTGAGTCCCGGTTCGGTGATCCGCGCTTCTTTCGACCGCCTGGGCACGGTAACCGCAAGATTTGTAGATGCTTAATTTTCAACTTTGAGGAGGATGTTCTCTTGGAAAAAATAAAGGCAGCCATCGTCGGGCCGGGTAACATCGGTACCGACCTGATGTACAAACTGTTGCGCAGCAAATACGTGGAAGTAGCCATGATGGTGGGGATTTACCCGGAGTCCGAGGGCCTGGCCCGGGCCAGATCACTGGGCATTAAAGCCTCACACGAAGGGATCGACGCAGTATTGCGGGAACCGGAGATCAAGATTGTCTTTGACGCTACCGGAGCCAAGCCTCATCTCAAACATGCTCCCCTGCTGCGGGAGGCGGGCAAAATTGCCATCGACCTCACTCCGGCGGCGGTGGGTCCTTACGTGGTCCCGGTGGTTAACATAGATAAGCATCTGGATGCCATGAACGTGAACATGGTTACCTGCGGTGGTCAGGCCACCGTGCCCATCGTAGCAGCTATTAACCGCGTTGCAGGTGTCCAATATGCGGAAATCGTTTCCTCCATTGCCAGCAAGAGCGCGGGGCCGGGTACGCGCCAGAATATCGATGAGTTTACTGAGACCACGGCCAAAGCTCTGGAAGTGGTGGGTGGAGCTCAAAAGGGCAAGGCCATTATTATCCTTAATCCAGCCGATCCCCCAATTATGATGCATAACACCATCTACACTCTGGTGGAGCATCCGGATGAGGATAAAATTCGCGCTGCAGTACTCGACATGGTACGGCGCATTCAGGAGTACGTTCCCGGTTACCGGCTCCGGGTAGAGCCGCTGGTGGAAGGAAACAAGGTGACTACGATCATCGAAGTGACCGGGGCGGGGGACTTCCTGCCCACTTATGCGGGCAACCTGGACATTATGACTTCGGCTGCTGCACGGGTGGGCGAGTTGATGGCCATGCGCCTGCTGGGTATTTACAACCGGAAGGATGTGGAAAGCTGTGCCTAAGATCAGAATTATGGACACCACCTTGCGGGACGGGATGCACGCCATGGCCCACCAGTTCACCCCGGAACAGATGGCCAGGGTGGCGGCCGCCCTGGATGAGGCCGGCGTGGACGTAATCGAAGTTTCTCACGGCGACGGCCTGGCCGGTTATTCGTTCCAGTACGGCTTTGCCGCGGCTACAGACGAGGAGTATCTGCGAGCAGTTGCTCCAGTGCTCAAGCGGGCAAAGCTGGCGGCCCTGGTACTGCCCGGTATCGGTACTTGTAAGGACATGCAGATGGCGGTGAAGGCCGGGGTAAAGGTCTTCCGCATTGCCACCCACGTTACTGAAGCAGACATATCGGAAGAACACATGGGCCTGGCCAAAGAGATGGGGGCGGAAGTAGTAGGCTTTCTGATGATGTCCCACACCGTAGACAAGGAGAAGATTGCCGAGCAGGCCAGGTTGATGGAAAGTTACGGTGCGGACGTGGTCTATGTGGTGGACTCGGCAGGGGCCATGACCCCACAGGAGGTTAAAGAAAAGGTCAGCTATGTGCGCTCCTGCCTGAAGATTCCGGTGGGCTTCCATGCTCATAACAACCTGGGACTGGCCATCGGCAATACACTGGCAGCAGTGGAAGCCGGGGCCACGGTGGTGGATGGGACCCTGCGCGGCCTGGGGGCCGGGGCAGGTAACGCGCCTACCGAAGTGCTGGTGGCAGCCCTCAAAAAGGTTGGCTGCGAGGTAGGTGTGGATCTCTATAAGATCATGGATGCTGCCACTGTTCTGGAGCCCATGATGCGCCGCCCGCAGGTGATCGATAATGCGTCCATCATGCTGGGTTATGCCGGCGTGTACTCCAGTTTCCTCCTGCACACCTACCGGGCGGCGGAGAAGTTTGGCCTGGACCCGCGGGACATTTTAATGGAACTGGGGCGCCGCAAGATTGTAGGCGGTCAGGAAGACTACATTATTGACGTGGCTTACGAGATGGCTCAGAATAAACAGGTTGTGGCTGGCTGATAAACTGCTTGATATGCCATACAGCAATGGGGGTTCGGTTCCGGAAAGAAACCGGACCCCTGTACCTGAGCATCTTTATCACGATTACTATAATAAATTCTAAAAAATTATTTAAAAATTTTTAGGGGGAATGGAAGGAGTTTTAAAAATAATGTCGAACAATGGTAATTATAAGAAAACAGAATAGAGTTTGTTAATGTCAAACACGTGAAGGGTCGGCGTTTTTCAAAGCGGCGGGGTCTCTAGTTGCTATAAACAGAATAGAGTTTGGCATTATCAAACAAACCTGACGAGCTTTAAAGAAACCCGAGGAGGTGAGTTTTAGAAAAGATAGCGAAACCTGGAGGTAAAAGTAAATTCAACGGTAGTACTTGTGGTAGTTTAAGTCTCATGGGAAAATACTAATGTTTAAGGAGGTTGTATTATTATGTTCCCAATGCTCAAAGTGGTTCAGTACTATACCCCTCAAAAAGTAGTGTTTGGTGTTAATGCTGTAGACAACATTGGCCAGTATATCAAGGAGATGGGTATAAGCGGAAAGGCTGTTATTGTAACTGATCCCGGGGTGGCTCAGGCGGGGATCGCTGACCGGGTAGTACAGGCCCTCAAGAAAGATGGGTTTGAAGCAGCGGTTTTTGACCAGGGTAAGCCCGAGCCGGATAATGTGGTCTGTGACCAGGCTGCTGAATTTGCCCGTAAAGAGGGTGGCAGCTTCGTAATTGGTCTGGGTGGCGGCAGTGCTATCGACATCGCCAAGGTGGCTGCTCAGCTCCTGGCGCTGCCGGGTAAAACTGAGGATTATCTGGTTAATACCACCTTCCCCAAAAAGGGTGCGCCTATTATTGCCGTTCCCACCACGTCCGGAACCGGTACCGAATGTACGATGTATTCTGTGGTAACCTTTGCTAAAGATGGTATTAAAGGCTTCTTCGCCACGCCGGCCATCCTGCCGGATATGGCACTGGTGGATCCTACCCTGAGTGTAAGTATGCCGCCTAAAGTTACTGCTTCTACGGGTGCCGACGCCCTGTCGCATGCTATCGAGACGATGATGGCCAGGCAGGAAAACCCGCTTACTGATGCAATTGCTCTAAAGGCGGTTGAGTTCATCGCAGAGGCCCTGCCGGTGGCCGTTTACGAAGGGGATAACCTGGAAGCTCGAGTTAAGATGGCTTATGCTTCAATGATGGCCGGCATGGCTTTTAATGATCCAGGAATCGTAGAGGGGCATGCTCTGGCGCATACATTAGGTTCCGTATACCATGTACCGCACGGTGTTGGTTGTGCAGTGGCCCTGCCCTACGCGATGGAGTATAACATGGGGCACTGCATGGAGAAACTGGCTCGCATTGCCGTGGCTTTAGGCCAGAATACCGCCGGCATGAGCGTCCGCCAGGCTGCCCAGGCTGCTGTACAAGCGGTCAAACAGTTGCTGGAAGATGTTGGTCTTCCCACGACATGGGCTCCCTTCGGTAAGAAGGAAGATATTCCAATGTTAGCCGGGATGATGGTTGAGAGCCCATGGATTACCGCTTTTTACGGCTGGTCCAAGCGGCCGATGACCAGAGAGGCGGCAGTAGAACTGCTGACCAGAAGTTATGAAGGCCGTCTTGGGGATAAACTGTATTAAAGCCCAGGGCTTGGGGGAGTAGGTGAGAAAGTTTTTTGTCTCCCTGCTCCCTTTCCCTGCATTGATAATTACGTTCTGGAGGTGACCACGCGTGTCTAAGGTGCTGGTAGTGGACCCGTCTTTATGCACCGGGTGCCACCGTTGTGAAATGTGGTGCTCGCTAACTAAATACGGTGAAATAAATCCTTCCCGAAGCAATGTTTATGTGATACGCCGGGAGCCGGCGGTGGATGTGCCCGTAGTATGTATGCAGTGCGGCTTATGTATAGATGTTTGTCCCACCGGGGCACTTAAGCGGGATGGTGCTACTGATGCGGTGGTGGTGGATGAAAATATTTGCACCGGCTGCGGTACCTGTGTGAAGGTTTGCCCTTATGGAGTGCTCAGAGTTGATGAAGAAACAGAAGTAGCGGCCAAGTGTGACCTGTGCTCCGGTTCACCGGCATGTGTCAACCATTGCCCGCATGGTGCTCTTCGATACGAGGATGCAGGTAAAGCTGCGGCCAGGCGCCGGGAGATTTGGGCTATGGCCCACGGAGTAAGGATCAGATAGGAGGTGCTGGTAAATGTGGTACGGATTTGCCGGTAAGCTGCTGCGGGTTAACCTGACCAGTGGTGAATTCAAGGTAGAGGAACTGGATAAAAATGAATTGCGCAAGTATATGGGTTGTGTCGGTTATGCAGCCAGGCTTCTCTATCAGGAAATGCCCGGTGGCATTGATCCACTGGCTCCAGAAGCTAAAGTGGTGCTGGCCACTGGTGCAGTAACCGGGACCCTTTGTCCCAGCGGTGGAAGCTACGAGGTGTGCTACAAGTCACCTTTGACCGGCACCTGGAATCAGGCCCGGTCAGGGGGGGCTTTTGGTCCAAAGCTTAAGTATGCGGGGTTTGACTTTGTGGTCATTGAAGGTAAGGCAGAGGAGCCTGTCTACGTATATATCCACGATGGTGAGGTGGAGATCAAACCCGCTAAACACTTGTGGGGGCTTAACGTTGAAGAAACTACAGATGCCCTGATTCGCGAACTTGATGATCCTGAGATATCTGTGGCTGCCATAGGGCAGGCAGGCGAAAATGGGGTTCTGTATGCTGCTCTGATCAATGACAGGGGACGGGCTGCCGGTCGCGGCGGTATTGGAGCAGTGTTTGGCAGTAAAAATTTGAAGGCGGTTGTGGTGAATGGCCGTGGTGGCATTAAAGTGGCCCGCCCGAAGGAATTTGCGGAGGCCGTTGAGAAGGCAGAGCAGTGGTTAAAGAATTACCCCTTCGGCAGCATTCCTTCTCTGGGTACGGTTGGCCTGGTATCGTTAAACAACAGCCTGGGAATCCTGCCGACAAAGAACTTCCAAACGGCCCATTTTGAAAAGGCCGATCAGATTTCGGGTGAGCTTCTCAACCGGAAATACCAAATTAAACGGCGGGCTTGTTATGGTTGCAGCTTCGCCTGTGGGCGTTATACTTCAGTGGGTAGTGGAAAGTTTGCTACACCTCCCATGGAGGGTCCGGAATACGAAACTGTAGATATGTTGGGGCCCATTTGTGGGGTTGCCGACCTGGAGGCTATTATTAGAGGCAATTACCTGTGTAATGTTTATGGTTTGGATACAATTAGTACGGGCATGAGCATTGCTTTTGCTATGGAGTGCTATGAAAAGGGGTTGCTAACTGACAGGGACACGGAAGGAATGCCTTTGCGGTGGGGCGATGGGGAAGTAATGGTAAAATTGGTGGAAAAGATTGCCCACCGGGAAGGAATTGGTGCATTGCTGGCCCAGGGTGTAAAACGTATGGCTGAACAGCTCGGTCCTGCTGCTGAAGAGGCAGCTATCCATGTGAAAGGACTTGAACTGCCGGCTCACGAGCCGCGTTCTGAATCTAAGGTGCTTGCTGTGCAGTATGCCGTTTCTCCGCGGGGGGGCTGTCATATGCACCCCAACTGGGCAAGCACCTGGGACTTTGGTCAACTTGACTGCGGCATGAAGGAATTCGGTATACCCTGGCCGCCCACAGGGATGCAGGATGAATCGCCGCAGAAAGGTGTTGTTTACCGGTATGTGGCGTTACAGGGTGAAATCAGCGAAATCCTGGGGGCATGTATCTTCTACTCGTGGGGTACTGAAGGCAGCTGTATCACGCCGCAGCTTTACGCCGAGATTGTCAGTGCTCTCACCGGGTGGGACGTAACAGCAGCAGAACTAATGACGGCAGCAGAGCGTTCCTGGAATCTCAAGCGGTGTTTTAACGCCCGTGAAGGTTTCACCCGCAAGGATGATAAGTTGCCCGGGCGGTTTGCTCAGGCCATCCCGGATGGTCCTTCTGCAGGGGCCAGGGTGGAGAATCTGGATGCTATGCTGGATGCGTATTATGAGGCCATGGGTTGGGACAGGCAGACCGGCCTTCCTGCTCCTGAAAAACTGAGGGAGCTGGGCCTGGAATTTGCGATAAACTAACATAGAAAGGGTAGCTTCATTACCGCTGTTCCTCCATGACATGTGTATAAATTCGCCCTGAGCTCCCGTAAAAGTAAAAGTTCAGTAAAACTGCCGTTAACTGCAAAGGAACGGCGTTGTCCAGAGCGAACGATTTTGCGGAGCGCCGGTAACAGCACCCGGTGAACCCAGCACTCACTGGCAGTGGTGCTCTTTCTAAGCCTGCTATGAAAGATAGTGAGCGGCATGTTTTTCCTCGTATGGCTTTTTCAGTGAGTGCTGGGCGGCCCGAAGCGCGCCGCGGTGCTGTCGGCGCGGAGCATATGAGTGAGCGGGACAACGCCGTTCCTCAATCGGGTTGACTGAACACTTACCCGTAAAAAAGGAGTTTAGATAGGAATGCAGGTGACAGTAAAGTTATTGGGTATTCTTTCTTTTTCTTACCCTGCCTTCGGCAAGTTTCATCCTGTTCAACTAAAAGAAGGAGAGACAATTAGAGAGTTACGGGAACGTTTAGGGCTGCCTTTGAATGAGGTTCGCTTTGTTTCCGTTAATGGAAAAATGGTGGGAGAAGAGTATGTGCTGGTTGAGGGAGATGAGGTTGTTTTCCTACCGGCGGCCAGCGGGGGGTAAGAGACTGTGAAAAATTTTATGAAACGAAAGAGTTAGATACGTGTTTTTTCCTGCCATTGCTGACGTTTCTTCAGCGGCTATTTTTCCGGGTGAGGCATTTATCTTAACTTAATTTAGCTTTATCAGGAGATGGTTATTCTTGGAACTCGACCTGCTGCAAAAAACCGAGCTCTGGATTACCGGTATTGAACTTCACGGGGCAAATCTTAACGAAATAGCCGCCGTTACCGCCCGTGTATTGGGATTACCTGCTGAAGCTGTGATGGTGGTAGATGTGCGGGACCGGGTGGTGGTGCTGGATATCATGCGGCGTACAGTGATGGCTGAACAAATTGTAGGGCGGGAAAAAGAACTGCTTTCAGCCCTGAATCGCGTACCAGGGGTACGGGCTACATCCAGTACGGCTGTTCACGCCCAGGGCATATTGGGCCTGATTGCCGCCGATCCGGAACAGCGGGAGGAATTACTGGAGCGATCCACCCGCCTGGCTCAGCAGGTAAGGGCCGGTGTGGCCCGGCGGGGGGTGGTTTTTGCTTCCGGCCGGGAAGTCCAGGAAGGTCTGATTGAAGATACAAATTCGCCTTATTTGATCAGCCTGTTTGAGCAGCATGGCTACCGGATGCGTTTTGGAGGCATTCTGCCGGACGACCTGCATCTGATTACCGGCCGCCTCCGGTCGGCAGTGGCAGATGGTTACGGCCTTGTTATCACCACCGGCGGGGTTGGTGCGGAGGATAAAGACTGGATGGTGGAGAGCATTTCCCGGCTCGACCCAGCGGCGGCGACCCCCTGGATCCTCCATTTCCACGCCGGAAAGGGACGCCATTTGAAAGACGGCGTGCGCATTGCAGTAGGTCAGGTAGAATTAACCACTCTGGTGGCTTTACCAGGTCCTCACGATGAAGTACGGCTGGCGGCTCCCGTCCTGCTGGAAGCGTTGGAAGCAGGTTGGGGCAAAGAAATTCTGGCCGGCGCACTGGCCCGGGTGTTGCGGGAAAAGTGGCGCCGGGCGATGGTTCACGAGCACCATTCCGGGCGATGATCTCCGGTTAGCTTACTTGAGTTTTTGTGTGTTTTTTCTGCAAAAAAGTAAACAGGGACTGGTAGGTGACATACCGGTGCCGTTCTCATCTTTTGGGGGCGATGGTTTACGAACACCGTCAATGAAAGTGCGGGGAGTATCTTCGCCCCCTAAGTATTTTTGTTTCTAGTTAGCCAGGATTACATGAGTCAATGCTTTCCTTCCGGAATTTGTCCCAAAGTAGGGGAGTGCCCTGCGGGTGCGGCGTGTAGCAATCTGGCCGGGCGATTAGAGCGTGCCCAGTTTAACCACTAAATGGTTGTGGTAAGGGGTCATCTTGCTGTGAAAGTAAAAGTTAAGCTGCTTGCACCTTTTAAGTTCTGTGACGATACTGCAGAGGTCGAGTTAGATATGCCTCGAAATAGTACCGTGAGGGATTTAGTCAGTTTAATTGCTGAGCGAAGCAACATAGATAAATATGGCCGGGACCAGGTAATGATTCTTGCCGGCAACAAAATAGTTGGTTATGAAGACCTGATTGACAAAGACATGGAGGCATGGATTATGCTACAGCCTATGGGAGGTTAAGGTGAGCTGGTGGATATGAAACATGGTTATACAGGTACGATTTTGTGGGTTAATTTAACTGAAAAGAAATGGTGGTTAGAAGAAACTGATGATGATTTTGCTTCCAAATGGCTGGGAGGCAGCGGTTTTGGCGCCGTTACTTTAGCGAAGAATACTGGTGCCCAAACAGATCCCCTTGGAGAGAATAATGTCCTGGGATTTTTTACGGGACCCCTTACAGGGACGGTTGTGCCGTCTTCGGGGCGGCATTCGGTAGTCGGCAAGTCACCGCTAACGGGGATCTGGGGAGAGGCCAGTGTGGGAGGTAGCTGGGGCAGAGAGCTGAAACGGGCCGGCTACGATGGTTTAGTATTGCTGGGGAAGGCCGGTTCTCCGGTGTATCTCTGGATAAACGAAGGCGGGGTAGAAATAAGGGATGCCGCGGAACTCTGGGGGCTGGATACTTATCAAACCGCGGAGAGACTACAGGAATTACATCCTGGTGCCCAGGTGTGTGCTATTGGCCCTGCAGGTGAACGTTTGGTTAGAATCGCCGGACTTTTTACCGATGGTAAAGAAGGGCGGGCGGCGGCACGTTGCGGCCTTGGGGCAGTTGCAGGTTCCAAGAACGTAAAAGCTCTTGCAGTGCGGGGAACAAGAAAACCGGCCCTGGCCTTCGAGGAAGAACTGAAAGCCAAAGTAAGAGAGGCTGTAAAAAGGATTAAAGAAAAAACTAAGGCTCTCAGAGAGTTCGGTACGCCAGGTCTGGTAATACCCTGCGAACAAATAGGCGATTTCCCCGTGCGAAACTGGCGGGATGGAAAGTGGGAAGAAGGAGCAAAAAGTATTAGCGGTCCACGGATGGCTGAAACTGTACTCAGCGGTCGCTTCCACTGCGCAGGTTGCCCTATAGGTTGCGGGCGCCGGGTAAACATTACCAGTGGGCCATATAAGGGAGTTAACGGCGGTGGCCCCGAGTATGAAACTCTTGGCCTAATGGGGGGGTCCTGCCTCATAGATAACCTGGAAGCCATCTGCTATGCCAACGAACTTTGCAACCGTTACGGCATAGACACCATAGATGCAGCGAATCTGATTGCTTTCAGTATAGAAGCATTTGAGCGCGGTGTTATTGGGAAGGAAGAAACAGGCGGCCTGGTTTTGCGGTGGGGCGACCCCGGGATTTTAATTGAACTCATTCACCAGATTGGGCAAAACAAGGGCTTTGGTGCCGTCCTGGCCGGGGGATTTAAGACTTTACTTAACGGATTAGGTCCGGAAGCAAAAGAATTTGCCATCCATGTCAAGGGTATGGGTTTCCCGGCCCACGACCCAAGGGCGTACAATAGCATAGCTCTCGGATATGCTACTGCAAACAGGGGGGCCTGTCATCTAGAAGGGTTTAGCCATGCCTTTGAGCGCAACGTGGCCATGCCTGAGTTTGGGTTCAGCGAACCGCTTGACCGGTTTTCTGTTGAGGGGAAAGGGAAACTTGTGGCCCTCACTCAAAATCTCATGAGTGTTTTTGACTCGCTGGCATTATGTAAGTTTTTGTTGTTTGGCGGTATCGGAATAAAGGATCTGGCTGAATGGGTCAAGTTAGGTACGGGCTTTGACTTTACTCCGGAAAAACTCATGGAAACCGGAGAAAGGATATTCAACTTGAAGCGCTTTTACAACGTAAAATGTGGCATCAGCCGCAAGGATGATATTCTACCGCCCCGCATCCTTAAACAGAAACGGGGCTGCGGGGGAGCCGCTGAAAATTTACCCCCCCTGGACAGGATGCTTGACGAGTATTATGCCGCCCGTGGCTGGGATGAGGACGGTATTCCCACTCGAGAAACATTAGAAAGATTGGGACTGGGTGATTTTATTTTTTAGAACCTTACTGAGAGAGGGAGGGGTAGTTCAAATGGAAGCATTTACGTTCCAGCTGAAGACCACAGTTTGTTTTGGGGCCAATGTTGTGTCCGGCATTGATGACAGGTGTCGCGACTACAATGCGAGGCGTGTTCTAATTGTTACGGATCAGGGAGTTGTGAAAGCCGGGATTCTGGAAAAAGTTGAAAAGGTTTTAAGCGACGCAGGAATAGAAAATGTGGTCTTCGATGATGTTGAACCGGATCCGGGCCTGGAGACCATTCATCGTTGTGCTTCATGCTTTAAGGAAAACAAATGTGATTTAATATTAGCAGTTGGCGGGGGTAGTCCGATTGACACGGCAAAGGGGGCCCGAATTATAGTAGAGAACGGCGGTCATATCAGGGACTATGCCGGTGTAAACAAGGTTCCCAGAGCTCCGGTCACACCCCTGATAGCAATTCCTACGACTTCCGGTACAGGTAGCGAAGTTACGACGTTTGCCGTTCTCTCGGATTGGGAAAATAACATAAAAATAACCATTGCAAGCCCCTTTTTGGCTCCGGAAGTTGCCGTGGTTGATCCGCTCCTTACGTTGACGGCTCCACCGTCCGTAACCGCGGCGAGCGGGATTGATGCCCTATCCCATGCCGTAGAAACCTATGTCTCCCTCAAGGCACAGCCGCCTGCTGAAGCGCTCGCTTTAAAGGCTATTGAACTCATAGGAGAAAGCCTTAGAACCGCGGTGGCTGACGGAAGTGATAAAGAAGCACGTACCAAAATGTCTTTAGGCAGTTTGTTGGCCGGCATGGCGTTCAATAATTCCTTGCTGGGCCTTACCCATTCCATCGGAGCAGCTTTGAGCGGGCACGCGCATGTGAGCCACGGGATGGCGGTAGGTCTTCTCCTGCCCTATGTAATGGAGTTTAACGCGATGGCCAGAATGGAAAAGTTTAGCAAAATAGCGATTGCCCTGGGCGAGGACGTCAAGGGCTTGAGTCTAAGAGAAGCGGCTTTGCGTTCAGTTAAAGCCGTACGCGAGCTGGTGGAAGACATTTCCTTGCCGCGCAGGTTGGAAGAAGTGGGAGTAACCGGGGATATGATTGAAGGTATGGCTAAGGATGCCATGGGACATGGTATGCTCAAGTTTAATCCTCGAGTGGTTACGGAAAAAGATATCATGGCCATACTGCGGAAGGCTTTATGAAGGGAAGAGGATGATTACAATGAGTTACCGTACTCTTCGCAGCTGGTTGGAAGCGCTGGAAACCAGGGGGTATATGAAGAAAGTCAAAAGGGAAGTTGACCCGGTTTTCGAACTGGCTGCCGTGGCCAAGAAGGCCGACGGGCAGTGGGCGGTCAAGTTTGAAAAAGTGAGAGGCTATTCCATGCCCGTAGTAGCCGGCATATTGTCCACCAGGCAGATGATTGCCGAAGCTATGGGTGTAAGCATAGCTGAAGTAGTGACTAAATTTGCCGGGGCTCAAGCCAATCCCGTACCGTGCCGTCTCATCAATAGGGAACAGGCTCCAGTCAAAGAGGTTATCATAAGGGATCATTTTGACCTTGTTTCTATGCTTCCTATTCCGACCCACCACGAGAAGGATGCCGGGCCGTATATTACTGCCGCTCTTCTTATTGCCAAAGACCCTTTAACTGGGGTTCGTAATGTTTCCATCCACAGGCTTCAGGTGCTGGGTCCAAACAAACTGGGTATCCTAATTTTACCCCGCCACCTGTGGCATATGTTCCAAAAAGCGGAAGAAAACGATCAGCCGCTGGAAGTCGCACTGGTTATCGGTGCAGATCCCCTTACCTTGCTGGCATCACAGGCAATTACACCCCCTGGGGTCGATGAACTGGAAATTGCCGGTGCCCTTCATGGAGAGCCCCTTCAGTTAGTCAAGTGTGAAACAGTGGATGTAGAAGTACCGGCACATGCAGAAATAGTCTTAGAAGGGCGGTTGCTGCCCGGGGTGCGTGAAATGGAAGGGCCCTTCGGTGAGTATCCGAAGTATTACGGGCCTGCCAGCAAAAAACCCGTAATTGTTATTGAGGCTGTTACCTGCAGACGTCAGCCAATCTATCAGACCATCGTGGCAGCGACAAAGGAGCATTTGCTGTTGGGAGCTATTCCGCGGGAGGCGGGTCTTTTCCAAATCGTCAAGCAGGCAGTCCCTGCGGTTCAGGCAGTGCACTTAACACCCGGAGGCACATGCCGCTACCATGCTGTTATCGCCATCGATAAGAAAAACGAAGGAGAGGCTAAAAATGCCATGTTTGCCGCCTTTGCCAGCAGTGCGGAAATTAAGCATGTAGTAGTTGTAGATAAAGACGTAGATATTTTTAACTCCGAAGATGTGGAATGGGCCATTGCTACCCGTTGCCAGGCCAGTAGAGATGTGATCATAATTTCTGGAGCGCATGGAAACAAACTCGATCCTTCCAGCGATGACGGCGTGAGTGATAAAATGGGCATTGATGCAACTGTGCCGCTTGGTGCCCCGGCGGAACGTTTCGAAAAAATTAAAATCCCGGGTTTTGAAAAGATCAGGCTTGAGGAATACCTGGGGGACTGATGCGCAATGAAACGCCGCCCTGTGTGGGGCGGCATTTTAATTATGCTCCCGACACCTAATGTCTCACCTGCTCCGGTGCCACACTGAAAAATTTTTTCAAGGCGGGATAAACGTCCTTTTTGTCCTTAATGGTAATGGAAACGAATCTGGGATTGACGATCTTCTTGTAAGCCGAACGCAGGGTGCTGGTATAATAATACGGCCCTTCGATTTCTCCATAACCCACCAGGTTGCACACCTTCAAGAGCTCATTGACCAGCTTAACACAGTTTTCGTTGTCCGAGGCCAGGTTGTCACCGTCGGAAAAGTGAAAGGCATAAATGTTGTAGTCCTGGGGCGGGAAACGGTTTTCAATGATCTCCAGGGCCAGCTTGTAGACCGATGAGCAGCGGGTGCCGCCGCTGGCTCCCTTCGTGAAAAACTCTTCTTCGCTGGTTTCCCTGGCCTCCACGTGGTGGGCCAGGAAAACAATCTGTACATTCTGGTATTTGGTGCGCAAAAACCGCACCATCCAGAAAAAGAAGCTGCGGGCAATGTATTTCTCAAAGGGCCCCATACTGCCCGAAGTGTCCATCATGGCCAGGACCACGGCGCTGGATTCGTACTTGAAGGTGACATCCCAGGTTTTGTAGCGCAGGTCGTCTCTGGTGATGGTGGAAAGGCCTTTTTTGCCCTGCAGGGCATTGCGTTTAATGGCCTCGTAGATGGTCCGTTTACGGTCGATGTTGCTGGAAATGCCCATTTTGCGGACGTCTTTAAATTCCACCGATTCGGAAGCCAGTTCGGGTTTTTTCTTCTGTTCCAGGTTGGGCAGGCCCAGGTCCTCAAAGATCAGTTCGGCCAGTTCATCAATGGTGATGTCGGTTTCATAATAATCCACGCCCGGTTCCTCACCGGCCCCACCTTTGCCCTTTCCTCCCCCCTGCTGGGGATCGCTGCCCAGTACGTCTCCTGCCTTGCTCTTGCCGTCGCCCTGGCCGGCATGCTTCATTTTCCCCCGGTCAAACCGGAAATGGTACTCCTCTATGGATCGGATGGGAACCTTGATCACTTTGTTCCCATCCGACATTATGATGCTTTCTTCGCTGACTATGTCCGCCAGGTTTTTCTTAATGGCCTCCCGGACCTTCTCCTGGTGACGCTGCCGGTCAATCTCCCCTTTGCGGTGCAGCGACCAGTCTTCCCGGGAGATTATGTATTTTCCGGACATCAGCCTCACCCCTAGCGGTTCAACAGGCTTCCCACATACTTCAGCAGTTCGTTGGCACAGACGGCACAGTACCCGTACTCGGAAATGAGCTTGTTGCTGACCTCGTTGATGCGTTTGAGCTGTTCGGCATCGGGAGTCTTGGTGGAGGTGGTGATTTTGACCACGTCCTTCAAATCGGCAAACAGTTTCTTCTCCACCGCTTCCCGCAGCCTTTCGTGGCAGGTGTAGTCGAATTTCTTACCTTTGCGGGCATAACTGGACAGGCGGATGAGAATTTCCTCCCGGAAGCTCTTTTTCGCGTTTTCGGACACGCCGATTTGCTCCTCAATGGAGCGCATCAATTTTTCGTCGGGATCCAGTTCTTCGTCGGTAATGGGATCTTTTAATTTGGTTCCGTTGCAATAGGCCTCCACATTGTCCAGGTAGTTGTCGAAGAGTATCCGGGCCGACTCTTCGTAGGAATAGACGAAGGCCTTCTGCACTTCCTTTTTGGCCATCTCGTCGTATTCCTTGCGGGCTATCGAGATGAAGTTTAAAAGCCGCTCCTTCTCTTCCCTGGTGATGGAAGGGTGCTGGTCCAGCCCGTCTTTCAGCGCCCGCAGCACATCCAGGGCGTTAATGCACCTGGTGGAGGTGCGGATGAGGGCTGAGGAAAGGCGGTTGATCACATAGCGGGGGTCCACTCCGCTCATGCCCTCCTCCGGCGCTTCATTTTGCAGTTCGGTAACGTCCTTTTGCTTGAAGCCTTCCACATCCTCGCCGTCGTAGAGCTTCATCTTTTTCACGATGTCCATGCCCTGTTTCTTGCTATCCTTCAGCCTTGAGAGAACGGAGAAGATGGCCGCCACCCGCAGGGCGTGGGGAGCAATATGAATGTCTTTCAGGTCGCTCTGGCGGATGAGTTTTTCGTAAATTTTGACTTCATCGCTTACCCGCAGGTTGTAGGGAATCTTCATGACAATGATGCGGGAATGCAGGGCTTCGTTTTTCTTGTTGCTGATAAAGGCCTTGTACTCGTTTTCATTGGTGTGGGCCACGATCATTTCGTCGGCGTAGATCAGGGCAAAACGGCCGGCCTTGAAGTTTCCTTCCTGGGAAAGACTTAGGAGGTTCCACAGGAATTTTTCGTCACATTTTAGCATTTCCTGAAACTCCATGATGCCCCGGTTGGCAATGTTCAGCTCGCCGTCAAACCGGTAGGCCCGGGGGTCCGACTCTGAACCGTACTCAGCAATGGTGGAGAAGTCCACGCTGCCGGTGAGGTCGGCAATGTCCTGGGACTTGGGGTCGGAAGGAGTGAAGGTGCCTATGCCCACCCGGTTTTCTTCAGACAGGAAAATCCTTTCCACTCTTACATTTTCAATCCTGCCGTCGTATTCCGTTTCCAGCATCATGCGGCAGTAGGGGCAGAGCTCACCTTCCACGTAAACGCCGTATTCCTTCTCAAATTCCGGCCTCAGCTCCCTGGGGATTAAATGCAGGGGTTCTTCGTGCATGGGGCAACCTTTAATGCCGTAAAGGGCCCCCCGGTCGGTGCGGCTGTACTGCTCCAGGCCCCTCTTTAACATGGCCACCAGGGTGGATTTGCCGCCGCTCACCGGTCCCATCAGCAAGAGGATGCGCTTGCGCACGTCCAGCCGCCGGGCGGCCGGGTGGAAGTATTCCTCCACCAGTTTTTCCAGGGTCCTATCCAGGCCGAAGAGTTCACTGGAGAAAAATTTATAGCGCTTAACACCATCTATCTCTTCTACCCCGGCGTCCTTGATCATGTTGTAGATCCGGGCGTGGGCAAGCTGGCATACCCAGGGACGTTCCTTAACTATCTGCAAATACTCCTGGAATGTACCCTCCCAGGCCAGTTCCTTTTCCAGGGACCGGTGTTCTTCCAGCCTCTTCAGGAAGTCCATAGTCTCACTCCTTTGCCGTGGAACAGATCCACAAGCCGGATTTGTACATTCCCAGTGTTGAGTAGTACATTATATGCACCCGGGGCTGGTAGAAGAATCCGTCAGCCGACAATATATGCACCCGGGCGGGGGAGTTGTTCAAGGATTTTCCGGCAAAGAAGCGAATAAAAGTAAAAAGACCTTTTGCAACAACATTTTGCAGAAAGAAGGTGCAAAAAATTAACAGGGACTCCTGTATACGTTGTGGCACCTGTTGCTTGAAAGGCGGCCCGACTCTCCACCATGAAGACAAGGAACTCCTTTTGGCTGGATATGTAGGGCATCAGGACTTGATAACCATCAGGAAGGGTGAATTGGTGTTCGATCCACTCCTGGACGCTCTCAAACCGGCACCGCGGGAACTGGTCAAGGTACGCGGGAAAGGGAAGGAATGGTCCTGCTGCTTTTTTGATGAAAAAAGCTCTGCGTGCACCATTTACGAGCACCGCCTGCTGGAATGCCGGCTTTTAAAATGCTGGGATACCTCGGCGCTGGAAGGCGTGGTGGGCAGAAACACCATCGTACGCGCCGACATTATCAACCCCCGGGACCCGATTCTTGAGGTTATCGAGATGCATGAGCGGGAATGTCCCTGCCAGGAGGTTGAAGAGTTGCTCTCCAACCTGTCCCGGGGAACGGATAAATCGAAAACCCTGGCCAGGCTGGATGAGCTTGTCCGTAAAGACCTGGCCATACGTGTTTACGCCATAAAGGAACTGGGATTGCGTGAGGAGTTCGAGTTGTTTATTTTCGGCCGCCCTTTATTTAAAGTGCTGAGTTCCTGGGAAGAGCGACGTTTCCAAGGATCAGTATACGCGGATCATTCTGGTTAAAGTTTTGGACAGGCTCTTCGGCCTAACGGTAGATCGCGATTTGGAAGTACACACGTACCGTGAAAACGAACTGAAGACGCCCGAGGTGGTGGGCGTTAACGGCGACATTCTGCAGGGCATCGTCAATAGGCCGGGCACGATGTGATTTGTCATCAATCTGAGTTCAATTGCTTGAACTTAATACAAAGGGGGATCTTGAAATGAGAATGTCTATTGGGATGAAAATCGGCGGCGGTTTCGTTTTGCTGCTTCTTTTCATGGCTGCCGTGGCAATACAGTCGTCGCTCATAATGGGGAATACGATCTCGAATGCCGCCAATGTCGATCAGCAGGTGGTACGCCTCAGTCTTGACTACCAGATCGCCGACGCCTTCAAGGAAGCATCAAGAGATCTGCGGGCTTACCTTCTCTATGGCGACGAGAAATACTTAAACGAATACCAAAAGGATATCGAGAACACGAAGACCCTTCTGGGGAAACGACTAAATAACTGTACTGCCCAGGCCCGGCCCAAATTGAAAACAGTGCTCGCCGAGGTCACTGAATACGACCGGCAGATTGCCGTCTATGCAATTCCTCTGGCCAAGGAAGGTAAGTTTCAGGAAGCAGTTGCCGTAGCACTAAGCGTCGCTTCGTATGCCGACGACGTTGAAAAGATTCTGGTCGAACTGATTATGGAAAATGAACAAAAGACCGGGGACGCCGTGAATAACATGCAGGCCTATGCCGCCCGTGGCCGCTCTCTGGTCATCCTTATGGGCGTCCTTGCCCTGGTCGCCGGGCTCCTCATGGCAGTGTTTATAACTCGCATGATCACCCGTCCGATTCTGGCCACCGTCCGCGAAGCGGGCCGTATCGCTGAAGGTGACCTCACGGGCGAGGAACTGGTGGTGCGCACCCGGGACGAGATTGCCCGTTTGGCGGAGGCTTTCAACCGCATGCGCACAAACTTGCGCGAGATCATTGGCCAGGTAGTCCAAACGTCCAAGCAGGTGGCCGACTCGGCCTCCCAGCTCGCCACCCAGGCCGAGCAGACCGCCGCCGGGGCGAACGAAACGGCCGCCACCATGAGCGAAATGGCCTCGACCGTCGAACAGGTAACCGAAAATGTGCAGAAGGTTTCAGCGGCGGCTGAACAGGCTGCGGCCCGGGCCGCTGAAGGTGCCAGGGGTGTCGAGCGGGTTATCGGGCAGATGAAGGCCATTGAGCAGGCAAGCGCCAACGTTTCTTCCGCCATCAATGCTCTCAACCAGACCGCGGGCCAGATTACCCAGATAGTAGACTTGATCACCCAGATCGCCGACCAGACGAACCTGCTGGCCCTGAACGCTGCCATCGAAGCCGCCCGTGCTGGGGAACAGGGCCGCGGCTTCGCCGTCGTCGCCGAGGAAGTCCGTAAGCTGGCCGAGCAGTCGGCCAGCGCCGCCAAGGAGATCTACGAACTGATCACCACGATCCAGAATGAGTCCAGGAAGGCGGTCGAAGTTATGGCTGCCGGGGCGGCGGAGGTCACGGAGGGAAGCAGGGTGATCAACGAGGTTGGGGCTAATATCAAGGCCATCAACCTTGCCATCGAGGATGTTGCGCGGCAGGTCCAGGAGGTGGCCGCCGCTGCGGAAGAAATGTCGGCTGGCGTGCAGAACGTTGTCGGGACAACAGAAGAGCAGACGTCGGCAATGGAGGAAGTCTCTGCCTCTACCGAAGAGCTTACCGCGCTGGCTGGCGAACTGGACAGGTTAGCCGTACGCTTCCGTATGTAGGTGCCCCGACCGCCGGCGGGGATTGATTAACGCAAGAGCTTTTAGGATATCGAGCAGGAGGGGGCGGCTAACCCCCTCCTCTCACACCCCGTTCATGCGGGTCCGCGCGGATTCGGTGTAATGGGGTTGGCCGGAGCACGGCCAGGAAGCAACTCAGGCTTGAGTTTTCCCAGAACCGGCCCTTTATTACCGGGCCGTTGGAACGGTTTTCTCAGGATGAGGATGCCGTTGATATTACCGAAAATCACCTTAATCAGGAGGAAAAGTTAACGGTAATGTTGAAATACATCTTGAAAAAATGTTGAAATACCTCTTGAAAAGTCGCAACTTTCCGGAGGGCAAACCCGGCGAAAGCCGGGGACGCAAAGCCACAGGTCTAAAGTTCCCCGCGGGGAACCATGACGGCTGGGTTGCAAGGGGAGAAGGGAAGCCGCAGGGAAGCGTAAAATTTTTCTCCCTGCGGCTTTTCATTTTCTAAAGAAATTTTTAGAATAAATACGTTGAGGTGCTTCCATGAAATCCACATTTATCCATGCTGCCCGGGCGTTGATGAAATTACATGAGGTCCGGTTTAAGGTTTCTTCCAATCATTCCTGGCGCGTGGCTGCCTATGCTGCTGCGCTCGCGAAGAAATTGGGTATGCCTGAAAAGGAACAGAATCGTATATACCTGGCCGGGTTGCTCCACGACATAGGAAAGCTGGGCATTTCCAGTGCTATCCTGCATAAGCCGGGCAAACTGACAGCCGCGGAGTGGGAGGAAATAAAAAAGCACCCTGTTTATAGTTATGAAATCCTTTCGGCCATACCGGGGATGAAAGCCATCAGCCTTATGGCCCTTTACCATCACGAAAGATATGACGGTTGCGGGTATCCGGAAGGATTGGGGGGTGAGGCCATTCCCCTGGGGGCGCGAATTCTGGCCGTGGCTGATAGTTTTGATGCCATGACTTCGGATCGGGTTTACCGGCCCAGGATGTCTAAAGAAATGGCCTCAGAGGAGCTCTTCCGCTGTGCTGGTACTCAATTCGACCCGCAGCTGGTGGAAGTGTTTTGCTGCCGGGTCGTGCCTGAGGGAATAGATCCTGAACTCTACCGGATCACTGATGATATTCCTGGAGGTGTTAAGCACTTGCGAAATAACTAACCGGGAAACCGGGCCTTGTTCATACTGGAGCGATAGCTTTTAGCTGAAATGGAGGGGGCTGTTGTGAGCGAAATCATCGAAAAACGGATCGGGCACTATGAAACTTTGCTGAGAGAAATGTGGACCGCGTCGTCCAAGTACCTTGGGACGTTTTCCGTGAATCTTCTGGTGGAAAGGGTCGTATGGGAGGTTTCGCTGGAATACAAGGAAATAGAACTCCTGCAGTACGATCAAAATGGGATATCGTGCGCGAAGATGGCGGCCAGGTTGGAGGAAAACCCGGACCTGCCGGTCGAAGACATGTTTATGAAGTTTATCACCAGGTATGTAGAAATCCTGGCCAGGCTTCTCGGGCATGAAAGAGCGGAAGAGATTAGAAAGAAGCTGGACGAGGAATTTGCCGGGGATCTTTCTGCTTCCAGGGGGGAATGAGAGATGGAGAGGTTGATAACGGGCATAAAAAATCTTGATTATATTCTTGGTGGCGGCATACCTGCTTATTCATTGAATATCGTTTCCGGTTCTCCGGGCAGTGGAAAGACGATATTCGTCCAGCATATTATATTTAATAATGCCAGGAACGGCCTCAAAAGTCTATACCTGACCACTATATCGGAATCACAGTTGAAGATGGTGAGGCATCTCCAGGATTTTGAGTTTTTCTCAGATGATTTGCTGGGGGACAGGGTTATTTACGGGGATCTTGGGGAGGTCCTGCGCAAACAAGGTGCGAGCAGGGGCCTGGACTACCTGACTCAAATGATCAAAGAACATTTGCCAAACATAGTTGTAATCGATAGTGTCAAGGTTATAAGGGACCTCTTCCCGGACGAGAAGACCTTCAGGGCCTTTGTTTTTGAGCTGGCTGCCGTTCTTTCGATATGGGAGATCACTGCGTTTCTCGTCGGCGAGTACGAAGAACAGGAGCTGACGCGTCTGAGCGAGTTTGCCATCGCCGATGGGATTTTTCACCTTTACGGACAGGAAGAAAAGCGATTTCAAAAAAGGTATATGCGTATTCTGAAAATGAGGGGAACCAGTTTTCAATATGGGGAACATTTGTTTCAAATTGGTCCTGTGGGGATAGAAGTGTACCCAAGGATGAGACCGGAGGGTGAAGAACTCCGGTACGATGTCAAGCTGGGGCGAAAGGAATTCGGGATCTGTGGACTGGACGAAATGTTGTGCGGTGGGTTACTGGAAGGAACTATCACACTCATCTCCGGTGCCACAGGTACGGGCAAGACGATGTTTGCCCTAAAGTTCTTACTGGAAGGGGCTGAGAAAGGCGAAAAGGGGATATTCCTTTCTTTTGAAGAGCCTGCGGTTCAACTTCAGAATACTGCCCGCTGTCTGGGCTGGGAGATAGATAGATATCTGGCAGAGGGCCAGCTGGAGATCAAGTTTATTTCCCCCATAGAACTGGACGTAGATAAACACGCTTTTGAGATACTGGACATGATCAGGGAAAAAAAGGTGGAGAGGTTTGTCATCGACAGCATCTCCTCCTTTGAAAGCAGCGTTACCGATATACAAAAGTACAGGGATTATCTCTGGGCGATAGGACAACACCTCAGGAAGCGGCACGTCACCACTATTTTTACGGTGCTCAACGAAGACCTCTTTTCGCCTCTTATAGTATCCAGAGCGCAATTATCCCTGATTACCGATAATATAATCATACTGCGGTACGTGGAGGATAACTCCAGCATCAGAAAAGTTCTTGGAATCTTGAAAGCCCGTGGAAGCGACCACGACAAGTCCCTGAGGGAGTATGAGATTGCCCCAGAGGGGATAAATATCCTCGGTAGATTGGACAAAGCAGATATGCTAAAATGAGGTGTTTACTGAATGCATCCAAACCTTTTACTTAATATTTCGGTAAGGTACTGGCAGGATTTTCAAGATACGCTGGCCAGGGCCATGAATGCAAATGTCTACATCTTTGATGCGAACGGTGATCCTTTTTCCCGGTTCAGTTTGCCGGCTGAATTATGCCAGGAGGTAAATAAGGGGAGGGAGCTCCGTAATGAAAAATGTATCGATTTTTACAGGTCTGCCTGCGGTTCGACAGAAGATAAAGACATGCTCACCTGTCCTTATGGACTTAAGCTTTGCGCGTACCGTCTGGGCAGCTATGCCCAGAAGATAGGGTATCTCATAGTTGCTCCTGCCGGGCATACAACCCTGATGGAACGCGAGGAAGAAATTGCTTTCATCACGAAAGCACATAACGTTTACCGGACGATCAATGAGGTTTTTAACGCCATTCTGGAAAGGAACCTGTTAGGTTTACGGAGGCTGGAGCTGAACAGCATCTACGAGATCAGCCGCCTTATGACCTCGATCGTCGAACTGGACAGGGTTCTGGAACTCATAACGAATTCGTTGATCATAATTTATCAAGCCGATTTATGTTTTGTCGGCCTCAGGGAAGGTGATAAAATCAGGGTCGCGCAGGGCAAAGGTGTGCGTGGCAACCTGTTGATCGGGAAGGAATGGCCACTGGTTCATCCGTTGATTGAGCGGATTTTTTCAAAAGTTGAGCCGTCGTCTTTGAGTATTGAGGAGCTGAAGGTTTTACCGGGCTTTACCGGTACAGATGCTGCTCCCGGAACTGAAATCATGGTTTATCCCCTCTGGACTGCTCTGGGAATTGTCGGGTTATTGGGTATAGCGGCCCCTGTTTCCCTGGGTGACAACGGCAGTAAAAACCTGCAGATATATATAAACTTCGCCGCGGTAGCCCTGGCCAATGCGACTCTCATACGCCGCCTGGAAAGAGAAGCCGAAACTGACTTTTTGACCGGTTTTCTTAACAGGCGCGTTCTGCGGGATGTACTGGCTACCGAACTTCAGAGGGCAGCGAGGTACGGTTACCACCTGTCGGTTATTTTCCTGGACATAGATGACTTCAAGGTTTATAACGACACTTTCGGGCACCTGGCCGGCGATGTGGTGCTGCAGAAGACGGCAGAGTTAATAAAAAACTCCATCAGGACTACGGATATTGCGTGCCGTTACGGGGGCGAAGAGTTTATAATCGTTCTCCCGGGGACAAAAGGGGGAGATGCTGCGAAAGTGGCAGAAAGAATACGTAAATCTATTGAGATTAACCCTTTCCCGCACCGCCGGATTACGGCAAGCCTGGGGGTGGCCCAGGCGAAAAAAAACGATTCTGTCGACTCGCTGCTTGCAAGGGCGGATCAAGCCTGCTATCAGGCAAAGGAACGAGGGAAAAACTACCTCTACCTGGACCCATCGTAACACTGTTTGTGAAGTTATACCAGCCCCAGCGCCTGCACCGTCTGTGCCACTGCAAAGCAAACCAGGCCGGCAACGGCCAGGGGAATGACCGCCGCCCAAACCGCCCACCTGATGCTTTTTGTTTCCCGCTGAATGGTGAACAGCGTGGTGCCGCAGGGAAAGTGCAGCAGGGAAAAGAGCATGGTGCACAATGCGGTCAACCACGTCCAGCCGTGTCCGTGAACCAGAATGTTTTGCAGAACGATTAGGCTGTCCACTTCCACCATAGTTCCAGCGGATAAGTAGCCCATAAGGAGAATGGGCAGGACAATTTCATTGGCCGGCAGGCCCAGGATGAAGGCCAGCAGGATGAAGCCGTCCAAACCCAGGGCTCGCCCGAAGGGTTCCAGCAAACCTGCTCCCCGGGCAAGCAGGCTCTGTCCTTCGAAGCTGATGTTGGCCAGGATCCACACCACAGCGCCCGCCGGGGCGGCTACAGTCACGGCCCGGGCCAGGACGAAGAGCGTGCGGTCCAGTACGGAGCGGACCAGCACCCGGCCCACCTGGGGCAGGCGCAGTGGCGGCAGTTCCAGCGTAAAGGTGGTGGGCACCCCTTTCAAGATGGTTCTTGAAAGCAGCCACGAGGTAAGCAGGGTAATCAGTATCCCCGCCAGAATAAGCCCCACTACGGTAAAGGAAGCGGCCAGAGAGCTGAAACCCGGGGCTGCCGCCGGGCCAACGAATATGGAGGCCAGGGCTATCAGGGTGGGAAAACGGCCGTTGCAGGGGACGAAGTTATTGGTCAGGATGGCGATCAATCTTTCCCGGGGAGATTCAATAATACGGCAGGCCATTACCCCTGCTGCATTGCACCCAAAACCCATGCTCATGGTCAGCGCCTGCTTGCCGTGGGCGCCGGCCATCTTAAACAAACGGTCCAGGTTAAAGGCCACCCGTGGTAAATAACCCAGATCCTCCAGCAGGCTAAAAATGGGGAAAAAGATGGCCATGGGGGGCAGCATCACTGAGACCACCCAGGCCGCGGTGCGGTAGACGCCCGTGACCACCAGCCCGTGCAGCCAGGGTGGAGCGTCCAGACACACAAAGACTTCCGAAAGCCGTTCCTCCCCCCAAAACAGGGCGTTTGCCAGTGCCTGTGAGGGATAACTGGCTCCCACAAGGGTTATCCAGAAAACCAGCCCCAGGAGCAGAAACATGACCGGGAAGCCCAGCAGGCGGGAAGTGAGGATGTCGTCCACTTTATGTTCCCAATCCCTGTGGGGACCGGTTTGCCTGACCACCCGGGCGGCGATGGCTTCCGCCTCCCGGTAAATTGTTTTGACGATGCGGTCCCGTATCTCAATCTGATGGGCTTCATTCACCACGCCGGGCCCGGCTTCAGGTGGGGCAGTATTTATACCGCTCACGCAAAACACCCCATTCCGGTACCTTAAAGTATTGCCTTATATTATCGAGAGTGCTCCGGTCGTGATCAATTATTCTTAACGCCAGCCAGCGGGCGTTGATCCACTCCTTGATTTCCCCGGGTATTTTATCTTCCAGCCGTGCCACGGCCTCTTCGATATCGGGATCGTAAATCAGCCGGCGGGGGCTGGTCACTATTTGTCCCCGCACCACGGCGTCGATCCCGGTCTTTAATTCCGTAAGGCCCAGGCCGCTCCTGGCAGCCGTGGCTACCACGGGTACACCCAGTTCCCGGGCCAGGCAATCGACATCAATAAAAATGTTTTTCCTGCGCGCCTCATCAATAAAGTTAACGCAAACAATTACCTTGCTGGTAATTTCCATCACCTGTAAAGCGAGATTTAAATTTCTTTCCAGACAGGTGGCGTCGGTGACTACCACTGTAGCGTCCGGCCGGGCAAAGCATAAAAAGTTCCGGGCGACCATTTCTTCGGCCGAGTTTGCCAGCAGGGAATAGGTTCCCGGCAGGTCCACCAGGATGTACTTTTTGCCGCCGAAATGAAATGTGCCCTGTGCCTGGAGCACCGTCTTGCCCGGCCAGTTGCCCGTGTGCTGTTTCAACCCGGTCAGGGCGTTAAAAATGGTGCTTTTGCCGGTATTGGGGTTGCCAGCCAGGGCAATTACGGCAGCGTCGGGGTCCGGGTGGATGTTAAACCTTTCGCGCAGTTCGGTTGCAAGGGGCATACAAACACCTCACTACTTGTGCTGTGGCAGAGGATGCGGATGGTGTACCGCGGTTTTTCAAGGGCTTCGCACAAGCCAGAGGAGGCGGCGGTAGGGCCGGAGCACAGGAACTGCGGGAAAAGTAGGCCGCCGCCCGGGCAGTTTGCAAAGGTGAGTTGTGCTGCCTTCATCGCGCCGGCAGTAGGGTGTCACCAGCACCTGGCCGGCTTCTTCCCGGCGCAGGGCAATTAATGCTCCCCGGATGCGGTAAGCGATCGGGTCGCCCAGCGGGCTACGCCTTACCGCCTGGACCGGCGTTTCGGGAACCAGGCCCAGGTCCAGCAACCGGCATCTGGTCATGCCCCGTGCTTTTAAAGACACCACCCGTCCCCATTGGCCAATGGACAGTTCGGACAGCGGTAGAGCCTTCACTTCGGCGTTCCCCTCCTTATGGAAATTTTAGGGCAACAAAACGGCCGCTTTACTGACGTCCGGGCTCATCCTGGAGCAGGTTTACCGTGTCCGGCGTTTCTTTTCCCGGCGGTTATATATTACGGGTCTACGGTTATATTGGTTACTTAAAAATAAAGGAAGACGATGGATGCGCTTCCTGCTAACCCGGCACTATTCGCTGTCGTGCTGGATGACAAAAAACAAGGGGAACGCAAGGTGCGCTCCCCTTATAATTTCAGCCGGATTCAGGTAAATGTTACCATGCCACTGCCGGGCAGGTGGTTGCATTCTTCTTTTTATACAGCCGGGTTGAGTTTGGTAACTATGAAATGCTTTTCCATTTCCCAGATCTCCGCCAGCTCATCTTCGTCCACAAAGCGCCAGCACACCTCTTCCCCTTCGAGCCAGGTCACCAGGTAGGGCATCATTTTCCGCTCCCCCGCATTTTGTATACTTGTATACAAAATTCCCTTAACCCAATCTTAACAAAAAAATCTGGTTCCGGCAAGACCTGATTTGAAAAAGAAGTGGGAAAATGCGGAGCATCGTGAAGGAAAAGCATTTCTTTTGTCGAATAAAGCCCGGGTAAAAATGTTGCCTCCGGGAAAGCAGGCCCGGTGAAGGCCGGGGACTAAATAAGGGGTCTTTAGTTTCCTGCAGGGAATCATTATTTGCGCAAAAATTTTTTATGATAGGGATTTGGGTGGTTTCCATGGTACAGATGAAAAAGAAACTTAGCTTTAGAACATGCGTTCGGGAGGAGGGGGGGGGTAAGGAATACCCGGTTAAACCTCATTTTGATTGCTCCGACACATATCCTCCCCTGTATCTACCTGCGTTCCCCACCTTTTTTCCCCCCTGATTTTCATTCGTCAGGCAATTTCCCAGTATAGTTTCCCTGATGCTTGATGTATTTCCGTGTAATCTATACTTAACTGTGTCATATCAAAACCCGGCTGATACACTGTTGCCTGTGCATTCATCCAGTTGAGAGCATTAGACATACCCATGGGAGTGAAGGTTGGAGTGAACAGCGAGGAAAGGGTTGTCCCAGCTCAAAGTCCGGAGAAAAATTCCGGGACAGCCCCGGATACTAACTGGCTTAAGGCCCATATTCTGATTACCAGAGAAGTAAATCATCTCCTTCTTGAGGTTCGCGAGGAGAGCGAGCTGTTCAAGCGCATTTGCGAGCTTCTCGCCGGGCTCGAATTTATCAGGTTTGCCTGGATTGGTCTTGCCGAGAAAGAGACATTTGGCGTGACGCCCATTGCCCACAGCGGTTTTGAGAACGGCTACCTGCGTTCAGTAAAGGTTACCTGGGACGACAGCCAGACGGATCCCGGACCGACCGGCGCAGCCATCAGAACGGGCGAGCCCGTAGTGGTACGGGATATATGTTGCGACCCGCAGCATACGCCCTGGCGCGAGGAAGCGGTACGCCGTGGCTATGCGTCAAGCGCGGCTGTTCCCCTGGTGCACGAGGGCGAAGTTGTGGGAATCCTTAATGTTTATTCCCACCTGCCGGACGCTTTTGACCCCGAAGAAATGGCCTTTCTCGCCGAAATTGCAGGCGACATTGCCCTTGGGATCAAGCGGCTGCGCCTGGAAAGAAAGCTGGACGAAACGGTCGTCCGGCTCCGGCAGATGCTGTACGGTACGGTAGAGGCTCTCAGCAGGATGCTGGAGCTACGGGACCCGTACACAGCCGGCCACCAGATGCGGGTGGCCCGGCTGGCCTGCGCCATCGCCCGGGAGATGGGGTGGCCGGAAGACCGGGTGGAGGGTCTCCGGCTCGCCGCGTTGCTGCATGATATAGGGAAGATGGCCATCCCGGCAGAGATCCTCACCGCACCGCGCCGGCTGACGGAACCGGAGATGCAGCTGATCAGGTTGCACCCGGTGCTGGGGTTCGAGGTGCTGAAGGGGATAGAGTTTCCCTGGCCGGTATCGCAGGCACTGCTGCAGCACCACGAGAGAATGGACGGGAGCGGTTACCCGGACGGGCTGCGGGGAGAGGCCATCATTCCCGAGGCCCGGATTCTGGGTGTTGCCGACGTGGTGGAATCCATGGCTTCGCACCGGCCCTACCGGGCCGCCCTGGGTATGGAGGCCGCCCTGGAAGAAATCAGCCGGAACAGCGGCATCCTTTACGACCCGCAGGTGGTGGAGGCGTGCCTGGTCGTCTGCCGGAACAACCCCGGCGTTCTGGTGCAGGATTAAACTGGCGGTTATCAGGTTGGTGACGGTTGTGTTTCTCCGGGCGGGGCGTAGAACGGCGTTAATGAACGGCGGCGTTATTCTTGACGGTAACTTCAGACAGTGGTTTAATTGAGTTAGAAGTAATCATGAAGGCCGGGTTGCAGGAGAGGAACGTAGCTGCAGGGAAGTCAGGGTTTTTCCCTGCAGTTTTCTCATTAATGAAGGCGTTTTGAAAGGGCAGCTCCTGCGGGAGCTTCCGGCAGGAAAACAAGGAATTATGTCGAAATAGCAAAAAATGGTCTTCAGGCTACAGGCTATGGAGGGAAGTATTGATGGATGCTATTAAGGTGACGGAAATCGTCAATGGCCTCACGACAGACGGCAGGCAAAAAGACCTGTGGTGCCGGGTTATGGAGGAAGCGTTGAGCAAAAAAGCAGCAGACGGCTTATTTGAAGCCCTGCGGTCTTTAATTGAAGAGCTGGGTGAAGAAGAAGTAGGGTCGAAAATACTGCATATTGCAGAACATGCTTCTTTTCCCGCTGTTGATATACTCCGGGCCGCATTGAAGGTTTCCGGGGAGATGCGGCGCGAAAATGAGCATATTTTAATGCAGCTCCGCCAGATGCTTTCGGAGCTGGCCACCCCGATAATCCGTATATGGACGGATATTTTACTGGTAGCCATGATTGGGAACCTGGATGGCCAGCGTGCCCAGAATATCGCGGAGAGATTGCTGAACAGGGTGAGTTCCGTCAGGGCGAAAGTGGTGCTGGTGGATGTTACGGGTGTCCCCATGATCGATACGGTGGTCGGGGGATTTCTTATGGAGATGTTTAACGCCATAAAGTTCCTGGGTGCCGAGGTCATTCTTACCGGTATCAAGCCGGAGGTTGCCCATACCCTTGTCAAACTGGGAGTAGACTTCCAGATGGTTACAGTCGCCAGGGACCTGGAGGATGCTCTCCGCCGCGGGATAGCCATAACCATGGAAGAAAGGAAGAGGCGCAGGCAGCTTGCCCTAAGCCTGGCGGGCGGTAGGCTGGAAGAAAGCGGTGAAGATGATGAGCTTTGAGGACAGGGTTGTGCCCATTATGCAGGTGGATGGCTACCTGCTGGTGCCCATCCAGATCGACCTGGACGACAGAACGGTAGGACGGCTGCAGCAGCAGCTTTTGAAGGAAATCGAGCGGACGAGGGCCAGGGCGGTTATACTGGATGTAAGGATGGTGGAAGTGATTGATAGCTATATATCATACACCCTTTCTGAAACGGCTGCTATGGCCCGCCTTATGGGGTGCCGCACTGTATTGTGCGGCATTCAACCCCCTGTAGCTTTGACTCTGGCCCAGATGGGTGTCACGCTGCAGGAGGTCGCGGTGGCGCGGAATCTGGAACATGCCCTGGTACTGGCCGGCTCTTTCCAGGAGAGGGATAAAGGTGTATGAGGAAAAAATAACCTCCATAATTGAGGACCCGGCGCAGGAATTCGATATAGTGGTCCGCATTACTCGAGAGGAAGACATTGCCGTAGCACGGCAGATGGCCAAACAACTGGCCCAGGAGATCGGCTTTTCCCTGGCCGATGTTACCAGGATAGCCACTGCGGTTTCGGAGCTGGCCCGGAATATCTACCGGTACGCCAGGCAGGGCAGGATAATGATAAGAAAGCGGCTGGAGGACAGGGACAGTCCGGGCATTGAAGTAATTGCCGCCGACCGCGGCCCCGGTATCCCTGATATCGAGCTGGTCTTGACGCGGGGCTATACCACGTGGGAGCGCAGTCTCGGTATAGGCCTTTCGGGAGTAAAACGTCTGATGGATTCCTTCGCCATTCATTCCGAAGTGGGTAAGGGGACGGTGGTTATTACGGAGAAGAGGAGGCGTGCATTTTGACTTTCTTTAAACAGGCCACAGCGTCCGGCCACGGCTGGGAGGTCTGGTCGTGCTGGAGGCCGCGGACGGGCTATCCAGTGGGCGGGGACCTTTGTTATGCATATAAAGGAAATGATAAGCTTTATATTTCAGTAGTGGATGTGCTGGGGCACGGTGAAGAAGCTCATCGCTGTGCGGAAGGGCTGCACAGAGTTCTGGAAGAGCGTAGAGAAGACCTGCCGGGTGTGTATGGTGATATCGAAAGGGTCGCTGCCAGAATCCGGGGATGTACCCTCTTCCTCGGTACCCTGGACAATGCGACTCTAAGTTATATCATGGTGGGGAACATAAGGGGCTGGATGATTGGTGATAAAAGGTTGGAGTTTTTGCCGGGGCAGCCCGGGGTGGTGGGAGGGCGGAGGCTTGTGCCGGTTATCCGGAATGTAAGGATTGATGATTATGCTCTTGTAATAGTATGTTCTGATGGGATAAGGCGTAGCTTTGTGCCCGACCGGGGTGACGGACATCTGTGGCGACAGGATGGCCTATACCTGGCGGTTACGATAATGGAGAAATATGGTGTTCCGGAAGACGATGCCAGCGTACTGGTGGGGAGGAGGTGCACCTGAGTTGGCTTCAGAGGCCTTTTACAATACTTATAAAAATTACCTTGAACGATATGTGTGTGAGGGTGGAACCGAAGGAGTACTCGTGGAAGCCTATCAGGACCTGACACACAGCCTGGATGAGAAACATGTTCAGGCGGCAAATATTCTGGATATCCACACCAGGGCACTTCGAGAGGTAATGGGCATCCGCCGGGATAGCGATCCCGTCCAGTGGATATACATAGATCGCGCTACGGAATTCCTGGCTCAAATACTGGTTGTCATTGATAGTTTTCTTCTGCAGCTTAAAGACAGGATAGAACACGACCCGCTTACAGGATTGTATAACAGGCTCGCTTTATACCCGTTATTGAACCAGCTCCTTAGAGAAGCTCAGAGGAAGGGAAAGCCGCTGGTGGTTGCCATGCTGGATCTTGATGATTTTAAAGTGATAAACGACCGGTTCGGCCACCATGCGGGTGACCAGGTTTTAATTGCTGCGGCCGGCATCATAAAGAAGGCTTTGCGGGCTGCGGATAAGGTGGTTCGGTACGGTGGAGAGGAATTTATAATTATGCTGCCGGATACCAGCCTGAATAGATCGCAGATTGCCCTGGAGCGTATAAGATCCCAGATAGCAGGGCAGAGGTTATTGCCAGAAATGGACGTGGTTGTCACGGCCAGTATTGGGGCTACGGAATATAGCGGCAGGGGAACTGCCAGTGTAAGTGACCTGATAGCTCAAGCTGACAGGGCCATGTATAAGGCAAAAAAGGAAGGGAAAAACATGGTGGCTTGTGTTGAACCTGAGTCTCCAGGAAAACAGGAGGAGTGATCAGGAAAATTTAGCCCCGGTAAGAACTATTTTTCAGAGTCCCGGGACTTTTTGAGTTTAAAGACAATTCGCCCCGGCTTCCCACATAATCTATATAAACAAGAACATTTCTTTGGCACCAGGGAAAACTGGAGGTTGATTAATGTGACCAAAGAAGAGCTGCGCAAGCTTTCGGAAGCCGTGGAAATAATCACCGCCAAGGCCCGGGAATTTGGTCTGGACTTTTATGATATGTATTTTGAAATCTGCCCGGCGGATATCATCTATACCTTTGGGGCTTACGGCATGCCCACCCGTTTCTCCCACTGGACCTTTGGCAAGGCCTATCATAAAATGAAGACCCAGTATGATTACAACCTGAGCCGCATCTACGAAATGGTAATAAACTCCAACCCCTGCTACGCCTTTCTCCTGGAAGGCAATTCCCTGGTCCAGAACAAGCTGGTGATAGCCCACGTTCTGGCCCACTGCGACTTTTTTAAAAACAACGTCTACTTCGAGCATACCAACCGCAATATGGTGGAGTCCATGGCCAGTGCGGCCGAGAGATTCCGCGGTTACGAGCTTAAGTACGGCAAGGACAGGGTAGAAGCCTTTCTGGATGCGGTGATTTCCATCCAGGAACATGTAGACCCCTATCATTTCATAAAGGCCGGCCGGGAAAAGAAAAAGCAGGAAAAGGAAGAAGGGTCCTGTGCCTGCGGCCAGGGCAGGAATTGCGGAAAACGACACCGGGAGGAAACCCCCTATGATGAACTGTGGGAGCTCGATGAGCCCAAATGCGCCGGACATTGTGAGAAACCCAGGAAGTTTCCCCCGGAGCCGGAAAAAGACCTGTTACTATTTATTATGGAACATGCCCGGGATCTGGACGACTGGCAGCGGGACATTATATCCGTAATCCGTCAGGAAATGCTTTATTTCTGGCCCCAGTTAGAAACAAAAATTATGAACGAAGGCTGGGCCACCTACTGGCACCTGCGCATTATGCGGGAAATAGATCTTACTGAGGCAGAAGCGGTAGAGTTCGCCAAAATGCATGCCGGGGTAATTCAACCTTCCCGGGTGCGCCTGAATCCCTATCACCTGGGGTTGAAAATTTTTGAAGACATTGAAAGGCGCTGGAACGAGCCCACCGGGGAAGAGAGGAAAAAATACAACCGCTCCGGCGGTGAGGGAAGGCAGAAGATCTTCGAGGTGCGGGAACAGGAAAATGATATTTCCTTCCTGAGGAACTACCTGACCAAAGAACTAATAGAGGAAATGGATCTTTATCTTTACAAAAAGATGGGCTACGATTGGAAGGTATCGGACAAAGACTGGGAAAAGGTCAAAGACGGCATCCTTTCCAGCCTGACCAACGGCGGCTACCCCTATATCGTGGTGGAAGACGGGGATTTCAATAAACGGGGCGATTTATACTTGAAACACTGTTACGAGGGCCTGGAGCTGGATGTGTTTTATCTGGAAAAGACTTTACCTTACGTATACCGCCTCTGGGGGCGGCCGGTGCACCTGGAGACGGTCATCGATAATAAAAAGGTGCTATTCTCTTACAATGGGGAAAAGGTAAGTAAAAAATTTATTTAGCACTTCCAGAAAAATATAGCGGGCGGCGGCCATTCCCGGCCGTATTTGGCGGGACGGCCTGCCGCCCTTTTGTTTGCTGGGCGGTCCGAAGCGAGCCGCGGTGCGCATCTTACGCGGAAGCCAGGGAGTGAGCGGGACAACGCCGTTCCTTAAGCGGGTTGACTGAACACTTACGTTTCGGGTTAGACGAAGTAATCGATCTTTGCCCCGGGAAACAGTTCCTCTGTTTTCGAAACGAGGGTTTCCTTTAAACGGTGCATTAACTGCGGGGCGTAAACATATTTCCCGTAACCGAACTGGCCGAACTTGAACTTTCTGTTTTCTTCATTCATGGGTAAAACGGTATTGGGGAACAGCGTTTTTATTCTGTTTTTTGCCCGTACGGTAAACCGGTGGGTGATAAATTCAAAAGACAACACCTGGGAGTCGGGGAGGGACTCCCTAATTGCTTTTAATAAATCTATGTAGTCCGTTTCCCAGCCGGGGTAGGCTATGATGGGAGCAATGATGAACCCCGTGGGATAACCAGCCTCTATAACTTTTCTGGCTGCCTTTAATCGCTGTTCCAGCTTCGGCGTCCCATGTTCAAAGGATTTTATTATTCTGGTAGTATTTACGCTAAAACGAACTGTTGTATGCCCGTTGTGTTTTAAGATTAAAAGTGAGTCAATCTCAGTGAATTTGGTGGCAAAGCGAAAACGGCTAAAATCCTGGATGGCAAAAAAGAGAATGGTTTTGGCCAGTGCCCCGGTGTATTTTTCCACAGGGACCGGGTCGGAGGTGGCGGATCCTTCAAATATAGTTACTTCAGGTTGTCTTTGGACGATATAGTCCCTGGCTTTCTCTAAAATTTCTTCGATGTTGACATAAGCCCTGATGTAGGGCTTATTGGGCAGGCTGCCGAGCAAATAACAGTACTCACACTTTCCGGGGCAGGAAGTGGTCAATGGCAGCTGGTAATGGGCCGACGGTTTACAGGTTTGAAAGGTAAGAGTCCTCCTCACGCCAAATACCAGCGTTCTCTTAGCTTCTCTGTAGGCTTCTTGCGGATTTTTCCCGGGAATGCCAGTTATTCTGTTATGGGAACGGGTTACAATCACCTCAATGTCGGCCCGTTTAAATGATTCCCAGAGGGATTTACCTAAAGGATATTCCAGGGCATCCTGTTCAAATATTACTCTATCAGGGTAAAAATCCATATCAAACCACCCCTGCCGGTACACATATGTAACTTCTATTATAACCGTTTGGGCTTTCAAAAATTCCCAGGGGTAAATGTTCAGTGAATCCGCTTGGATGCGGCGCTGTCCTTGCTCACTCCAGTGCTTCGCGCCGACAGCACCACGGTTCGCTTCGGGCCGGCTCTGGCTCTCTGCGGATTACCATCGACACTGTTACCTCCCGACCATAATTAAACTGCCCGATGTGTCACCAATAGGTGTTCTTCCATTTGTTTTCGTTTGGCGTCCTCGAGAGCCGAGCCGGCGGCCTCGCTTCACCGGGTGCTGTTACCGGCGCTTCGCAAGTCGTTCGCTCCGGACAGCGCCGCATCCTCGTTATAACGGTTTTACTGAATATTTACTCCCAGGGCATACCGCGTTGCTGTTTGCATGTCCGGCAGGACTCGCCGGATAACTTCATAATTTGTCGGTATTAAGGCCATCCTAGCTTAAAAGCGGGCCGGTAACAACATTTTTTGTCTGGGGGTGGCGGCGTTTGCGTCCGATCTGGAAAGGGGCGGTTAGTTTTGGCCTGGTTTACGTGCCCGTCAAAATGTACGCAGCTACGGAAAAAAAGGATGTAAAGTTTAACTATTTACACGAAAAGTGCAAAAACCCCATTCAGTACAGGCGCTATTGTCCCTACTGCGAAGAAGAAGTTCCCCTGGAGGAACTGGTACGGGGATATGAGTATGAAAAGGGGCGCTATGTTATTTTACGGGAAGAAGATTTTGACGCTTTGCCCGGGGGAGACGGGCACAACATTGAAATCATGGATTTCGTGGAACTGGGGGAAATAGACCCCATCTATTACGACAAAGCCTACTACCTGGCCCCCGCCGGCGGTGGGGAAAAGGTTTACGAGCTTTTAAAGCGGGCCATGGAAGAAAGCGGCAGGGTGGCCGTGGCCCGGGTGACCATCCGCAGCAAGGTGAGCCTGGCCGTGTTGCGGGTGGCCAGGGGTGTGTTGTCCATGAGCACCATGTTTTATCCCGATGAGGTACGGGATGCCGGGGGCATTGAAGAATTGCACTACCGGGTGGAGGTGCCGGAAAAGGAACTGCAGATGGCGGTAAATTTAGTCAACAGCCTTACGGCTTCCTTTGACCCGGAGAAATATACCGATGAATACCGTCATGCGCTTATGGAATTAATCCAGGCCCGGGTGGCCGGCCGGCAGGTGGCCGAGCCCACCCGGCCGGAAGCGGCCAGGGTGGTGGACCTGATGGAGGCCTTGAAGGCCAGCATCGAAAAGGCTAAAAGGGAACGGGGCCGGCAAGCAGCCGGGGAAGCTCCGGGAGAGGGAGAAATGGAGCCGCAAAAAAGCCGTCGCCGGGGGCGCAAGAAGGCGGCAGGGGAAGGGTAGAGCGCCAGGTGGAAGAACAGGTATCCCTGCCCCTCCTGAAGCCCATGCTGGCCACATCATCCCGGCCCTTTGACAGCCCCGATTTTCTCTACGAAGTTAAATGGGACGGTTACCGCGTGCTGGCCTACCTGGACGGCGGCACGCTGTTACGCTCCCGCAACTTGCGGGATATCACGGCCACCTTTCCGGAATTGGAGGAGCTCCATAAATGTGTTAAAAAGCAGCCGGCCATTATTGACGGGGAAATCGTTATTTTTCAGGATGGCCGGCCTTCTTTTGCCGCCCTGCAGGCCCGGGGACGTTTGGAAGATCCTCTCAAGATAAAGGGTATGGCCCGCCGGCACCCTGCCATTCTTATGGCTTTCGATGTACTTTATGCCGGTGGCCGCTCCCTTTTGAACGAACCTTTACGCCGCCGCAAGGAACTCCTGGCGGAAATGATTAAGCCCGGTGACCAGGTGCTGGTTTCTGAATTTGTTTTGCATCAAGGCCGGGCCTTTACTGCCGCCTGCGTTGCCCGGGGTCTGGAAGGGGTCATGGCCAAGCATCTGGACAGCCCCTACCTTCCCGGCCGGCGCTCCCCTTACTGGCGCAAATTCCGCCACACCAAAGAGGCCGATCTGGTCATCTGCGGTTACCAGGCGGGGCGTGGCCGGCGGCGTCTCGGTGCCCTGTTATTGGGTGGCTACCGGGGCGAGGAGCTTGTTTACCAGGGCAAGGTGGGTACGGGGTTCAACCGGGAAGAGGAGGAACACCTGCTGGAACTGTTATCCCGCCTCGTTATACCCCGGCCCGTTCTGGCCCTGCCGCCGGTAGAGGCCCGGCGAACCATTGCGGTGGAACCTGTGCTGGTTTGCGCCGTGGAGTATCTCACCTTAACCGCCGGCGGCCTGCTCCGGCATTGCAGTTACCGCGGATTGCGCCTTGACAAATCACCCAGGGATTGCCATTACCTTTTTGAATAGAAAAATTTTTTTACGCTGTCACCACTGCCGGGAATGCTCCATAATATGGTACCAAAGACTGAAGGGAGGACTCCAAATGGGTTATGGTTTAGGCGGTGCTTATCCAGCAAACTACTCTTTCATCTTGTTCCTGATCCTGATCTTACTATTCTTCGGAGATGGGTTTTTCTGCGGTAACCCCAGGTAAACCTACTTTAAGGAGCAATTTAAAAGTAAGGGGTGGTTTGATGAGCGGTTCCTATCCCTACGGCGGCTACTTTTCCTTTATCCTGTTCCTGATTTTGCTCTTACTGTTCTTTGGGGATGGCTTCTTCTGCTGGTCCAATCCAAAGTAAAAACCGGCAAAGGGCTGCATCAAATGATGCAGCCTGATGTCTGTTTGGGGCATTCTGCTCATTCATTCCCCACCCCTGCCTTTTAAAAGTATTTTTCAAAAAGCATAATAAGGTGAGGGGGGGGTAAAAAACGTGGACCTGGAGATGATCAGGGTTTTTGGACAAAACCTTTCTTTCACCAACCTGGACAAGCTGTTCTGGCCCGAAGAAGGTTTAACCAAGGCTCATTTAATAAAATACTACAGCGATATAGCTCCCTTTTTGCTGCCGTATATTCATAACCGCCCCCTGGTCATGAAACGCTATCCCGACGGCATCAGCGGGGAAGCCTTTTACCAGAAGGAATGTCCGGATTACGCGCCCGGCTGGATTGAAACTTTTCCCGTTCACCACTCGGAGAGGGTAATAAATTACATAATCTGTAACGATCTGGCTACTTTGCTCTGGCTGGCCAACCAGGCCTGCATTGAAGTGCATGCCTGGCTCTCTACACGGGACAATATTGAGTGCCCGGATATTGCCGTAATGGACCTGGATCCGGCTGAAGGAGCGACCTTCGGGGATGTATTGCAGGTGGCCCTTTTGGTGCGTCGGGCCCTGGCGGAGTTTGGCCTCCAGGCTTTCGCCAAAACATCCGGGGCCAGGGGTTTGCACCTGTTTATCCCCATCCAGCCGGCATATCCCTTCCGGGATGTCACCCGGGCCATGGAGTATATCGCCCAGCTGGTCAACCGGGCCTATCCCGCCCGGACCACCCTGGAACGCACAGTGCCCAAAAGAAAGGGGAAGGTTTACCTGGACTATTTGCAAAACGGTCGCGGTAAAACCATGGCCTTTCCTTACAGCCTGCGTCCTTTGCCCGGCGCCCCCGTTTCAACCCCTCTCACCTGGTCGGAGGTTGAAGCCCTGAACGTGAACCCGGCCGACTTTAACATAAATACAATTTTTGAGCGCTTAAAGAAAACCGGAGATCTTTTCAGAGACCTCCTGGTGCAGGAACAAAGTCTGGATGGCATTCTGGATATGGCGGCCGGGCCCATGGGTCATACCCGCATTTAAGAAAAAGTTTTTCCCATTGGGGCAGGAGTTTTACCTTTCTTTCCCGAATGCCTTTTCAATCCGAGGTGAGCATGGTGGATGAGAAAATCTACTGGATGGGCTGGCAGTATCTCCTGCCCGGTGGTGCCAAGCGCATCTGGAACCTGGTGGAACGGTTTGGTTCCCCCCAGGCAGCCTGGATGGCCTCCGGGGAAGCTCTGGTCACCAGGGGCGGTTTTGAGCCCCGGGGGGCGGCACACCTGGTGCGCCGCCGCTCTGAACTGGATCTCCAGGAAGAGCTGGCCCGGTTACAGGAACAAAACATAACCTATATCACCTTTGAGGATAGTGACTATCCCCAGTTGCTGCGGGTCATTTTTGATCCCCCGCCCGGTCTTTTTGTCCGGGGTACCCTGCCCCCGCCCGGTGGGCAGACGGTAGCCGTCGTAGGTTCCCGGCGGCCCACCCCCTACGGTGTGACTGTGGCCGAGAAATTGGGCGGGGAACTGGCCCGGGCGGGGGTAACCGTGGTGAGCGGCATGGCCCGGGGGATTGACAGCGCTGCCCACCGGGGGGCCCTGGCGGCCGGGGGACGGACGGTGGCCGTGCTGGGTTGCGGCGTCGATGTGGTTTACCCCCGGGAAAACAAGCGGCTAATGGAAGACATTATCGAAGCCGGGGCGGTGATCAGCGAGTTTCCCCCCGGTTCTCCCCCTGAGGCGTGGCACTTTCCGGTACGCAACCGGATCATCAGCGGTTTATCCCGGGCTACGGTGGTGGTGGAAGCCGCAGAAAAAAGCGGCGCCCTCATTACGGCGGACCTGGCCCTGGACCAGGGGCGGGATGTGATGGCCGTGCCCGGCCCCGTAACCAGCCCGCAAAGCCGCGGTCCCAATCAGTTAATCAAGCAGGGTGCCCGGCTGGTGGAAAGCGCGGCGGATGTCCTGGAGGAACTGGGCATCACCTGCCTTTTCCCGGGAAAGCATCTTCAGTCCCCGGCAATGCCCGGGCTTACTGCCGGGGAGGAAACGGTTTACGGGATGCTATCTGGTGACCCCGTGCCAGTGGATATAATTATTGAAAATACGGGCCTGGCCGCGCAACAGGTGTTGTCCGCCCTGATGTTTTTGGAGGTCAAGGGCCTGGTCAGGCAGTTTCCCGGCCGGCTCTACGCCCGGCGTGAAAAGCCCTCCCGGTTCTAAAGTCACGGGGTCTTCATACATTTTTAAAAAAGATTCGTGCGGTTAATATAATGGTTAAACCGGAAAAAAAAGAAGGTGGCCTTCTTTGTCCAAAACGCTGGTTATTGTGGAATCGCCTGCCAAAGCAAAAAGCATCGGCAAGTTATTGGGTAAAAAATATACCATCAAAGCCTCCATGGGGCACGTGCGGGATCTGCCCAAAAGCCAGTTCGGGGTGGACGTGGAGCACGGTTTTACGCCCAAGTACATTACCATCAGAGGCAAGGGGGAAATCATTAAGGAGCTCAGGACGGCGGTAAAAAAGGCCGACCGGGTGTTGCTGGCTTCCGACCCCGACCGGGAAGGGGAGGCCATTGCCTGGCATCTGGCCAACGTGCTGGAAATTGATGAGAAAGCGCCCTGTCGCATTGAGTTTAATGAAATAACCAGGCAGGCCGTGCAAAATGCCGTGAAGGCACCCCGGCCCATCGATTACAACCGGGTGAATGCCCAGCAGGCCCGCCGGATACTGGACAGGCTGGTCGGTTATAAACTGAGCCCCCTGTTGTGGCGCAAGGTCAAGAAAGGTCTTTCAGCCGGCCGGGTGCAGTCCGTGGCGGTGCGGCTGATCTGCGACCGGGAAGAGGAGATTAATGCCTTTGTTCCCGAAGAATACTGGACCTTAACGGCCGTATTTACCCGCCGGGGAAAGGATCCCTTTGAGGCCAAACTGTACAAGATTGGGGATAAAAAGACAGAAATATCCAGCCAGGCGCAGATCGAGGAGATCTTAAAGGAGCTAAAGGGTGTCTCCTATCGGGTCATAAAAATTACCCGCAAGGAGAAAAGCCGGCAGCCGGCCCCGCCCTTTACCACCAGCAGCCTGCAGCAGGAGGCCTACCGCAAGCTCAATTTCACGGCCCGCAAAACCATGATGGTGGCCCAGCAACTGTACGAGGGGCTGGAACTGGGTAAGGAGGGCCCCGTGGGCCTGGTTACCTATATACGTACCGACTCCACCAGGGTGGCCACGCAGGCCCAGATGGACGCCCGGGCTTACATTCAGGAAAAATTTGGCCCCGAGTATGTCCCGGAAAAGCCCCGGCAGGTGGCGGCCAGGGGGCGGGCGCAGGACGCCCACGAAGCCATCCGCCCTACCGCCGTGAGCCGGGAACCCGAGGCCATTAAACAGTACCTCACCCCGGATCAGTACAAGCTCTATAAATTAATCTGGTCCCGTTTTGTGGCCAGCCAGATGAGCCCGGCCATTATTGAAACCACCAGCATTGATATTACCGGAGGCCGTTACATTTTCCGGGCCACCGGATCAGTGGTCAAATTCCCCGGGTTTACCCGGGTTTATGTGGAATCCCGGGATGACGAAACTAAAGAGGAGGAAGGGGTTTTGCCCGCCTTTTCCGAGGGGGAGACCCTGGAGGTCAAATCCCTCACGCCGAAACAGCATTTTACTCAGCCGCCCCCCCGTTATACCGATGCTACCCTGGTGAAAGCATTGGAGGAAAAAGGGATCGGCCGTCCCAGTACCTATGCGCCCATTCTGGAAACAATTATCAAGCGGGGATATGTGGTGCGGGAGAAAAAACAGCTTGTCCCTACCGAGCTGGGGATGGTGGTGGTAGATTTATTGAAAAAGCATTTTCCCGATATTATTGATGTGGAGTTTACCGCTCAAATGGAGGAAAGCCTGGACCGTATAGAGGAAGGGGAAATGGACTGGGTGCGGGTAATCCAGGACTTTTACGGCCCCTTCCAGGAAACCCTGGCCCGGGCGGAAGAAGAAATCGGTCAGGTGACCGTGTCCGACGAGGTTACCGGGGAAATCTGCGAACAGTGCGGCCGCAATATGGTGGTCAAAATGGGCCGTTACGGGAAGTTTCTGGCCTGTCCCGGCTTTCCCGAGTGCCGGAACACCCGGCCCCTGCTGGAGCCTACCGGGGTGCCCTGCCCCCATTGTGAGGGGGAACTGGTGGTGCGGCGCAGTAAAAAGGGCCGCAAGTTTTACGGTTGCAGCCGCTACCCCGATTGCGATTTTGTGGTTTGGGATGAGCCCTCCGGCGAAAAATGCCCTCGCTGCGGTGGTCTTCTGGTAATCAAAAGGGGACGGGGTGAACAGGAGGAACTGGAGTGTGTCAATGAGCAGTGCCGGTACCGGGTCGGCAGGGAAAAAAAGGCCGGTTCCGACGGTGAAGCCGCGCGGGATGTGGCTGCCAGGAGTGAACTGGTGGAAGAAGGGCCCTTTTTCGAGTCCTGGCACGGCAATGCTTTGCTGTCACCGGTGGAAGCAAAATCAAGCCGCACTGCAAACCCAGGAACTGGAGGAAGAAGTTAATGGCCGAGGCAGTAACGGTTATAGGTGCCGGGCTGGCCGGCGCGGAAGCGGCCTGGCAGCTGGCCCGGCGGAATGTACCGGTAAAACTCTATGAGATGCGTCCGCAAAAATTTACCCCGGCCCACCATACCGGCTTTTTTGCCGAGCTGGTGTGCAGCAATTCCTTAAGGGCTGCGGCCCTGGAAAATGCCGTAGGCCTGTTAAAAGAGGAAATGCGCCGGCTGGACTCCCTGATCATGGCCTGTGCCGATAAATACCGGGTACCGGCCGGGGGTGCCCTGGCCGTGGATCGGGAAGGTTTTGCCCGGGCAGTTACGGAGATCCTGGAAAGCCACCCCCTGGTGGAGGTTTTCCGCGAAGAAGTTACTGATATTCCGCAGGAAGGCATAGTGGTTCTGGCCACCGGTCCCCTGACCTCGGAGTCCATGTCCAGGTCCCTGCGGGATTTGACCGGCATAGAGTATCTTTATTTTTACGATGCTGTGGCGCCCATAGTTACCCGGGATTCCATCAATTTCGACAGGGTCTTTTGCTCCTCCCGTTACGGCAAGGGGGAAGGGGAGTACATCAACTGCCCCATGACCAGGGAGGAATACGAGCGTTTTCAGGAAGCCCTGGCCACGGCCGAAAGGGCGCCCCGTAAGGAGTTTGAAAAGGAGATTAATTTTGAAGGCTGTTTGCCCATCGAGGTGCTGGCCCGGCGGGGAAAGGATGCCATGCGCTATGGGCCTTTAAAGCCCGTTGGTTTAATTGACCCCCGCACGGGCCGCCAGCCCTATGCGGTAGTCCAGCTGCGCCAGGACAACGCTGCCGGTACCCTTTATAACCTGGTGGGGTTTCAAACCCACCTCAAGTGGGACGAACAAAAACGGGTTTTCCGCATGATCCCGGGGTTGGAAGAGGCGGAATTCGTCCGGTTCGGCGTGATGCACCGCAACACCTATGTCAATTCGCCAATCCTGCTTTATCCTACCTTTGAGTGCAAAAAACGGGCCGGGCTTTTCCTGGCCGGGCAGATGACCGGGGTGGAGGGCTACGTGGAGTCGGCTGCTTCCGGGTTGATGGCCGGTATCAATGCAGCCCGGCTTTACCGGGGCCGGCGGCCCGTGGTTTTTCCTCCAGAGACGGCCCACGGTTCCCTGGCCCATTATATTACCAGCGCGGACCCGAAGCATTTTCAACCCATGAATGTCAACTTCGGTTTATTCCCTCCCCTGGACGAAAACATCAAGGACCGGCGCAGGCGCAACCTGGCCCTGGCCCAACGGGCGCTGGAAACGCTGGAAGGGTGGAAGAAGGAAGTAGACACCCATGACGCTTTCAGCGCCACCAGCAGAGGATAAAAATGGTTGCCGTTTTGCACGAAGCGACCCAGCACCCGGAGAGCGCGTGCGAACGGCAGGCAAGTAGGAGTGAACAGTTTGTACCCGTACATAGACAACTTTATCTACTATCTCCAGCTGGAAAAGAACGCTTCCCCCCATACGCTGGATAACTACCAGCGGGATCTCTTCCAGGGCCTGGATTTTTTTGCCCGGGCTCTGGGAAAACCCGACCACCTGGTTTTGCCCGAGGACATCAATCGCCAATTGCTACGGGCTTTTTTAGCCCACCTGCAGTCCCAGGGGTTTTCCCGGGCCACCATTGCCCGGAAGCTGGCCACCTGGCGTTCTTTTTTCCGTTATCTAACCCGTGAAGAAGTGTTACCGGTTAGCCCTACCAGCCACCTTTCTTCCCCGAAAATTGAACGGAAGTTGCCCCGGTTTCTCTTTGCCGATGAGTGCCGGGCCCTGGTTGAGGCACCCCCCGACGACACCCCCCTGGGCCGGCGGGACCGGGCACTGCTGGAAACCCTTTACGCCGGCGGCATGCGGGTGGGGGAACTGGTGGCTTTGAGCCTGGATGATGTGGATCTGGATCGTGCCACCATACGGGTGGCCGGTAAGGGGGCCCGGGAGCGTCTGCTGCCTGTTGGTGCGTTTGCAGTACGGGCCCTGGAAAATTATCTCCTGGCCGGCCGGCCGGCTCTGGCAACCGCAAGCTCCGGGGAAGCCCTCTTTCTCAATTACCGGGGCGAGAGGCTTTCGGCGCGCGGCATCCGGAAAATTATCGACAAATATGTCCGCCAGATATGCCTGGATCGGCAGGTGAGCCCCCACGTGCTGCGCCATTCCTTTGCCACCCATTTGCTGGACAATGGGGCCGATTTGCGGGCCGTGCAGGAATTGCTGGGACACGTGCGCCTGTCCACCACCCAGATTTACACCCACGTCACCAGGGAAAGGTTAAAGGAAGTCTACCGCCGTGCCCACCCCAGGAGCCAATTGCGATGTTCGGAAGTAGAGATGAATAGGCCGTTTTAGGGCAGTGGCAAAAATATTTTACCCCGGCACG